>CALANM010000032.1 GCA_937926065.1 uncultured Microbacterium sp.
CGCCCGCCGCATCCGACGGGCCCATCGATCAGCGGAGAAGCAGGTTGGGCTGCAGCAGGTACTTGAAGCTCTCGGGGGTGCCCGACGTCTGCGGCGTGATGAGCACGGGGCTGAGCTTGTTCGCGTTGTCGCTCGACGTGAAGGTGATGCGGGTGAACTCGCTCTTCACGGCGCTGAGCGCTTCGAGCAGGTACTGCGGGTTGAGGCCGAGCGTGACCTCTTCGCCCGTGAGGGTCGCGTCGACGGCTTCGGTCGCTCGCGCCTGCTCCGTGCCGGACGCGTCCATCGACACGCCTTCCGCAGTGAAGGTGAAGCGCAGCGGAGCGGAGCGGTCGAGCACGAGCGACACACGGCGCACGGCCTCTGCGAGCTCAGCCGTGTTGACCACCGCATAGTGGTCGGTCTGCTCCGGGAACAGGCGGCGCACCGGCGGGAAGTTGCCCTTGATGAGCAGCGACGTCACGGTCTTGTTGCCGGCGGTGAAGGCGATGATCTCGCGATCGCCGGTTCCCGAGAACGCGACCTGGATGTCACCGGAGTGCGCGAAGGTCTTGCCGACCTCGGTCAGTGTGCGTGCGGGGACGAGCGCGGTGGTCGCCTCGTCGCCGGCAGTGGTCGTTCCGGCATCCCAGGGGATCTCGCGGAGGGCGACGCGGTAGCGGTCCGTCGCGACGAGGCTGAGCTCGTTTCCGGCGACCTCGAGCTGCACACCGGTGAGCACGGGGGTGACATCGTCACGCGACGCGGCGAACGCCACCTGCGAGATCGCGGTGGCGAAGTCCTCTGCAGGAACGAGGCCGGCCTCGCCGGAGACCTCCGGGATGGCCGGGTATTCCTGCACGGGCATCGACGCGAGCGTGAAGCGCGCGGATCCGCACGTGAGGACGATGCCGTTCTCCTCGTCCTGCTCGATCTGGATGGGAGCGTTCGGAAGGCGCGAGGCGATCTCCGACAGGAGCCGGCCGTGCACGAGGATCGTGCCGGGCTCGTCGACCGTGGCTTCGATGGTCGTGCGGGCGGACGCTTCGTAGTCGAAGGCCGCGAGCGAGAGTCCGCTGTCGGAAGCCTCGATCAGCACACCGGCCAGGATCGGCTGGGGATTGCGCTGCGGCAGGAGCTTCACGACGAACGACACGGCCTCGCTGAACACATCGCGATTGACGTGGAACTTCACTGGGGCTCCCTTGACGTCGAGTAGGGCCTTCCCATGCTAGTGCCACGACCGGCATGGTCCGGAAGAGTCTGTCGTTTCACCCGTCCCGCTTCCCCAGGTGATCGAGCGCCCTTTACATATATCTATCTCTGTCATGGTGTTAACCGCTGTGGAAACTGTGGATAACTCGGCCGATCCCTTGTGCCGAGCGGAAACCACACATGTGTAAGTTGTGAGCGAGCTGCGGATGCCGCAGGGGACGCGGAATCTCGGGCATCTCCGATTCCACGGGTCCATCCACAGGATCCCCCAGAAGACTCACAATCCATCGACAGCGCCGCGAAGTTATCCACAGGCTGTCCACACTGTGAAGAACGCGAATAATTGGGCATCCACGCGACGAGTGTCAAGCGCGGATCCAGGAATATATCGCCCTGGGACGGGCGGGACGGTCAGCGGCCGACGCGACCGAGCTGCGTCGTGATCTCGGAGACCTGGTTGTAGATCGAGCGGCGCTCCTTCATGAGCTCGCTGATCTTCTTGTACGCGTACATCACGGTGGTGTGATCGCGATTTCCGAAAAGCTGCCCGATCTTCGGCAGCGACAGGTTCGTGCGCTCACGACACAGGTACATCGCGATCTGGCGCGCCGTGGCGACCGACTGGGATCGGCTCGAGCCGTAGAGGTCGTCGACCGTGAGCCGGAAGTACTGCGCGGTGGCCGTGATGATGTCCGTGGGAGAGATGACGTTGGCGTCGTCGTGGTCGACGATGTCGCGCAGCACCGTCTGGGCGAGCGCGATGTCGAGCGTCGAGCGGTTGAGGTTCGCGAACGCCGAGACGCGGATGAGGGCGCCTTCGAGCTCACGGATGTTCGACGAGACCTTCGTCGCGATGTACTCGAGCACGTCGTCGGGTACGAGGAGCCGCTCAGACTGCGCCTTCTTGCGGAGGATGGCGATGCGGGTCTCGAGGTCGGGCGCCTGAACGTCGGTGATGAGGCCCCACTCGAAGCGGCTGCGCATGCGGTCTTCGAAGCCGGTGAGCTGGCGAGGCGGCACGTCGCTTGTGATCACGACCTGCTTGTCGTGGTCGTGAAGCGTGTTGAACGTGTGGAAGAAGGCTTCCTGCGTCTCGGCGCGACCCTGAAGGAACTGGATGTCGTCGATCAGCAGCACGTCGACGTCGCGGTAGCGCGCCTGGAACGCGGATCCGCGGTTGTTCGCGATCGAGTTGATGAAGTCGTTCGTGAACTCCTCGCTCGACACGTAGCGAACGCGGATGCCGGTGTAGAGGCTGAGCGCGTAGTCGCCGATGGCATGGAGGAGGTGCGTCTTGCCGAGCCCCGAGTCGCCGTAGATGAACAGCGGGTTGTATGCCTTCGCGGGTGCCTCGGCGACGGCGACGGCGGCCGCGTGGGCGAACCGGTTGGACTGGCCGATGACGAAGTTGTCGAAGGTGTACTTGGGGTTGAGCCGGGTGTCGCTGCGCGACGGCGGCTCGGTGTACTCCTCGAGCGGGGGGCGGCTGATGTTCGCCGCCGGCTGGAGCGATGGCCCGGATGCCGTCGACGTCGACGTCTGCACCGCGACTGGAGCCGTGAGCTGGGCGTCGGCGAGCTCGGGATTGACCACGACGCGGAAGGTCGTGGCCTCCGGCTGAGCGTCGACACGGGCGAGTGCTTCGAGGATCGGCGTGCGCAGTCGCTTGTTCAGCTGTGCTGCCGTGAGGTCGTTCGGCACATCGAGGTAGAGAGTGCCGCCCATCACGCCCTGCGCCACGGCGAGGTTGAGGAAGCCCTGCATCTGAGGAGTGACGCGCTCGTCGATGGCGAGGACGTCGAGCACTGCGCTCCAGACGGGGACGTCCGGAATGTCGTGCTGTGTCATGGCTCCCCAGTTGTGGTCTATCGGATGACAGCCGGGGTATGGCCGTCGCTCGCAGGTCTTCGCGTGGTGTCGATCACCGGGTTCCCTCTGGCCGGCCGTCGTGGGGCCGGACTGCGGAGGGACGCTGCCTGTGGATAACTCGACCGTGCCACGGTATGTCATCGGGGCGCGGGCGAGCAAAACCCACTGTAGATCGGGCCCGCGTGTCCTCGCCAGGGCACCTGTGAAGTCCGTGGATAATGTGTCTCTCCGCCGGTGCCGGTTTGAGTTCGGGCGTGTCTCGACGTACCCTTACTCAGTTGACTTATGCCCGCCTTGGGCAGTCCCCTGTACCTGTGTCCCCGGTCTAGAGCGTTCGGGTGACCGCCGATCCGGAGTGATCCTCATGAGCAAGCGCACGTTCCAGCCCAACAACCGCCGCCGCGCCAAGAAGCACGGCTTCCGCGCCCGCATGCGCACTCGCGCCGGCCGCGCCATCCTCTCGGCTCGCCGCGCCAAGGGCCGCACCGAGCTCTCGGCCTGAGCCGACGACCGGTGCTGGCGCGCGGGAATCGAATCACCCGCGGGGCGGAGTACAAGGCCGTCGTCCGCGGCGGTGCCCGTTGTGCCGGTGCGCTGACGGTCACGTACGTGGTGGCATCCGGTGAAGACCGTCCTGCGCGCTTTGGCTTCATCGTGAGCAAGCAGGTCGGCACCGCTGTCACGCGCAACACGGTTCGCCGGCGGCTCAAGGCCGTCTGCGCCGAAGCCCTTCCCGGCGTGCGCCCCGGATCCGACGTGGTGATCCGCGCGCTCCCCTCGTCAGCGACGGCGCCGTTCCCTGCCCTGCGTGACGAGGTCGCCCGCTGTCTCAGCAGGAAAGCGGCAGCGTGAGCACCTCGACACTGCCGTCGTACGCGCTCGGTGACGGCAGGCTCACGGCATCCGACCCGCTGCAGTTCATCGGACTGCTCCCGCGCAACCTGGTGCTGACCGGTCTTCACGCATATCGCGCGACGATCTCGCACCTGTACGGCGACGTCTGCAAGTACTACCCGTCGTGCTCGGCGTATGCCGTCGGCGCGGTCCAGCAGCATGGCGCTCTCAAGGGCGCTGCGCTCACGGCCGCCCGGCTGGCCCGATGCCACCCGTGGGCGAAGGGCGGCATCGACGACGTCCCGCCGCACGCAGATTTCCGACACCGCCTCACTCCGCACGGCTTCGTCGTGCATCCGAGAAAGGACTGATCCTTGCTGGATCTCTTCGCCGCGACGCCGACCCCCGCGGTTCCGACACCCACGACTGACGCTCCCGCCGCGGGCCTCGACTTCTTCAGCACGATCATGTGGCCGTTCAAGTGGCTGGTCGAGGCGATCCTCGTGTTCTGGCACTGGCTGCTCACGTCGCTCGGCCTGGAGGCGAACGCCGGCCTCACGTGGGTGCTGTCGATCATCGGCCTCGTGATCGTTGTGCGCGCCGCGCTCATCCCGCTGTTCGTGCGGCAGATCAAGAGCCAGCGCAAGATGATGGAAATTGCTCCTGAACTGCGGAAAGTTCAGGAGAAGTACCGCGGTAAGAAGGATCAGCTGTCTCGCGAGGCGATGAGCCGCGAGACGATGGCGCTGTACAAGAAGCACGGCACGACGCCGGTGTCGAGCTGCCTTCCGCTGCTCGTGCAGATGCCGATCCTCCTCGGCATGTTCTACACGCTGAGCGACGTCAAGCGGCACGCTGAATGGGGCGTCGGCGGCGTCGGGCTGCTCAGCACCGAGCTCACGAGGCAGTTCTACGACGCGCAGCTGTTCGGTGTCGCTCCCCTGCACACCAACATGGTCGACGCGATCGGTCAGGGTCAGACGGCGACGGTCGTCATCTTGGTCATCCTCGTGATCCTCATGATCGCGTCGCAGTTCTTCACGCAGCTGCAGATCATCTCCAAGAACCTGTCTCCCGAGGCCAAGACCGGGCAGGCCTACCAGATGCAGCGCATCATGCTCTACGTGCTGCCCCTGGCGTTCATCTTCTCGGGCGTCTTCTTCCCGCTGGGTGTCGTGCTCTACTGGTTCACCAGCAACATCTGGACGATGGTGCAGCAGTTCCTCGTCATCCGGAACCTGCCGACCCCCGGATCCGAGGCGGCCAAGGCACGCGAGGAGCGCCTGGCGCGCAAGGGCAAGGCTCTCGATGCGCAGGGAAGGGTCGTGCCGCTCGAGAAGTACCAGGCCGAGCAGCAGCGTCTGTATGAAGAGGCGCAGCGTGCCAAGGAGCAGGCGCCCAAGCGTCAGCAGCCGGTCCGCAAGCAGCGCGCCAAGAAGCAGTCGCAGAAGAACAAGCCCCAGAATCCGTCCTGACCGAGCCACCGAGGATCACCATGAGCACCTCCCCTGAGACGACCGCGTCCGTCGCGCAGCTGGAAGAAGAAGGCGACATCGCCGCCGACTACATCGAGGGCCTCCTCGACATCGCCGACATCGACGGCGACCTGGCGCTCGACGTGCGCGCAGGTCGTGCATACGTGACGGTGGAGAACGAAGACGCTGACTCGCTGCGTCTGCTCTCTTCGCCCGACACGGTGCAGGCACTTCAGGAGCTGACGCGCATCGCGGTGCAGACCAAGACCGGGCGCTTCTCGCGTCTGATCCTGGACATCGGCGGCTCACGCGACGCACGCCAGCAGCAGCTCGAGAAGCTTGTCGACCGCGCGATCGCACGCATCGAGGACGGCGCCTCCCAGGCGTCGCTTCCTGCGATGTCCAGCTACGAGCGCAAGCTTGTGCACGACGTGGTCGCCGCCCGCGGCTATGTGTCGGAGTCCTACGGTGAGGGCGCCGAGCGCCACACCGTGATCCGCCGTGGCTGATCAGCAGCAGTCGGGAGATGTTTCACGTGAAACATCTCAAGAGGTCGAAGCGGAGCCGGCAGCAGCAGCCGCCATCTTCGGCGACCGGATCGATTTGGCGCGCGCCTTCACGGCAGCGCTGGCCGAGCATGGTGAGGAGCGCGGCCTGATCGGTCCGCTCGAACCGCCTCGTCTGTGGACGCGACACATCCTCAACAGCGCCGTAGCCGCTCCCCTGTTCTCTGCGGGCGCCCGTGTCGGCGACGTGGGTTCGGGCGCCGGCCTCCCCGGACTCGTCCTCGCCATCGCTCGGCCGGACGTTCGCTGGGTGCTGATCGAGCCTATGGAGCGTCGCGTCGCCTGGCTAAGCGAGCAGGTCGATGCGCTCGGTCTCGACAACGTCGAGGTCGTTCGTGCTCGTGCCGAAGACTGGAAAGAGGGTGCGGTGCTGGATGCTGTGACCGCGCGGGCCGTCAGCGCTCTCCGTACGCTCGTGCCGATCATCGCGCCGCTTGTGCGCGACGGCGGCGAGCTCGTCCTCTTGAAGGGTGCCAATGCCGCCAATGAGATCACAGCGGCGGAGAAGGTGATCCGCAAGCACAGGCTGACCGATGTCCGGGTGGAGCCGGTCGGCGAAGGGGTGATCGACGAGCCGACGCGCGTGGTGCGGGCTCGCGTGCGCTGAACGCGTTTCACGTGAAACACCGGCACCAGTCGAGTCGCCGGGCCGTTTCACGTGAAACATCGCCAAGCCGACGACCCGACAGGTTCCCCAGAAGCCATCGTCTGGGAATGCCGTTTCACGTGAAACATCGGCGGTGAGCGCGAGTCAGGGTCTCAACCCGAACCAGCCGACCCGGCTGGGGCCGCTTCGGGACGCGTGCACAGAAGACCACCTCTCGCACGGCGTTGTTTCACGTGAAACATCGCCCTTGAAACCACCCGAATCCAGACCATCGCCGGGGTGAGTGTCATCCGCCTCGACTACAGTGGGATGGTCCCCGACAGACAAGGAGCAGCAGGTGGCGGATACGGAGAACGCGACTTCCTCCGCACCCTTCTCCTTCGAAGACAGCCCGATCGCCCGCGAACTCGCTGACCTCACCTCGCGGCGCAAGGTTCTCGAAGGCGTGCAGCTCGAATTCACCGGACCGACCCGGGTCCTCACGGTGTCGAACCAGAAGGGTGGCGTCGGCAAGACGACGACGACCGTCAACCTCGCTTCGGCGCTGGCGTCGCTCGGTGCACGCGTGCTGGTGATCGATCTCGACCCCCAGGGAAATGCCTCGACGGCCCTCGGTGTCCCGCACAGCGCGGATGTTCCGAGCGTCTACGACGTGCTGATCGACGAGTTCCCGCTCGCAGACATCATCCAGACGAGCCCGGAGTCGGAGCGCCTGCTGTGTGCTCCCTCCACGATTCACCTCGCCGGCGCCGAGATCGAACTCGTCTCGCAGGTCGCCCGTGAGCACCGCCTGCGCACTGCCCTCGAGGACTACCTCCAGTCGGACGACGAAGCTCCGCATTTCGTCCTTATCGACTGCCCGCCGTCGCTCGGTCTCCTCACGATCAACGCCTTCACGGCTGCCGACGAACTCATGATCCCCATCCAGTGCGAGTACTACGCGCTGGAGGGCCTGAGCCAGCTCCTGGGCAGCGTGCGGATGATCCAGAAGCACCTCAATCCGCGCCTGCATCTGTCCACGATCCTGCTGACCATGTATGACGGTCGCACGCGTCTCGCTCAGCAGGTCGCTGACGAAGTGCGCGCCCACTTCCCCCGTGAGGTGCTGCACACCGTGATCCCGCGGTCGGTCCGTGTGTCCGAGGCCCCGAGCTTCGGGCAGACCGTGATCGCGTACGACGGCAACTCCGCCGGCGCGATCGCCTACCGCGAGGCTGCCGTCGAGATCGCGCAGCGATCGCGTTCGCAGGACGAGCGCTCTCCGTCAGCAGCGGGCGACACGAACAACTCCACCTCTCACCCGCATCACGGTGATGAGCACGGCGAAGAAGGAGCATCCTGATGGCGAAGCGCACTGGTCTCGGTCGTGGAATCGGCGCACTCATCCCCACGGCGGAGACGACGGAGGCCCGGCCGGTGGATGTGTTCTTCCCCGGAGCGCCGGTCAGGGAGAAGTCACAGCCGGAGACGAGTGAGGCCGGCGACGAGACGGCCGAGCTGCTCGCTGTCCCCGGCACGCGCCTCATCGAGGTCGACCCCAACGAGATCGTCCCGAACCCGCGTCAGCCGCGCACGCATTTCGACCCTGACGACCTCGCCGAGCTCGTCCACAGCGTCCGCGAGTTCGGCGTGCTCCAGCCGGTCGTCGTTCGAACGAACGAAGACGGCAAGTACGAGCTGATCATGGGCGAGCGCCGCACCCGGGCGTCCCGTGAAGCCGGCCTCACCAAGATCCCCGCGATCCTCCGCGACACGACAGACGAGAACCTGCTCCGCGACGCGCTGCTCGAGAACCTCCACCGCTCGCAGCTGAACCCGCTCGAAGAGGCATCGGCATACCAGCAGCTGCTCGAGGACTTCGGCATCACGCAGGAGGAGCTCGCGACGCGCATCGGGCGCTCGCGTCCGCAGATCAGCAACACCATCCGTCTCCTCAAGCTGCCGGTGCCCGTGCAGCAGCGGGTCGCGGCCGGCGTCCTCAGCGCCGGTCACGCACGTGCGATCCTGTCGCTCGAAGAGCCCGAGGCGATGCAGCGCCTGGCCGACAAGATCGTGAACGAAGACCTCTCGGTGCGCGCCGCCGAGGCGGCCGCCAAGGCGCCCGAGGCCGGCGCGCGGCGCACGGCGCCTAAGGCCGGCGCGCGTCGAGCCCACCTCGACGAGGTCGCCGAGCGGCTCGGAGACCGACTCAACACGAAGGTGAAGATCACGCTCACCTCGAAAAAAGGCCAGATCAACATCGATTTTGCGACTATCCAGGATCTCAACCGCATCCTGGCGGAAATCGGCGAGACCGAGTACGGCGCGTTCTGAGGATCGCGCTCACGGAGCCCATGACCGCGCCCCGGCGTAGGCTTGACCGGTGACCGAAGAGCCCAACATGCCGCGCCGCGCCAGCCTCGAGCTGCTCCGCGCTGAAGCCGGTGACGAGCTCTCGGTGCTGATCGAGGAGCGTCTTCGTGATGGGCAGGATCCGTGGGACTTCATGGAGGATCTGCCGTCGGTCGACGAGCTCGTCGTGCTGACGCTGCGCGCTGAGAACATCGCGGCCGACGGCGGCGTGAAGCCCACGGCGGCTCGCAACTACCGCGTGCTTCGCCAGATCGCACTCGACTACCCCGCGCTGACGAAGGCCGTGTGGCGCCTGCTCGGCAGTGAGCCGCACCGCGCGTGGGACGCGTCGGTGCGCGTGCAGGCGTCCTGACCGCGCGGGCAAGCGACGCGATGCCGGCATAGAAAAAGCCCGGTCAGAAGCATGTCTGACCGGGCCTTCTCTGATGTCTTACGCGAGGTAGTCCGCGAGGTCCTGCTCGAGGGCGAACTTCGGCTTCGCACCGATGATCGTCTTCTCGACCTGACCCTTGTTGAACACCTTCATCGCCGGGATGGAGGTGATCTGGTACTCCATGGCGAGGTTCGGGTTCTCGTCGACGTTCAGCTTGACGACCGTGATCTTCTCGCCGTTCTCGGCGGCGATCTCGTCGAGGATGGGTCCGACCATGCGGCACGGGCCACACCAGGCGGCCCAGAAGTCCACCAGGACGGGGCCTTCGGCGTCGATGACGTCCTGCTGCCAGGTGCTCTCGCTCGTGGCCTTGGCGGTCATGTCTTCTCCTTAGGGAAAGTTGTCACAGATGAGAACGCCCGGTGGGCGCGAATTGTTCCGTGCGTCGGCTCAGGCGGCGTCAGCGTCGGGAAGATCGTCGATCTGCGCCGCGTCGACCGCGGGCTCGCCCGCGTCGGCGAGGGATGCCAGATAGTGCTCGACGTCGAGAGCCGCGACGGTTCCGCTGGCCGCAGCCGTGACGGCCTGCCGGTAGGTGGGGTCGACGACGTCGCCGGCGGCGAACACCCCGGGAACCGACGTGCGCGAGGTGCGGCCGTCGACCCAGATGGTGCCGTGCTCGGTGAGTTCGAGCACGTCGTGCACGAGGTGCGTGCGCGGGTCGTTGCCGATCGCGACGAACACTCCGTCAAGCGGAAGCTCGCGCGTGGATCCGTCGACCGTGTCGCGCAGCACGACGGCCGTCACCGCGTCGTCGCCCAGGATGTCGACGACCTCGGCGTTGAAGATGAATTCGATCTTCTCGTTGGCGAAGGCGCGGTCCTGCATGATCTTCGAGGCGCGCAGCTCGTCGCGGCGGTGGATGACGTAGACCTTCGATGCGAACTTGGTCAGGAACGTCGCCTCTTCCATGGCCGAGTCACCGCCGCCGACGACGGCGATCGTGCGCTCACGGAAGAAGAACCCGTCGCACGTGGCGCAGTAGGAGACGCCGTGACCGGAGAGGCGAGCCTCGCCCTCGATGCCGATCTTGCGGGGAGCCGAGCCGGTCGCGTAGACCACGGCATCCGCTTCGTGCACGGCGCCGGAGCCCAGCACGACCTTCTTGACGCGACCGGAGAAGTCGACCTCGACGACGTCGTCGTACACGACCTCGGTGCCGAACTTCTCGGCCTGCTCCTGCATCTTGGCCATCAGGTCGGGGCCCATGATGCCCTCCGGGAACCCGGGGAAGTTCTCGACCTCCGTCGTGTTCATCAGTTCACCGCCGGCCTCGACCGAGCTGGCGATGAGGAGGGGCGACAGGTTCGCGCGCGCTGCGTAGATCGCCGCCGTGAAGCCTGCCGGACCCGATCCGATGATGATGACCTGCCGCACGTTCTGCCCTTTCGTCTGCGGGGCGAGTGGCCCCAGCACGTTCAACCCATGGTAGCCGCGGGGAATTCCACGAACGGTGGGAGTCTCGGTGCGTCGTCAGGCGTCGCGGAGATCAGCGTCCGGGGAGGAAGCGGCGCACCGCGTCGACGGCGATCTTGAGCTCGGGGGCACGCAGCAGAGCCAGGAACACGACGTATGCGACGAGCGTCGCGAGGCCGATCAGACCCGCGCCCAGCAGCCCGAGGAGCCTGTCGGCGAGCATCCACCCGTCGACGCCGCCCACGAGCTCGAACAGTCCCCACCCGAGGAGTCCGGCGGGGATCGCAGCGACGATGAACCGGAGGACCGACCGCGCTGCTCCGCCGAGGCCGAGGGGGCCGATCTTGCGTCGCAGCAGCACGATGGCGAGAGCGAACTGCACGATGTTGGCGATCGACTGGCCGAGCGCGATGCCGAACGCCAGCTGCTCCAGCGGCAGCGTCAGGCTCGCCACGATCGCGGACGCGATCACGAGAACTGCCTGCACGAGCGTGTACAGGAACGGTGTGCGGGTGTCGCGAAGTGCGTAGAACGTGCGCTGGATGCCGAACTGGAACGAGAGCGGAAGAAGCGCGACCAGATACGCGGCGAGCACCCAGCTGAGCGCGACGGCGCCCTCGACGTCGCGTGTGAAGACGCGCATGAGGGGCAGGATCGCCGCGCCCATCGCCGCAAGGATGCCCACCATGAAGACGCCGACCGTGCGGGTGAGGGCGGCGAGGTCGCCGGTGGCGGCATCCGTCCTGCCCTCGGCGACGTGCTCGCTGAGCCGTGTGTAGTAGGGGGTGCCGATCGAGAGCACGACGACGGAGAACGGCAGCATGAACACGAGCCACGCGTACTGCAGCGAGGCGTTCGCGGCGGCGTCGCCCGAGGCGGAGCTCACGAGATTGGCCTGCACGGCGCCCGCGATCTGGCTGACGACCACCATGAGGAACGTCCAGCCGGCCAGACGCGCGATGTGGCGGAGGCCTATGCCGCGCCAATGGAAGTCGGGGCGCACGTGCAGCCCTGCGCGGCGCCAGAAGAAGAGCAGCACGACGGCCTGCAGCACGACGCCGAACGTGGCGGTGGCCCCCATGAGGGAGATCATCTGCGGGGTCCAGACAGCGGCGTCGCTCCGGAGCCCGAAGAGCCAGATGAAGGCCCCGAAGCCGATGATCGAGACGATGTTGTTGACGATCGGCGACCACGCGAACGGGCCGAAGACGCGCCGCGCGTTGAGGGCCTCGCCGACGAGCGCGTGCAGACCGTAGAAGAACAGCTGCGGAAGACACCAGTACGCCAGGGCGAGGGCGAGCGCCTGTCCGTGAGGCTTCAGCCCGCCGCCGTAGATCGAGACGAGCAGCGGTGCGGCGATCATCGCGACGCCTGTCACGGCTGCCAGCACGACGGTGCCGAGCGTGAGGAGCTTCGAGACGAAGGCGCTGCCGCCGTCGCTGTGAGTGCGCATCGCCGACACGATCTGCGGCACGATGATCCCCGCCAGGAGCCCCGACGAGATGAGGGTGAACAGCGTGTTGGGGAACTGGTTGGCGATGCCGAACGCGTCGGCCGCCGTCGAGTGCGTGACGCCGATCGCGGCGGCGAGCACGAAGTTGCGGACGAGGCCCGTGATGCGCGAGACGAGTGTGCCGGCGCCGATGAGCGCGCTGGAGCGGCCGAGGCTATGCATCCGTCTTCTCCCGGGAGTCGATGGCCGCCAGCTGGCGTGCCCCGCGGCGCTTGCGGAGCCGCAGCACGGTGCGGACGACGCCGAGCAGGACGAGGATCGACACGATCGCCGACATCACGATGATGCCGACGCCCTCCCATTCGGCCTGGACCGAGATCGTGACGTCGACGGGGTCGCCGATCGGGATCATCGTGCGGCTGCGCAGCTGCAGGGTCAGGCTCGATTCGCCGCTGCCGACGCGCGCCTCGACGGGCACGTCGACGCGGGTCGTCTGGCTGGCGCCGGCGGCGACCTCGGTCGACTGCTGCACGACGACGCGCAGGTCGTTCGGCTCCGTGTCGAGCACGAGCTCGGCCGGCCACGGGAGGTCGTTTCGCACGGAGAACGTGAGCGGAGCGCTGGAGCCCAGCAGGTTGATGTCGGGCGACGGGATGATGCTGACCGACGCGAGCGTCGTGGCGGTCTCCGCGCGGTGAGTGGCGACGGCATCCCGCCATGCGGGGCGCTCATCGATCCATGCGTTGCCGAGGAGCTGAAGGATGTCGGCGCGCTCGGGGGCGAGGAGCACCTGCGGGTCTTCGAGGATCGATGCGAACTGACGGAGGTCGGCTTCTCCCTTGAGGAAGCGCTCGAGCGTCGATGCGCGGCCGGTGTCGGGCTCGACGTCATCGACCCGGACCTCCGTCGCGGGAGCGAGCGTGAGACTGTCGAGCCCGACGGCCTCACGACCGTCGATACCCGACGCCACGCGGACAGCGGAGCGCAAGGCGGCGGCGGAGCGGGCGTCGGCACGGTCGATCGTCACCAGCAGCGGGGTCTCGGGATCGGCGAAGGCGGCGTAGGCGGTGGCGGCGGCC
>CALANM010000033.1 GCA_937926065.1 uncultured Microbacterium sp.
CAGCGTTGTGACGTTCGGCGAGGCGCAGAGCGCCGATGTGCGCGTCGTCGACATCACGACCGAGGGGCCTGTCTCGTTCACCGTCGTCCACGGCGGGCAGCGGGTGCGCGCACGTCTCACCGTCCCCGGAGCGCACAACGCGATCAACGCGACGGGCGTGGTGGCGGTGCTGTTGACTCTCGGCTACGCCCTCGAGGCCGCCGTGCGCGCCGTGGAGTCCTTCGGCGGGACGGTGCGTCGCTTCGAGCTGCACGGGGCAGAACGCGGGGTGAGCGTCTTCGACGACTACGCGCACCACCCCACCGAGGTCGCGGCGGCGCTCGATGCCGCCCGCAGCGTGATCGGCGAGGGACGCATCATCGCCCTCCACCAGCCGCACACCTACTCGCGGACCCAGGAGATGTTCCGTGAGTTCGCCGAGGTGCTGGAGTCGAAGGCCGACCACACGGTGGTGCTCGACGTCTACGGCGCCCGCGAGGACCCGGTTCCCGGAGTCACGGGGGAGCTCGTGTCGGGGGCCTTCTCCGACCCCGCCAAGGTGCACTTCGAGGCCGACTGGCAGCGCGCAGCCGAGTACACGGCGTCGGTCGCGCGTGAGGGCGACTATGTCATCACGCTGGGCTGCGGCAACGTCTACCAGATCATCCCGCAGGTCCTCGAGGCGCTGCGGCCGGAGCGGGGCTGACGCGTGCGCCGGCCCTCGCCGCTGCCGCCTCCACCGCCGTCGCGTGAGCCCGCGACGGACGACGCGATCCGCTTCGCGCCCGAGGGCGGTGCCGACGACGCTGAGCTGGCAGCGGAGCCCAGCGGGTTCGTCGCCGACCCGACGTCAGCTGAGGCTTCCGCCGCGTCCGGTGCTGCGAATGAGCTGGCTGACACTGCTCCTGTGCTTCCGTTCGAGCGCCCGGTGGACGGCGCCGCGCTCCTATCCGAGTCGGCGGACGATGGGGATGCGCCGACCCTGCGTGCACGCGACGTATGGGCGGCTGCGCGAGCGCGTCGTCGTGCTCTCCGCGCCGAGGTGCGTCGGTTCACGGCACGCCAGCGGCGCCGCCGGATGACGTGGCTGGGAGTGGCTGGCGCCCTCGTGCTGCTCGTGCTCGGCACGGTGGGGGCCGCCTACAGTCCTCTGTTCGGCGTCGAGCGGGTGCGTGTCGTGGGCACGTCCGCACTGCCGGCGGAGACGGTGGAGCAGGCGCTGTCGGGGCAGCTGGGTCGCCCGCTGGCGTTGGTCGACTCCAGCGAGGTGAAGGCGGCGCTCGTGGCGTTTCCGCTCGTCGAGTCCTACACGCTCGAGGCGCGCCCGCCCCATGACCTCATCGTCCGCATCGTCGAGCGCACTCCGATCGGGACGATCAAGTCCGCCGCGGGCTACACGCTCGTCGACGCCGCCGGCGTCGCGCTCTCGACGACGCCTGCCCGGCCCAAGGGGCACCCGATCATCGACGTGCGCGGGGGAGTGACGTCGAGGGCGTTTCCCGCGATCGGCCGCGTATACCGCTCGCTGCCGGACGACATCCGCACGCAGGTGACGGCGATGTCGGCGTCGACGCCGAACGACGTGACGCTCACGCTCGGCAAGACCGACACCGATGTCGTGTGGGGTGACGCGTCGGACTCGGCGTACAAGGCCATCGTCCTGGAGCGCATCATGGCGGTTCGGCCGCCGTCGAAGGTCTCCGTGTATGACGTGTCCTCGCCGAGCGCCGTCGTCGTCCGCTGACGGCACACGCTCTGCGGACGGGGACTCGTCCCGGACGCCGACTTTCGCGACCCGATTCGCGACACGCCTGTGTCCTGTCGGCTGTGCCGGCATGCGCCGCATACCTTCGAGTTCAGGAAATGCATACTCGGCAATTCTTTAAACCTCTGGTTGAGGTTGAAGGTTGAGACAACGTCGAGACGCACGGTTCGGGACGATACGGAGGCCGGCATGAGCCAGAACCAGAACTACCTCGCGGTGATCAAGGTCGTCGGCGTGGGCGGTGGCGGCGTCAACGCCGTCAATCGGATGATCGAGCTCGGCCTGCGTGGTGTCGAGTTCATCGCCGTCAACACGGACGCGCAGGCGCTGCTGATGAGCGACGCCGACGTCAAGCTGGACGTGGGTCGCGAGCTCACGCGCGGCCTGGGTGCGGGCGCGGACCCCGAGGTCGGCCGTCGCGCCGCCGAGGATCACGCCGAGGAGATCGAAGAGGCGCTCGCGGGCGCCGACATGGTCTTCGTCACAGCGGGTGAGGGCGGCGGCACCGGCACGGGCGGCGCGCCCGTCGTGGCGCGCATCGCCAAGTCGATCGGCGCGCTCACGATCGGTGTCGTGACCAAGCCCTTCTCGTTCGAGGGCCGTCGCCGTCAGAGCCAGGCCGAGGCGGGCGTCGCCAAGCTCAAGGAAGAGGTCGACACGCTCATCGTCGTGCCGAACGACCGCCTCCTGGAGATCAGCGACCGCGGCATCTCGATGATCGAGGCGTTCGCCACAGCAGACCAGGTGCTCCTCGCCGGTGTCCAGGGCATCACCGACCTCATCACGACCCCGGGGCTCATCAACCTCGACTTCGCCGACGTCAAGTCGGTCATGCAGGGCGCGGGCTCAGCCCTGATGGGCATCGGCTCCGCTCGCGGCGCCGACCGTGCGATCAAGGCCGCCGAGCTGGCGGTCGAGTCGCCGCTGCTCGAGGCGTCGATCGAAGGCGCACACGGTGTGCTGCTGTCGATCCAGGGCGGCTCCAACCTCGGCATCTTCGAGATCAACGACGCCGCTCAGCTGGTGAAGGAGGCCGCGCACCCCGAGGCCAACATCATCTTCGGAACGGTCATCGACGACAC
>CALANM010000034.1 GCA_937926065.1 uncultured Microbacterium sp.
CCCGAGGAGCACCAGCCCGGCGTCGACCTGATCCTGCCCGACTTCGAGCCGATCAAGAGCCGCCTGGACGACATCGTCGGCGTCGTGCTGACCCACGGCCACGAGGACCACATCGGCGCCGTGCCCTATCTGCTGCGGCTCAAAGCCGACATCCCGCTCCTCGGGTCAGGCCTGACGCTCGCGCTGATCGAGGCGAAGCTCAAAGAGCACCGCATCAAGCCGTTCACGATGACGGTCGTCGAGGGGCAGCGTGAGCAGGTAGGCCCCTTCGACCTGGAGTTCGTCGCCGTCAACCACTCGATCCCCGATGCGCTGGCCGTCGCCATCCGCACGCCTGCCGGCATGGCGCTCGCGACGGGCGACTTCAAGATGGACCAGCTTCCGCTCGACGGGCGCCTCACCGATCTCCGCGCCTTCGCGCGGCTGGGGGAGGAGGGCGTCGACCTGTTCCTCGTGGACTCGACGAACGCCGACGTCCCCGGGTTCACGCCGCTCGAACGGTCGATCGGACCGGTGCTGGAGCAGGTGATCGCGAAGGCGCCGCGTCGCGTGATCGTGGCGAGCTTCTCGAGCCACGTCCACCGCGTGCAGCAGGTGATCGATGCCGCGCATGCGCACGGCCGCCGGCTGGCGTTCCTCGGACGCAGCATGGTGCGCAACATGACGATCGCCGAGGAGCTCGGCTACCTCCACGTGCCCGACGGGGTGCTGATCGACTACAAGAAGGCCAAGGACCTTCCCGACGACCGGATCGTCTACATGTCGACCGGATCTCAGGGCGAGCCCATGGCGGTGCTGTCGCGGATGGCGAACCTCGACCACGCGATCGAGCCCGGCCCGGGGGACACCGTCATCCTGGCGTCGAGCCTGATCCCCGGCAATGAGAACGCCGTCTACCGTGTGATCGACGGACTCACGAAGCTCGGCGCGAACGTCGTCCACAAAGGCAACGCGAAGGTGCACGTGTCGGGTCACGCCGCGGCGGGCGAGCTGCTGTACTGCTACAACATCCTGCAGCCGCGGAACGTCCTGCCGGTGCATGGCGAGTACCGGCACCTCATGGCGAACGCGAAGCTGGCGCAGGACAGCGGCGTGCCCGCCGACAGCACGATCCTCGCCGAGAACGGCACCGTCGTCGACCTGAAGGACGGCCGGGCGCGGGTGGTCGGCCAGCTCGACCTCGGCTTCGTCTACGTCGACGGCTCCACGGTCGGCGAGATCACCGACGCCGACCTCAAGGACCGCCGCATTCTCGGCGAGGAGGGCTTCATCTCGGTGATCGTCGTCGTGGACGCTGCGACAGGGCAGATCATCACGGGGCCCGAGATCCACGCGCGCGGCTTCGCGGAGGCGGATGCCGTGTTCGAGTCGGTCAAGCCGAAGATCGCGGCTGCGCTGACGGAGGCCGCGCAGTCGGGCGTTCGCGACACCCACGCGCTGTCGCAGGTGGTGCGCCGCACGATCGGCCGCTGGGTCAACCAGTCGCTGCGCCGTCGTCCTATGATCGTGCCGCTCGTCATCGAGGCCTGATCCCGGGAGCGCTCCATGCCTGTCTCGTTCCGTCTTCGGCCCGCGACGCAGGCAGACGGGGCGTTCCTGTGCGACATGGTGGTGGAGGCCGCGAACTGGCGTGACACGGGCGCGAGACCTCGTCACGAAGTCCTTGAGAGCGTCGACCACAGCCGCTACATCACGGGGTGGAGGCGGCCGGGTGACGCCGGGTTCGTGGCGGTCGATCAGCATGACGCTCCCGTCGGAGCCGCCTGGTACCGGATGCTGCCGCGCACCGACCCCGGATTCGGATACGTCGGCACGGGGGTTCCCGAGCTGATCATCGGGGTGCGCCCGATCTGGCGCGCCCACGGGGTGGGTCGCGCGCTGCTGCAGAGGCTGTGCGAGCACGCTCGAAGCCAGGGCCACGCTCGGCTGAGCCTGTCGGTCGAGCACGGCAACTTCGCTCGCGCGCTGTACCGAAGCGAGGGCTTCGCCGTGACGATGGCCGGCTTCGGGCGCGACACGATGGTCAAGCGGCTGCGCTGACGCTCCGAGCCAGACACGCACCCCCCCGGAGTCCAGGCGGGGTGCCGCAACTCCCGCGTGGTTGCGGGGGAACGTCGGTCGCCCGACGTACCGTGGAGTAATGGCCAGGAGCACCAATCCGACCACGAGCCCGCGCACGTCCGCGAAGAGCTCGGGATCTTCGCGTGCCAGGAAGCCGGCCCCCGCACCGAAGCGCTACGTCGACGAAGCTGACAGGCCGGCGCTCGCAGTGCGGATGTGGCTGGGCCTCGCGCACGCCACCGGCGGCATCTTCCGCGCGTTCGGGCCGGAGACCCTCGAGAAGGACCAGCGTCGCGACGGCTTCCCCTTCCTGCTGGTCGTGCTGGCCGTCATCGGCGCGATCATCGAGTGGTTCCTCATCGGGACCGACATCGGCACGACGATCAGCGCATACTCGGTCGGTGCGCTGCTGGGCCGCGTCTCGTTCGTCCTGCCGGTGCTGCTCCTGCTTCTGGCGGGCTGGCTCTTCCGGCACCCCTCGTCGGTCAACGACAACGGACGCATCGGCATCGGCTTCGGCATCTTCGTGCTGGCCATCGCAGGCTTCTGCCACGTGCTGGGCGGCCTGCCGCAGCCGCGCGATGGCCTTCCGGCGCTCAGCCTCGCCGGCGGTCTCTTCGGCTGGATGATCGGACAGCCTGTCAGCTACCTCACGGTGTTCGGCGCCTGCCTCGTGCTGGGGCTGCTGACCGTTCTGTCGGTCCTGATCCTCACCAAGACCCCGCCCAACCGCATCGGGCAGCGCCTCGGCGACCTGTACGCCTGGATGTTCGACGCCGAGCGACCCGAGCGCTCCTCTGACGAGGCGCCCACCGTGGCGTTCGGCAAGGAGGACGACAGGGGCGACGGTGCGGGCCTTCCGTGGTGGCGGCGCAACAAGTCGGGCCGCGAGGAGGACGTCGACGGCCACCTCGGCGCCGATGACCTCACGGCGCTGCTGGACGCGTCGCCCGCCGGCGGCTTCGAGCAGGCCATCGCAGCCCCCGCACCGGCTCCGGCCCCCGCGCCGCTCGCCGAGGCCCCGACCGAGATCATCGATCCTGAGGTGGTCGCCGGAGCACGGCGCGCGGCCCGTGGCGCCGACATCGGCATCCGCGACGACGCCACCGAGATCACCGATGACGGCACGCTCCCCGGGCTCTCCGGTCTCGGGGGAGAGAACGACGGACGCCCGCCTGCTCTGCCGTACCGGCTGCCTTCGGTCGACGCGCTCGCCAAGGGCACGCCGGCCAAGGCGCGCTCGGAGGCGAACGATCAGGTCGTCCGCGCCATCATGGGCGTGTTCGAGCAGTTCGGCGTCGACGCGCGGGTCACGGGCTTCTCGCGCGGACCGACAGTCACCCAGTACGAGATCGAGCTCGGGCCGGGCGTCAAGGTCGAGCGCATCACGGCGCTGACGAACAACATCGCCTACGCCGTCGCGTCGAACGAGGTCCGCATCCTCGCCCCGATCCCGGGCAAGAGCGCCATCGGCGTGGAGATCCCGAACACCGACCGTGAGATCGTGACGCTCGGCGACGTCCTGCGCTCGCAGGCCGCTCAGTCGCAGACGCATCCGATGACGATCGGCGTCGGCAAGGACGTGGGCGGCGGCTATGTCGTGGCGAACCTCGCAAAGATGCCGCACCTTCTGGTGGCAGGCTCCACCGGCTCGGGCAAGTCGAGCTTCGTCAACTCGATGATCACGAGCCTTCTGATGCGCGCCAAGCCGAGCGAGGTGCGGATGGTGCTCATCGACCCCAAGCGCGTCGAGCTCACGTCATACGCGGGCGTGCCGCACCTGATCACACCCATCATCACGAATCCCAAGAAGGCGGCCGAGGCGCTGCAGTGGGTCGTGAAGGAGATGGACATGCGGT
>CALANM010000035.1 GCA_937926065.1 uncultured Microbacterium sp.
GCGACCCGCGCCATCGTCTGGTCGCGGTCGGCGATGTGCTTGGCGACGTAGTCGAGGTAGATGACCCCGCCGGCGTTGACGACGAAGTCGGGGGCGTAGAGGATGCCGCGCGCGGCGAGCCGGTCGGCGCCCGTGTGGTCGGCGAGCGGGTTGTTGGCGGGGCCGCAGACGGCGCGTGCGGCGAGCGTGTCGATGACGCCGTCGGTGAGCAGCCCGCCGATGCCGGCGGGGACGAACACGTCGGCGGGCACGAGGTGCTCGGTGCCGGGCTCCACCCAGGTGGCGCCGAGGTCGAGTGCGAGGTGCTGCTTGAGCGGGTTCACGTCGGTGACGGTGAGCAGGGCGCCCTCGGTCGACAGGCGCACGGCGAGACGGCTCCCCACCTGGCCGAGGCCGGAGATGGTGATGTGTCGCCCGGCCACGTCAGGGCTTCCCGTCACGCGCTCGAGGGTCGCGCGCAGCGACTCGTACACGCCGAGGCTCGTGGGGCCGGCGGGCTCGCCGGAGCCGCCGACGGCGTCGGGGAGTCCGACGACGTGGTCCGTGCGCTCGCTCACGACGAGCATGTCCTCCGTGGTCGAGCCGACGTCCTCCGCCGTGCGGTAGAGGCCGCCGAAGGATTCGACGGCGTCGCCGAGGTCGAGGAAGGCGGCCCGGCGCCGGTCGGCATCCAGCTGGGTGCCAGGAGGCAGGCACAGCACTGACTTGCCGCCGCCGGCATCCAGTCCTGCGGCGGCGTTCTTGAGCGTCATCGCCGCAGACAGGCGCAGCGCGTCATCCACGGCGTCGGCCCACGTGGGGTACGTCCAGAGGCGGGCGCCGCCGAGGGCGGAGCCGAGCACAGACGAATGCAGCGCGACGGTGATGACGAGGCCGCTCCTGCGGCCCGTGATCACCTCCACGCGCTCGTGGGTGAAATCGGGCAGGGGCAGGGTGTGCGTCATCGCGTCCTCTTTCGGCGGCCTTGTGGGCTCTGCGCTGCGAACGCCGCGGCGTTGCGGCATCCACCACTATTGTGCCTCAGCAGGCGTCGGTGGGCGAGGAGTCTCTGTGACGGAGTGAGGGGTCAGCGCCCGGCGGCCGTCAGGCGGGCGCGCCAGTCGAGGGGAACCCGGCCGCGCGGGCCGGGCGTCGGCTGATCCTCGGGATGGCTTGTCGGCGGGGCGAGCGGCGGTCCGTCCACGGCGGCGTCGCTCCCGTAGTCCCAGAACCAGTCCTCACCGGGCTCGAAGCTCTGGACGACGCGGTGCCCGGTCTGCTCGAAGTGGCGTCGCGCGTGCTGTCCGAGTGAGGTGTCGCAGCACCCGATGTGGCCGCACGCGGCGCACCGTCGCAGGTGGACCCACCAGCCGCCGAGGCCTTGGCACTCTGCGCACCCGGTGCCCGACGGCGGCGCCGTGGCGTCGATCAGGTCGTCCGTGTCGCTCATGCGGCCTCCTTCCGGTCGCGTCGTGTCGCCGGCATCAGTCGGCCAGTGCCCGGTGCACGGATGCCACGGCGCTCGATCCTTCGCCGACGGCCGCTGCCACGCGCTTCATCGAGCCGCGCCGCACGTCTCCGGCCGCGAACACCCGCGGCGTCGACGTCTCGAAGGGGAGCGGCTCGCGGCCGAGGTGCTGCCAGCGGTCGAGCGACTGCAGGCCGATGTCGGTGCCGGTGCGGATGAAGCCCTCACTGTCACGATCCAGCGAGGGCACCCAGGATGTGGCGGGATCGGCGCCGATGAAGCAGAACAGGCCGCGCGCGTCGACCTCGCCGACGGTGTCGATGCTCACCGACTCGAGCGCGTCCTCGCCGCCGAGCCCGACGACGTTCGACTCACGATGGATGCGCACGCGCGGCTCCTCGGACAGGCGCTCGGCCAGGTACGACGACATGCGGGCGCCGAGGTCGCGACCGCGTACGACGAGATCGACCTGGCATCCGTTCGCCGCCAGGTACAGTGCGGCCTGCCCGGCGGAGTTCGCGCCGCCGACGACCACGACGGGGTCACCGGTGACCTGACGCAGCTCGAGGGGCGTGGCGGCGTAGTAGATGCCCGCGCTCTCGAAGTCGCTCCAGCGATCGATGTCGAGCCGGCGATAGGCGGCGCCGGAGGTGATCACCGCCGATCGGGCGCGGATGATGCGGCCGTCGGCAAGGGTCACGTCGAGGTCGCGTCCGACGTTCTGCAGCCCGACGGCTTCGCACGGGGCGTACACGCGCACGCCGAACTTCAGCGCCTGGAGGGTCGCCTGCCCGATGAGGTCGCCGCCGCTGACGCCGAAGGGGAAGCCGAGGAAGTTCTCGATGCGCGACGTGGCGGCGGCCTGCCCGCCGGGGGCGACGGCGTCCAGCAGCACGGTGCTGAGTCCCTCGGAGGCGCCGTAGATGGCGGCGGCGAGCCCCGCAGGGCCGCCTCCCACCACGACCAGGTCCACCACTTCGTCGGCCTGCGCCTGGTAGCTCAGCCCCAGGATCTCTGCGACGGCTCCGGGGGTCGCCCGGGGGATCGGCTCGCCCTGCACGAACGCGATCGGCAGCTCCGCCTCGGCGATGTCGTGCGCCGCGTGGGTGTCGGTGTCGGCCGGATCGATCGCGACGGCCGCGTGGACGAGGTCGAGCCGCTCGGCGAAGCGCCGCAGCGCGAGGAAGTCGCTCGACGACTTGTAGCCGACGAACTTGAGGGTCATGGCGGCCGGCCCGTGCCGCAGCGACTCGCGCCGGGCCCAGAGCGTGTGCAGGATCAGGTCGCACAGCTCGTCGTCCTCGTCCATGAGCCGTCGCAGCTCGGCGCGGGTGACGCGGCGGATGCGGCTCGGCTTCGTCGTGCGGGCGGACAGGAACGCCGACTGTCCGTTCAGCAGCCCGAGCTCGCCCGCGAACGTCTGGGGCCCCATCGCGGTGATGACGACCTCGCTCGTCCACCACAGTGCATCCCGAACGATCTCGATCTCGCCGCTCTCGACGACGATCAGGTCGTAGTCGGCGTCGCCGGATCGGAACAGGTAGGCGCCCGCCGGCTCGTCGGAGACCGTGCCGACCGACGTGAGGCGCGTCCACTGCGCCTCGGTGAGCGTGGGGGAGAGGGCGTTGTCGTCAGTCATCTGTCTCCGCGGTGGTGGTCAGGTCAGGTCGAGGTCGCGTCCACGCGATCGGCGTCGGCCTGCAGCGCGCGGATGAGGGACTGGGCATCGTAGGGACCGGTGTGGCGGCGTCCGTTGACGAAGAACGTCGGCACCGAGGTGATGTTCATCGCCTCCGCGTCGAGCATGTCGTCGCGCACACGGGTGGCGACCTCGGCCGACTCCAGGTCGCGTTCGAAGCGCTCCACGTCGAGGCCGAGGGACTCGGCGAGCCGCACGATGTCCGACGGGCGCTGGTGCTCCTGATCGGCGAACAGGCCGCGCTCGAACTCGAAGAACTTCCCCTGCAGGCTCGCCGCCTCCGCCGCCTCGGCGCCCGCGAGCGCGTTCGGATGCTGCGAGGTGAGCGGAGCGTGCCGCCACACGTACCGCAGCCGGTCGCCGAGCTCGCGATGCACCTCCTGGATGGACCCCGACGCCTTGAGGCAGAACTCGCACTGGAAGTCGCCGTACTCGACGATCGTGTACGGCGCGTCGGCCGGACCCCAGATGTGGTCGCGCTGGGGGTCGATGGGCCGCAGGAGCGTCTGCCCCGTCTCGGTGTCGGTGCGCACGGCATCCGAGATGCGGAAGATGACGGTCGCCAGCGCGAACGCGATGACGGATGCCGCGAGCACGCCGACGCGCGCTTCGTTCTGCGCCAGGTCGTCGTGGATGGCGAGGTCGATGATGAACAGCGAGATCGTGAAGCCGATGCCGCTGAGCGCCGCGCCGCCCGCGATGCGGTCGAGGGTGAGCCCCGGCCCGAACTCGCCCATGCCGGTGCCGCGCAGGATCGCCGTCGAGCCGAAGATGCCGAGGAGCTTGCCGAGCACGAGGCCCGCGACGATGCCCCACGTCAGGGAAGAGGCGAGCGCGGCCCCGAGGATCTCGGGAGTGACGACCACGCCTGCGTTGGCCAGTGCGAACAGCGGCAGGATGACGTAGGCGACGTAGGGCGCGTAGGCGCTCTGCAGGCGCTCGTTGATCGAGATCGACTCTCGCAGGCTGTTCGCCGCGGCCCGCGCGTACTCGGTGTTCGGCGACTGCCGGAAGGTGCGCGCGAGCTCCAGTGCGTGCTCCACGTCGCGTCGGTTGGGGCGGTACACCGGCACGAGGAGAGCGATCGCGACGCCGGCCAGAGTCGGGTGCACGCCCGAGGCGAGGAACGCGAGCCACACGATGATCGCGAGCGTCGCATACACGGGTCCGCGGCCGCCGCGCAGATACCGCGTGAAGTACACGCCCACCAGGCCGGCGGCGGCGATCAGCAGCGGCCATGGGGAGAACGTCTCGGTGTAGACGAGCGCGATGATGCTCAGCGCCCCGATGTCGTCGACCACCGCGAGCGCGAGCAGGAACACGCGCAGGCGACCGGGCACCCGTGGGCCGACAAGCGCGAGCGCGCCGACGAGGAACGCCGTGTCGGTCGAGATCACGACACCCCACGCGCCCGCATGACCCGACGGAGCCGCGATCAGCACGAACAGCAGCGCGGGAAGCGCCAGCCCCGCGATCGAGGCGATCACCGGCACCATCGCGCGCGACCAGCTCGTGAGCTCGCCGATCGCGAACTCTCGCCGCACCTCGAGGCCGACGGTGAAGAAGAAGATCGCCATGAGGGCGTCGTTGACGAGCGCGTGCAGCGTGAAGTCGAGCGTCAGGTCGCCGACCCCCACGATCAGATGCGTCTCCCAGAAGCCTTCGTAGGAGCCGCTGGACAGGTTCGCCCACGCGATCGCGGCGGCCGTCGCCACGAGCAGGAGCAGTGCGCCGATGCGGTTCTGTCCCATGGCGCTGATGCGGGAGGCGATGGACTGGCGTGCGGGCATAAGGGGCGTCGGCCCTTCGATCGGAATGAGTGACAGTCTCCACCTGGAGCGCCCGACCGTCCAGAGGTATTCCCCGCCATGCCGAAGACGCCAGGGTGAGCCGTCGGCAGGCCCTAGGCTGACGTCATGACGCCTCCCGAGCTTCTCCCTGCCCGCAGCCGTCTCGTCCACGAGGCCCTCCGCGCCGCCGGCATCTCCGGCGAGATCGTCGTGCTTCCCGATGCGGCATCCACCGCCGCGCTCGCCGCCGCCGCTCTCGGCGTCGAGGTGGGCGCCATCGCCAACAGCCTCGTCTTCTGGTGCGACGACGAGCCGCTGCTCGTGATGACCAGCGGAGCCCACCGCGTCGACACCAGCGCGCTCGCCGAGCGGCTGGGTCGCGGCAGGATCACGCGCGCCTCGGTCGAACAGGTGCGCGAGGCGACGGGCCAGGTCATCGGCGGCGTCGCGCCCACGGGCCACCCGGCGCCGCTCACGACGATCGTCGACGAAGACCTCGCGGCCTACCCGGAGATCTGGGCCGCCGGCGGCACGCCTCACACCGTGTTCCCGCTGACGTTCGACGAGCTCGTCTCGCTCACGAACGGCCAGGTCGCCAAGGTCGACTGAGCCGAGCCCGACGGTCGGGTCAGCACGACTCCGCCTCAGCCAGATCGAGACCGGCGCGGGGCCGTTCGCGCTGCGGCTGAGGCGGAGTCAAGCGCTCACGAGCGCAGCACGTCCCACGCGGTGACGGCCGCCGCGGCCGACCACGCCTGGGGACGGCATGCTGCCGGGTAGGGCGCCGGCGCGACGACGTCGGCCGCCGCGTCACCGCCGTGAAGCTCGGGAAGACGGTAGTCGAAGGCCTCCGCCGCGGCGAGCAGGCCGTCCACGATCGCACGGGCGTCGTCGATGAGCCCGGCCTTCGCCATGCCGCGCGCGACGATCGCGCTGTCGTGGGTCCACACGCTGCCGCCGTGATAGCTGAGCGGCCAGTAGCCCGCGGCATCCGTCGACAGGGTGCGAAGGCCGAAGCCCGACGACATCGTCGCGCCGACGAGGAGCTTCGACACCGCCGCCTCCTCGTCGGGGGAGAGGATGCCGGTGCCCAGCAGATGTCCCGCGTTGCTCGTGAGGGTGTCGACGGCCCGGCCGTCACGGTCAAGGGCGATGGCCGGGTAATGACCTTCGGGCGTCGTGACCCAGAACCGGTCGGCGAACCGCCGCTTGAGGGCGGTGGCCCACTCGCGCAGGCGCTCGGCCCCCGGACGGCCGAAGCGGTCGAGCAGATCCGCCGCGCCGACGGCGGCCTCGTACGCATAGCCCTGGACTTCGCTCAGCGCGATCGGGCCCTCGGCCAGGCGGCCGTCGCGCCACTGGATCGAGTCGCCGGAGTCCTTCCAGCCCTGATTCGACAGGCCGTGGCCCGTCTCGTCGACGTAGTCGAGGAAGCCGTCGTCGCCCGCGCTCGTGATGATCCACTCCATCGCGCGCTCAAGATGGGGCAGCAGGTCGCGCACCTCGTCGTCGGGCATCCCGGCCTCAGCCGCCTCGACCAGCAGGGACACCCACAGGGGGGTCGCGTCGACCGTCCCGTAGTACAGCGGCGGAAGGACGATCCCCTCACCGGGCATCGCCAGGGTGCCGGCGCGCAGCTCGTGCATCACCTTGCCCGGCTGCTCCGCCGTGGCGGGGTCGGTCTGCGAGCCCTGCAGGCGCGCGAGCACCCGCAGGGTCGACGCCGCGATCGACGAGTCGAGCGGAAGCAGCAGACGCGCCGCCCACAGCGAGTCACGACCGAACAGCGTGAAGAACCAGGGGGCGCCCGCCGCGAAGAACACGTCGCCGGGGTGTTCCGGCAGCGCGAGGCGCAGGGCGGCGAGGTCGCTGAGGGCACGGTCGAGCCAGCGCTGCACCCGCGGATCCCGACGGGCGCCGTCGGAGGCGTCGGATGCCACAGGCGCGCGCCACGGCGCGGGCGATGCGACGCCGCGCACGACGAGCGACGGGTCGTCCATCGATGCCGACCATGCGGCATCCGCCGCGCCGAAGGCAGGCACCTCGAGCGTCCAGTCGAGCAGCACGGCGTCGTCGACAGTCGCCTCGGCATCCGGCGCCTCGATCGTGAGGGTGGCGCCTGAACCCGTCACCGTGACTCGGTCGCCGTCGCGCGAGACGGTCGTCGGGCGGGTCCCGGGCTCACCGGCCTTGACCTCCTGCAGCGGCGCGAAGGCATAGCGGATGCGGGTGCGCAGTCGCACGGCGGTCGGCTCGCCCAGGTGCGAGCGCACCCTGAGCGTCTCTGAGACGCGCCCGTCGCTCACCTCGCGCACCCGCTCGAGGCGCACCTTCGGGTCGGGGAGCCGGTCGTCGACGCCGCGAAGCAGCGCATCGAACCGTGCCGTCTGCGCGTTCGGCACACTCCACCGCACCCACTCGGGGCGTGTGAACGCGCCGTCCTGGCCTCCGTAGGTGACGGTCACCTCCCGGATGAATCGCGTGTCGCCGTGGAAGACGCCGTCGATGGGCGCCGAGCCCATGTCGCCGTCTGCTCCCGACCATGCCTGGGTCGGCGCGCTGAGCGCCACGACCCGATCCGACAGGAACGGCTGGAGTCCGTCCGTCATCCCTTCACTGCTCCCTCACTCGTGTTCATGATCCGCTTCTGGAAGACGAAGAACAGGACGGCGACCGGGATCGTCATGATCGCGGCGGCCGCCAGCTTCAGCGGGTACTGGGTGCCCTGGCTCAGCTGGCCCGAGGCGAGCGACGCGACGCCCTTCGTCAGCGTCGTCAGCTCGGGCGACTGCGCCGAGATGATGAAGTGGCTGAGCTCGTTCCACGACCCCTGGAACGACAAGATGACGATCGTGATGAGCGCGGGCCGTGCCATGGGGAGCACGATCGACCAGAACACGCGGAAGGTGCCCGCGCCGTCGATGCGCGCCTGCTCTTCGACCGACGCGGGGATCGACTCGAAGAAGTTCTTCATGATGAACACGCCCGCCGCATCCACGAGGAGCGGCAGGATCATGCCCGCGTACGAGTCGTACATGCCCAGCTGGTTCAGCACGAGGAACTTGGGGATGAGCAGCACGACGGTCGGCACCGACATGACGCCCACGACCAGCGCGAAGATCACGCCGCGCCCCCGGAAGTTCAGCCGCGCGAGCGCGTAGCCGGCCAGCGACACGAAGAAGACGCGCCCGAGGGTGACGGCGATCGTCACGACGGTCGAGTTCGCGAACCACACGGGGAAGTCGCTGAACAGGAACAGCCGTTCGTACGCCGCGGTCGTGAACGTCTGCGGGATGAGGGAGATGGGGTCGGATGCCGCCTCGGGCTCGGTCTTGAACGACGTGGCGACCTGCACGAGGAACGGGTAGATGTACACGACCGCGATGAGCGCGAGGAGCCCGTAGAGCACCACCTGTCCGGTCGCGCTGCGCAGCGTGAAGCGGCGTCGACGGGACGGCGCGGGCTGCAGCGCGTGAGCCGTCTCGGCGGAGGCGGCGGGGGCGGCGGTGAGGCCGGCGCTGGTCATGACGCGCCTCCCTTCGCGTAGGTGCTCGTCTGGTAGGCGCGGATGCGGCGGCGCGAGACCGGGCGGTCGCGCAGCACCCATCGCTGGAAGATGGTGAAGACGATGATGATGAGGAACAGGATGAAGGCGATCGCGGCGCCGATGCCCCAGTCCTGGTTCTGGAACGCCGCCTGGTACGACAGGTACGCGGGCGTCAGCGTCGTCTTCGACGGTCCGCCCTTCGTGCCGGTGTAGATCTGATCGAACACCTGCCAGCATCCGATGAGACCCAGCGTGATCACGGTGAACACGATCGGGCGCAGCTGGGGGAGCGTGATGTGCCAGAACCGCTGCCACCCGTTGGCGCCGTCCATGAGGCCCGCCTCGGTCAGCTCGTAGCCGATGTTCTGCAGGCCCGCGACGAACAGCAGCATGAAGGTGCCGCTGGTCGTGAACACCGCCATCAGGATGAGCGCCGACATCGCGACCGACGGTCCGGCGAGCCACTCCCACCACGAAAGGCCGAGGAAGTCGTTCTGGGTGAGCCAGTCGGGTCCGCTCGTGACGCCGATGCCGCTGAGGGCGAGATGAACGATGCCGCGAGGCTCGTCGAACCAGTTGGGTCCCTTGCCGCCGAACCACGCGATGATCGCGTTCACGGGGCCGGCGAAGCTGAACAGGAACAGCCAGAGCACGGTGATGGCCACGGAGCTCGTCACCGAAGGGAAGTAGAAGGCGGTGCGGAAGAAGCCGCGGGCCTTGAGGATGCGGCGGCTCACGAGCACCGCGAGGAAGAGCGACAGTGCGGTCTGCAGCGGGACGACCAGCAGCACGTACCACGTGTTGTTGCGCAGCGCCGTGCCGAAGTCCCGTGTGCGGAGGCCGCCGCCGGTCGTCAGCTCGACGTAGTTGTCGACGCCGACGAAGCTGACGTTCGACGAGAAGGGGCTTCCGCGTCCCGTCCAGTCGGAGAAGCTGACCCAGAGGGCCATGATCACGGGAGCGAACAGGAACGTCCCGAGGATGAGGATCACGGGCGAGACGAACAGCCACCCCGCGCCGGCCCCCGCCGGAGCGGGGGCGTCGGGAGGAGGCCGGGCGGGCAGCCTCGGCCGGAGCGGCGGGAGCGGTCATGACGTCAGCCGACGATGGCCTCGAGGTTCGACTGCACCGAGTCGAGGATCGCCTTCGGGTCGCCCGACTCGAGCGACTGCAGCTGGGCGTTGAAGTCGGTGACGACCTCGCCCGCGCCCTTGTTGGTCGGGACGCCCTGCGCATACTGCGAGCCGTCGAGGAACGCGACGAGGTCCTCGTTGTCGCCCTTCCACTGCTCGGCGGCCGACTCGACCGACGGCATGGGGCCGAACGCCTCCGAGAAGGCGAGCTGCTGCTCGGCGCTGGTCAGGTATTCGACGAGCTCGAGCGCAGCCTGCTGGTTGGGGCTGTCGGCGGCCATGCCCCAGCAGTTCGAGAACTGCAGCGTGCCCTGGCCGGCGGGGCCGGCGGGGAGCTCGACGACCTTGGCCTGGACATCCGGGAAGTCGCCGAGCGCACCGGTGATCCAGTTGCCCTCGATGGTCATCGCGCCCAGCTCCTTGCCGAACGCCTCGCCGCCCCAGCCCGCGCCGACGTCGGCGGCGTAGGCGAAGGTGCCGTCCTTCAGGTGCTCCTGCACGTAGGAGAGGGCTTCGACGTTGGCGTCGCTGTCGGCCTCGGCCGTCGTGCCGTCTTCCGAGACGAGGCGGCCGCCCGCCTGCGCCATGAACACTCCGACGCGGGCGTACTCGCCGCTGAAGACGAGGCCGACGGTGTCGTCGTCGGTGAGCTTCTCGGCGACGGATGCCAGTTCTTCCCACGTCGTGGGAACGTCGGCGTCGGTGAGGCCGGCGTCTTCCCACAGGCCCTGGTTGATGATGAGCTGCAGCGTCGAGAAGTCCTTCGGCGCGCAGTAGAACGTGCCGTCCAGCGTGAAGTTCGACACGAGCGAGTCGTAGAAGTCGTCTTTGTTGGCGAGCATGTCGCCGTAGGGCTGGAGCGACCCGTTCTCGGCGTACCCGGCGAGCTGGTCGGTGCCGAGGTAGAAGAGGTCCGGCGGGGAGCCTGCAGCGAAGCCCTGTGAGAGCTGCTGCGCGAGGTCGGTCGCCGCGACGACCTCCGCGTCGACGCCGGAATCGGCCGACCAGGCGGCGACGGCATCCTTCACCGCGTTCGTCTCGGCGTCGCCGCTCGAGCCGATCATGATCGTGAGGCCTTCGTCCGACGAGGTCAGGTCGGTCGCTGCGCCGCTCTCCGACGGAGGGGTCTCGGTGAAGCCCTGGCCGCAGCCGGTGAGGGCGAGGGCGGTGACGACCGCCAGCCCTCCGGTCGCGAGCAGCGTGCGTGCTGTGTGTCGCGTCATCGCATCTCCTTTGAAACGGTGTGGACCCTCTGAGGGTGCCGGTGTTCAGGTTGTTCCGCTCGTTGATCGTTCAAATTCGTGCGCGGAGCGCTTCTTTGATCGTTCAAATTGTGGGATGCTTGCCAAGATAGAGCCCTGCCCACGGCGCGTCAAGGCCAGGAGACGATGAACAGACCCGCAACCATCGAAGACGTCGCTCGCGAGGCGGGTGTGTCCCGCCAGACGGTCAGCAATGTCATCAACTCTCCGGCGATCGTGCGGGACCAGACCCGCGAGCGCGTCGAGAGCGCCATCGCGCGCCTCGGCTACGCCCCGCACGCGTCGGCACGCCGGCTGCGCACGCGTCGCAGCTCGACGATCGGCATCCACCTCGACCCCTACGCGGGGGGAATCTCGGGCGTGGTGCTCGATCGCTTCGTCCATGCGCTGACCGAACGGGCGGGCGAACGCGGCCTGCGGGTCATGCTCTACGCCGCGCGCTCGCCCGAAGAGGAGATCCGGCGGATGACCGATCTCCGCGACGGCGGCGAGATAGACGGCGTCGTCATCACAGGCACCTTCCACGGCGACCCGCGCACCGGCTGGCTCACGGGCCGCGGCGTGCCTTTCGTCTCGTTCGGTCGACCGTGGGGCCTCGACGACGTCGAGGATCCGGCGCACCTGTGGGTCGACGTCGACGGGGCCGCCGGCACAGCCGAAGCCACGCGGCACGCGCTGCAGACGGCGGGTCCGCGCGTGGCTTTCCTCGGCTGGCCCGCGGGATCAGGCACAGGCGACGACCGCGAGCGCGGATGGCGAGAGTCGCTGCCGGCAGATGCCCGGCCCCTGCGACTGGAGAGCGAGGAG
>CALANM010000036.1 GCA_937926065.1 uncultured Microbacterium sp.
CCACGCGATCGCCGCCCTCCGCGCAGGAGCGGCCGCTGCGCATCGGCACTGACGCGACCGCGCGCGGCCGCCCGCCTCGTCCGCGGCACTCGGCGCCACCGAGGGCCGGTAGCCTTATGGGGTGAAGACCTTCGATGCCCTGTTCGACGAGCTGACCGCGATCGCGGCGAGCCGTCCCGAGAATTCGGGAACGGTCGCGCAGCTGGACCGCGGCGTGCATGCGATCGGCAAGAAGATCGTCGAGGAGGCCGCCGAAGTGTGGATGGCCGCGGAGTTCCAGTCCGACGACGAGGCAGCCGAGGAGATCTCCCAGCTGCTGTACCACCTGCAGGTGCTCATGATCGCGAAGGGCCTCACGCTCGAAGACGTCTACCGACATCTCTGAGCTCGCCCCACGCCGTCCATCTCTCATACCGAAAGCCCTGCACCATGCTGCGAATCGCTGTGCCGAACAAGGGATCCCTCGCCGAGACGGCGAGCGAGCTGCTGAGCGAGGCCGGGTACACCGGCCGCCGCGATCCCAAGGACCTCCACGTCATCGATCCGGTCAACGACGTCGAGTTCTTCTATCTGCGTCCGAAGGACATCGCTACGTACGTGGGCTCGGGCGCTCTCGACGTGGGCATCACGGGTCGTGATCTGCTCCTCGACGCCCGGATGCCGGGAGCCCGCGAGATCGAGAAGCTCGGGTTCGGCGGCTCCACCTTCCGCTTCGCCGGCCCTCCCGGACGCTTCTCCGAGCTCTCCGACCTCCAGGGTCTGCGCGTCGCGACCGCCTATCCGGGACTGGTCGACGCCTACCTCGACGCGCATGGCGTCGCGGTGGACCTGGTGCCGCTCGACGGCGCCGTGGAGTCGGCCGTGGGCCTCGGCGTCGCCGACGCGGTGGCCGACGTCGTCTCGACGGGGACGACCCTCAAGCAGGCAGGGCTGGAGATCTTCGGCCCTGTGCTGCTCGAATCGGAGGCCGTGCTCATCGGCGCGCCGGTCGAAGCGGAGGGCACCGACATCCTGCTGCGGCGTCTTCGCGGTGTGCTCGTCGCGCGACAGTACGTGCTCATCGACTACGACCTTCCTGCCGATCTGGTCGACCAGGCGGTCGCACTGACCCCGGGAATCGAGTCGCCCACGATCTCGCCACTGCGCGACCCCGCGTGGGTCGCGGTGCGCGTGATGAGCCCGCGCAAGAGCGTCAACCAGGTGATGGACGCGCTCTACGCGATCGGAGCACGCGCCATCCTCGTGACGCCGATCCACAACGCGAGGCTGTGACATGTCGCTCGTATGCCGGGTGATCCCCTGCCTCGACGTCAAGGACGGCAAGGTGGTCAAGGGCGTCAACTTCGAGAATCTTCGAGAGATGGGCGACCCGGTCGCCCTCGCGCGTCAGTACTTCGAGCAGGGCGCGGATGAGCTCACCTTCCTCGACGTCACCGCGACGGTCGACGACCGCTCGACCACCTACGACGTCGTTCGCAGGACGGCCGAGGAGGTCTTCATCCCGTTGACGGTGGGCGGGGGAGTGCGCTCGAACGACGACGTGGCCCGTCTGCTGGGAGTGGGCGCGGACAAAGTCGGCGTGAACTCCGCGGCGATCGCCCGGCCCGACTTGATCGGCGAGATCGCGGACCGCTTCGGCTCACAGGTGCTCGTGCTCTCGCTCGACGTCAAGCGCGTGCCTGAGGGCGCGCCGCCGACGCCGTCCGGCTTCGTCGTCACGACACACGGCGGGCGTGCTCTGACGACCCTGGACGCCCTCGAGTGGGCCCGCGAGGCGATCGAGCGCGGCGTCGGAGAGCTGCTCGTCAATTCGATCGACGCCGACGGCACGCGTGACGGTTTCGACCTCGAACTCGTGTCGCGCATGCGGGAGATCTCGTCGGTGCCCGTCATCGCGTCGGGGGGCGCGGGCGCACCGGAGCACTTCGCGCCCGCCGTCCACGCCGGCGCCGACGCAGTGCTCGCGGCGTCCGTCTTCCATTCCGCTCAGCTGACGATCGGAGACGTCAAACACGCCCTCGTGGCCGAGGGAATCGAGGTTCGCACATGACCGCCATCCCTGACGTCGACGGCATTCTGCAGCGCGTCGCCTTCACCGCCGACGGGCTCGCTCCGGCGATCATCCAGCAGCACGACACTCGTGAGGTGCTCATGCTCGGCTGGATGGACCCGGAAGCGCTGCGACGCACGCTCACGACCGGGCGAGTCACCTTCTGGTCGCGCTCGCGTCAGGAGTACTGGCGCAAGGGCGACACCTCTGGCCACATCCAGGTCGTGAAGGGCGCGCGCCTCGACTGTGACGGCGACACTCTGCTCATCACGGTCGACCAGGTGGGCGCCGCCTGCCACACGGGCGACCGCACGTGCTTCGACGCCGACGACCTGCATCCGGTCGTCGGGCCCCAGACGGCATGACCAGGAGGCTGCGCTCCCTCAGCGTGCTGGCGATTCTCGCCGGCGGCGCTGTCTCGCTCATCGGCTCGACGCAGACGTGGCTCGACGTCACGCTGGTCGACGTCGCAGCCGAGCCTCTGCACGTCGCTGGCGCCGATGCGCTGGCGCTGCTCGCCCCATTGAGCCTCGCAGCGCTTGCGCTCGCCCTGGCTCTGACGATCGTCGGACGTCCGCTGCGCTACCTGTTCAGCGTGCTGGCACTGGGCATCGGCGCGGCGCTCGGCACAGGGGCCTGGCGCATCGCGTCGGACCGGCCCGTGGATGCGGTCGCGGCGGCTGTGACCGAGAAGACCGGACTGTCAGGGGCGGACACGGTCGCGTCGCTCGTCTCCCACATCGCTTCGACGCCCTGGCCGGTTCTGACGGTGGCGGCATCCGCCCTCGTCGTGCTCGGCGGCGTGCTCACCATCGCGACTGCGCATCGCTGGCAGGGCACCGGTCGTCGCTTCCGCACCGACGCCGCGGTCGATGCCCGCGCGGGTTCGCGTCCGCACGATGCGATCGACTCGTGGGACGATCTCACGCGGGGCGACGATCCGACGGCTTGACCGCCGTCGTCCCCGCGTGACGGAGGCGCCGGATGCCAGACCGCCCGCCGCGTCCCGCTAGACTGGCCACAGCGATCCCGCACGCGAAGGAGAATCATGAGCAACGCCATCGACGACCCCGGCCACGGACACTCGCCTGCCGCCTGGACGGCCGTCGTGATCATGCTCGTCGCCGTCTCGCTGGGCACGCTGTTCTTCTTCCTCGACCTGCCCGCACTCGTCTGGGCGTCGGCGGCTCTCCTCGTCGTCGGACTGATCGTGGGCTGGGCCATGGCCAAGGCCGGTTACGGCGTCAACGGCCCCAAGTACTCGCCGAAGCAGCACTGACATGCTGGCCGACCTGACGGCCGGCGCGGTGGAGGATGCCGAGGCACGTGCCGTCGATCGGCCGCTCGCCGTCGTCGAGCGCGTGGCTCTCGCTCAAGCTCCCGCTGTCGACGCCCTCGCCGCACTCACACCGTCCGAACGCGTCAAGATCATCGCGGAGGTCAAGCGCGCGAGTCCCTCGCGCGGCGACCTCGCGGACATCCCCGACCCCGCGCTGCAGGCCGCACGGTATGAAGAAGGCGGTGCTTCCGCGATCTCCGTGCTCACGGAGCAGCGGAGGTTCAAGGGCAGCCTCGCCGATCTGGAGGCGGTCAAGGGGCGCGTCTCGCTGCCCGTTCTCCGCAAGGACTTCATCGCCACGCCGTACCAGGTGCTCGAGGCGCGAGCGGCGGGCGCCGACCTCGTGCTGCTCATCGTCGCGGCGCTCGAGCAGCCGCTACTGCGCGAGCTCCACGACCTCATCGTCCAGCTCGGCATGACGCCTCTGGTCGAGACGCACTCCCTCGACGAGGTCCACCGTGCGGCCGAGATCGGCGCAAAGCTCGTCGGCGTCAACGCGCGCGACCTGACCACGTTCCGACTCGACCGCGATCTCTTCGGCCGCCTGGCAGAGCACCTTCCGGCGGATGCCGTGAAGATCGCCGAGTCGGCGGTCCTCGCGCCCGAGGACGTCGCCCACTACCGCGCCGCGGGAGCCGACGTCGTCCTGATCGGCGAGGCGCTGGTGACCAACGACCCTGTCCGCACCCTGCACGCATTCCTGGAGGCCGGCGCATGAGCCTGCGCGATGCCCACGGCCCGTTCTTCGGCGAGTTCGGCGGGCGCTACATGCCCGAGTCGCTCATCGCTGCGATCGACGAGCTGACCGCCGAATACGAGGCGGCCAAGGCCGACCCCGCCTTCGACGAGCAGTTTCGGCGACTGCTGCACACGTATGCCGGCCGTCCGTCGGCGCTCACCGAGGTGCCGCATTTCGCCGAGCACGCCGGTGGAGCGCGGATCTTCCTGAAGCGGGAAGACCTCAACCACACCGGCTCGCACAAGATCAACAATGTGATCGGGCAGGCGCTGCTCACCAAGCGCCTCGGAAAGACTCGGGTCATCGCCGAGACCGGCGCCGGTCAGCATGGAGTCGCCACCGCCACCGCCGCCGCCCTCTTCGGATTCGACTGCACCATCTACATGGGGGAGGTCGACACGAAGCGCCAGGCGCTCAACGTCGCCCGCATGCGTCTTCTCGGCGCGGAGGTGGTGCCCGTCACAACGGGGTCGCGCACATTGAAGGACGCCATCAACGACGCGTATCGCGACTGGGTCGCCTCGGTCGAGACGACCAACTACATCTTCGGCACTGCGGCCGGGCCCCACCCTTTCCCCGCGATGGTTCGTGACTTCCAGAAGATCATCAGCGAAGAGGCGCGCCAGCAGCTTCTCGACGAGACGGGTCGTCTGCCCGACGCGGTCGTCGCCTGTGTCGGAGGCGGATCGAATGCCATCGGCATGTTCGATGCGTTCCTCGATGACGAGGGCGTCAAGCTCTACGGCGTCGAGGCCGCTGGCGACGGCGTCGAGACCGAACGTCATGCTGCGTCCATCGAGCGTGGCCGCCCGGGCGTCCTGCACGGTGCGAAGACGTACGTGCTGCAGGACGAGGACGGTCAGACGATCGAGTCGCACTCCATCTCCGCGGGGCTGGACTACCCGGGCGTCGGCCCGGAGCACGCCTGGCTCGCCGACATCGGTCGCGCGGAGTACATCCCCGCGACCGATGCCGAGGCCATGGACGCCCTGCGTCTCCTTTCGCGGACCGAGGGCATCATCCCCGCGATCGAGTCCGCCCATGCCCTCGCCGGAGCCCTGCGCCTCGGGCGCGAACTCGGTCCCGACGCGATCATCGCGGTGAGCCTGTCGGGCCGCGGCGACAAGGACATGGACACGGCCGCGAAGTGGTTCGGCCTGTACGACGAGGGCGCCGATCCGGTCGACACGCCTGCCGACATTCCGGAGGCCAAGGGCGAAGGGACGGAGCTGTGAGCCGGGTCGCCGCAGCCATCGAGGCGGCGCGCGCCAGCGGGCGCGGCGCCTTCGTCGGCTACCTGCCGCTGGGATTCCCCGACCTGCAGACCAGCATCGACGCCGCGGTGACCCTCGCGGAGAACGGCGCCGACATCCTTGAGCTCGGCCCGCCATACTCCGACCCCGTCATGGACGGCACAGTCATCCAGGAAGCCACGCAGGCGGCCCTCGCGGGCGGATTCCGACTTCGCGACACCTTCACCGCCGTGCGTGCGATCTCGTCGCGCGTCGACGTCCCAGTACTCGTCATGACGTACTGGAACCCTGTGCTGCAGTATGGCGTCGACCGTTACGCCGACGACCTGCTGGCGGCCGGGGGAGCGGGGCTCATCACACCCGACATCACCCCGGAGTCGGCCGGTGAGTGGATCGCCGCGTCGAAGCGCACGGGCCTCGACCGCGTCTTCCTCGCCGCCCCGACCTCCACCGACGAGCGCCTCGAGATGATCGTGCGGGAGTCGACCGGCTTCGTGTACACCGTCTCCACGATGGGAATCACGGGTGAACGCGCTGAACTGGATGCCGCCGCCCGCACGCTGGTGGCGCGCCTCCGCGCGATCGGAGTCGACAACGCATGCGTGGGCATCGGCATCTCGACGGCCGAGCAGGTCGCCGGCGTCCTGGAGTACGCGGACGGCGCGATCGTCGGCACGGCACTCGTCCGGGCGCTCCGCGACGGCGGTCTCGACGGTCTCGCCGCCGAGGTGCGCCGGCTCACCGCCGGCACATCCCGCTGACCGTCGCGGCCGCCCACGCCGCGGCGGACGTGAGGCGGCGCGCGCCCCAAGTAGACTCTCCTTCGTGCTTTCTCACACCCCTGCCGCCGCAGCGACCACACTGAGCCCTCTGAGCATCCCGAGTCCTGACCTCAGCTCGTTCACGGTCGGTCCGCTGACGATCCACTTCTATGCTCTGTGCATCCTCGCCGGCATCGTCGTCGCCGCGCTGATGACCAACCACCGCCTCACGAAGCGCGGGGCAGAGCCATGGGTCGTCATCGACATCTCGCTGCTGGCTGTGCCGCTGGCGATCATCGGCGCGCGGATCTTCCACGTGGTCACCCACCCTGGGTTCTACTTCGGCGAGGGCGCCGACTTCTGGGCCGTGTTCCGCATCTGGGAGGGCGGCATCGCGATCTACGGCGCCCTCATCGGCGGCGCGATCGGTGCCTGGCTCGGCTGCAGGTGGACCGGCGTCCGCTTCTGGACCTTTGCCGATGCCCTCGCCCCTGGCCTTCTCCTCGCGCAGGCGATGGGCCGCTTCGGCAACTGGTTCAACCAGGAGCTCTTCGGCCTGCCAACCGACCTTCCGTGGGGCCTCGAGATCGACTACCCCAACGCGGCGTGGCCGGTCGGTCTCCCGGAGGGCACGCTGTTCCACCCGACGTTCCTCTATGAAGTCATCTGGAACACGGTCGGTGTGATCGTGCTGCTGTGGGCGGGCAAGCGTCTCCGGCTGCAGTGGGGCCGGCTGTTCGCGCTGTACCTGATCTGGTATTCGGCGGGTCGCATCGTGTGGGAGTCCATCCGCATCGACCCGAGTGAGGTGATCCTGGGCCTGCGCACCAACGTCTGGTCTGCGATCTTCGGGGTCGTGGTCGGCCTGGTCATCCTGCTCGTGCAGAAGCGCCGACACCCGGGTCTCGAGCCCTCGCCGTACGTCCCCGGACGCGAGTGGAGCCCCGAGGGGGTTGTACAATCGCATGACACCGACGACTTCGTGGACATCAGCGCACCCACCGAGCCCGAAGCGATCGAAGACTCAGCCACAAGCCCAGTCACCCCGTAAGACACAACCGCAGGGCCGACGACGTCCCCGTTGAGCATCAAGTGAGGACGGTTGGTATGCCTTCGAGCCCCCGTCATGAAGACACCATGACCCGCTCTTCGACCGGATTCCCGGCGAAGCAGGGCATGTACAACCCTGCGTTCGAGAAGGATGCGTGCGGCCTGGCCATGGTCGCGACGCTCCGCGGCACTGCCGGGCATGACATCGTCGAGCTCGCGCTCACGGCGCTGCGCAACCTCGAGCACCGCGGCGCCATCGGCTCCGACGCTGGCACGGGCGACGGAGCCGGCATCCTCACGCAGATGCCCGACGACTTCTTCCGCGCGGTCGTCGACTTCGATCTGCCTCCGGTCGGCGAGTACGCGGCCGGCATGGCGTTCCTGCCGATCGACGGCGACCAGCGTGCCCTGCTCAAGAACAAGATCGAAGAGCTCGCCGCGAGCGAAGGGCTCACCGTGCTCGGCTGGCGTGCCGTGCCCACGGTCGAGGAGCACCTCGGCAAGCTCGCGTTCGCTGCCCGGCCCGCCTTCGAGCAGCTCTTCGTCTCGCACCCCGCGGTCGGCGACAGCCCTGCGCTGTCGGGCATCGAGCTCGACCGTCGCGTCTACCGCCTGCGCAAGCGCGCGCAGCATGAGCACGGTGCATACTTCGTCTCGCTCTCCAGCCGTACGATCGGCTACAAGGGCATGGTCACGACCCTCCAGCTGGAGCCGTTCTACCCCGACCTGCAGGACGAGCGCTTCGCGAGCGAGCTGGCAGTCGTCCACTCGCGCTACTCGACCAACACCTTCCCGTCGTGGCCGCTCGCGCAGCCTCTGCGCATGCTCGCCCACAACGGCGAGATCAACACGGTCGGCGCCAATCGCAACTGGATGCGGGCGCGCCAGTCGCAGCTGGAGTCGGAGCTGCTCGGCGACATCCGCCCGCTGCTCCCCATCTGCACCGACGGCGCAAGCGACTCGGCGTCGTTCGACGAGGTGCTGGAGCTGCTCACCTTGACGGGCCGCAGCCTTCCGCACGCGATCATGATGATGGTGCCCGAGGCTTACGAGAAACAGGCCGACATCGACCCCGACCTGCGTGCGTTCTACGAGTACCACGCGATGCAGATGGAGCCGTGGGACGGCCCCGCCGCGCTGATCTTCACGGATGGCACGCTCGTAGGCGCGACCCTCGACCGCAACGGGCTGCGACCCGGGCGCTGGACCGAGACGACGGACGGCCTTGTCGTCATCGGCTCGGAAACGGGCGTACTCGACTTCGAGCCGGAGCGCATCAAGCGCCGCGGACGCCTGCGCCCTGGCCGCATGTTCGTCGTCGACACGGCCCAGGGCCGCATCATCGAGGATGAAGAGGTCAAGTCGGAGCTCGCGCACCTGCACCCGTGGCAGGAATGGCTGGATGCCGGACGCGTGCGCCTGAAGGACCTCCCGGAGCGCGAGCACATCGTGCACCCCATCGCGTCGATCACGCGTCGCCAGCGCACCTTCGGGTACACGGAGGAGGAGGTCCGCATCCTCCTCACGCCGATGGGCCAGACCGGTGCGGAGCCGCTGGGCGCCATGGGATCCGACACGCCCGTCGCCGTGCTCAGCAAGCGGCCCCGCCTGCTGTTCGACTACTTCACGCAGCAGTTCGCGCAGGTCACCAACCCGCCGCTCGACTCGATCCGCGAGGAGGTCGTCACGTCGCTGTCGATGGGCCTCGGCCCTGAGCGCAACCTCCTCGACTGGGGTCCCGACCACACACGCGCCATCACGCTGGACTTCCCGGTCATCGACAACGACGAGCTGGCCAAGCTTCAGAACGTCGACAAGGCGCTTCCGGGCCGTCGTTCGGTCATCATTCGGGGTCTGTACCACTTCGACAAGGGGCCGCACGCGCTCGAGGAGCGTCTCGACGAGATGTGTGCCGAGGTGGATGCCGCGATCGCATCCGGCGCGGAGTTCATCATCCTGAGCGATCGCGACTCGAACAAGGACCTGGTGCCGATCCCGTCGCTGCTCATGGTCTCAGCGGTGCACCACCACCTCATCCGTCGGGAGAACCGCATGAAGGTGGGCCTCGTGGTCGAGGCGGGCGATGTGCGCGAGGTGCACCACGTCGCGACCCTCATCGGCTACGGTGCATCCGCGGTCAACCCCTACCTTGCGATGGAGACGGTCGAGTACCTCGTCCGCGCCGGCTTCATCACCGGCATCGCACCCGAGAAGGCCGTCAAGAACCTGATCTACGCGCTCGGCAAGGGCGTCCTGAAGATCATGTCCAAGATGGGCATCTCGACGGTGTCGTCGTACGCGGGCGCCCAGGTGTTCGAGGCCGTCGGTCTCTCCCAGGAGTTCGTCGACCGCTACTTCACGGGCACGGAGACGAAGCTGGGCGGCATCGGCATCGCCGAGATCGCCGCCGAGAACCAGGCGCGCCACGACTATGCCTACCCGGAGGACAGCGCGGCGCGGGCCCACGAGCGGCTCTGGACCGGTGGCGAGTACCAGTGGCGCCGCGACGGCGCCCCGCACCTCTTCAACCCCGACACGGTGTTCCGGCTCCAGCACTCGACGCGCACGCGCCGCTACGACATCTTCCGTGAGTACACCAAGCTCGTCGACGAACAGGCGGAGGAGCTGAAGACGCTCCGCGGCCTGTTCAAGCTGAAGGCAGGGGAGCGCCCGCCGGTGCCGATCGACGAGGTCGAACCGGTGTCGTCGATCGTGAAGCGCTTCTCGACGGGAGCGATGAGCTACGGCTCGATCTCGAAGGAAGCCCACGAGACCCTCGCCATCGCGATGAACCGACTCGGTGCGAAGTCGAACACCGGTGAGGGCGGCGAGGACCTCGAGCGACTGCTCGATCCCGAGCGTCGCAGCGCGATCAAGCAGGTCGCCTCGGGCCGCTTCGGCGTCACAAGCATGTATCTGACGCACGCCGACGACATCCAGATCAAACTCGCGCAGGGCGCCAAGCCCGGCGAGGGCGGTCAGCTGCCGCCGGCGAAGGTGTACCCGTGGATCGCCCGCACGCGTGGCGGCACGCCCGGCGTCGGCCTCATCTCGCCGCCGCCGCATCACGACATCTACTCGATCGAAGACCTCAAGCAGCTGATCTTCGACCTGAAGCGCGCCAACCCGAAGGCCCGCGTCCACGTCAAGCTGGTGAGCCAGTCGGGCATCGGCGCGGTCGCGGCCGGCACAGCCAAGGCGCTGGCCGACGTCATCCTGGTCTCCGGGCACGACGGCGGCACGGGAGCCAGCCCGCTCAACTCGCTCAAGCATGCCGGCACGCCGTGGGAGCTCGGGCTCGCCGAGACGCAGCAGACGCTCATGCTCAACGACATGCGCGATCGTGTGGTCGTGCAGGCCGACGGACAGCTCAAGACCGGTCGCGACGTCATCATCGCTGCGCTTCTTGGCGCGGAGGAGTTCGGGTTCGCGACGACGGCGCTTGTGGTCGAAGGCTGCATCATGATGCGCGTCTGCCACCTCGACACCTGCCCGGTGGGCGTGGCGACACAGAACCCCGTGCTTCGCGAGCGCTTCACGGGCAAGCCCGAGTTCGTCGTGAACTTCATGGAGTTCATCGCGCAGGAGGTGCGCGAGTACCTGGCCGAGCTGGGCTTCCGCTCTCTCGACGAGGCGATCGGCCACAACGAGCTCTTGGACGTCAACGGCGCCGTGGAGCACTGGAAGGCCAGCGGCCTCGACCTCACGCCGATCCTCGAGGGCCCGGCGTTCGCGCCGGACGTCCCGCGCCGCGCAATGCGTCCGCAGGACCACGAACTCGACCAGCACTTCGACGTGAAGCTCATCGAGCGCGCGCAGGACGTGATCGCGCACGGCGGCCATGTGACGATCGACCTGCCTATCCGCAACACGGAGCGCGCCGTCGGCACGATGCTCGGCAACCGGGTGACGCTGGCGCACGGCGCGAACGGTCTGCCGTCGGGCTCGATCGTCGTGAACCTCACAGGCTCGGCAGGTCAGTCGTTCGGCGCGTTCCTCCCCGCGGGCATCACACTGCGACTCGAGGGCGACTCGAACGACTACGTGGGCAAGGGCCTTTCGGGCGGTCAGATCGTCGTCCGTCCGCCCCGCGGCGCGACGTTCGACGCATCGCAGAACGTCATCGCCGGGAACGTGATCGGCTACGGCGCCACGCAGGGGACGATGTTCCTCAGCGGCGTCGTGGGTGAGCGCTTCCTCGTCCGCAACTCGGGCGCCACCGCTGTGGTGGAGGGCGTGGGCGACCACGCGCTCGAGTACATGACGGGCGGCCTCGCGGTCATCCTCGGCAAGACGGGTCGCAACCTCGGCGCCGGAATGTCGGGCGGCACCGCGTACGTCTACAGGCTTGATCGCAGTCTCGTGAACCGCGAGGCGCTGCAGAGCGGTGAACTCGAGCTCCTCGAACTCGGGGCCGGCGACGCCGAGATGCTCCGTGACCTGCTGGCACAGCACGTCGCCGAGACGGACTCCAAGCTCGCCGCCGCTCTCCTGGACGATTTCGACAACGAGATCTCGAACTTCGTCCGTGTCCTGCCGCGCGACTACGCCGCGGTGCTGCAGACCCGCCAGGAGGCGGCCGAGCAGGGACTCGACCCTGACGGCGACGTCGTCTGGACCCGCATCCTGGAGGTGACCGGTGGCTGACCCCAAGGGCTTCCTCAAGACCACCGAGCGCGAGCTCCCGCCGCGCCGTCCCGTTCCCGTTCGCATCATGGACTGGAAGGAGGTGTACGAGCCGGGTGACTCGGCCGTGCTCCGCCGCCAGGCCGGGCGATGCATGGACTGCGGCATCCCGTTCTGCCACAAGGGCTGCCCGCTCGGGAACCTCATTCCCGAGTGGAACGACCTCATGTGGCGTGGCGAAGGACGCGCGGCGATCGAGCGCCTTCACGCGACGAACAACTTCCCGGAGTTCACGGGTCGCCTGTGCCCCGCGCCGTGCGAGAGCGCATGTGTGCTCGGAATCAACCAGCCGGCTGTCACGATCAAGCAGATCGAGGTCAGCACGATCGACGACGCGTTCGCGAACGGATGGGTGGAGCCGGAGCCCCCGGCACGCCTGACAGGCAAGACGGTCGCAGTGGTCGGCTCGGGCCCCGCGGGGCTCGCCGCTGCGCAGCAGCTGACCCGGGCGGGGCACACGGTCGCGGTGTACGAGCGTGACGACCGCATCGGCGGGCTGCTTCGCTACGGCATCCCGGACTTCAAGATGGAGAAGCGTCACCTCGAGTCGCGCCTTCGCCAGATGCAGGATGAGGGAACGCGCTTCCGGGCGGGCGTCGAGATCGGCAAGGACATCTCCTGGGCTGACCTGCGCGCTCGATACGACGCGGTCGTCATCGCGACCGGCTCGACCGTGCCGCGCGACCTCTCGATTCCCGGCCGTGACCTCGCCGGCGTGCACTTCGCCATGGAGTACCTCGTAGAGTCGAACAAGGCTGTGGCGGGCGACCAGGTGCCGCACCAGATCCACGCCGAAGGCAAGCACGTCATCGTCATCGGCGGCGGCGACACGGGCGCGGACTGCATCGGCACGGCGCACCGACAGGGGGCGCTGAGCGTCACCAACCTCGCCATCGGCAAGCAGCCTCCGGTGAACCGTCCCGAGCACCAGCCGTGGCCGATGACGCCGACCGTGTTCGAGGTGCAGTCCGCACACGAGGAGGGCGGCGAGCGGGCGTACCTGGCCTCGACCGTCGAGTTCCTCGGCAACGAAGCCGGCGAGGTGCGCGCTCTGCGCGTGGCGGAGACGGAGTACGCCGCCGACGGCCGCCGCGTGCCGAAGAGCGGTACCGAGCGTGAGATCCCGGCAGACCTCGTGCTGATCGCCATGGGCTTCACGGGCCCGGAGCGCGAGCTGCTCGAGTCGCAGCTCGGCACGGCGTTCACCTCGCGCGGTAACGTCGACCGCGGCTACGATTACGAGTCGACCACGTCGGGCGTGTTCGTCGCTGGCGACGCCGGTCGCGGGCAGTCGCTCATCGTGTGGGCGATCGCCGAGGGCCGAGCCGCAGCGGCGGCTGTCGACGAGTACCTCATGGGCCGCACCAACCTGCCGTCCCCGGTGCGTCCGACCGACGTCGCCATCGGCCTGCAGCCCGCGTGAGCGTGGGCGTAGGCTGAGTTCAATTCCTAAACCCGACATAGACCGGAGAGTCAGTCAGTGAGACGCGCGAAGATCGTCGCAACCCTGGGGCCCGCCACCGAGTCGTACGAGATGATCCGAGCGATCATCGAGGCCGGTGTCGATGTGACCCGCATGAACCTCAGCCACGGCTCCTACGCAGAGCATGAAGTGCGCTTCGCGAACGTGCGCAAGGCCGCCGAGGACACGGGCCGCGCGGTCGCGATCCTGGTCGATCTGCAGGGCCCGAAGATCCGCCTGGGCCGCTTCGCCGACGGACCGCACGAGCTCGCTGTCGGCGACGTCTTCAAGATCACGACCGAGGACGTGCCGGGAACGAAGGAGCTCGTCTCGACGACCTTCAAGGGTCTCCCTGGCGACGTGAAGCCGGGCGACTACCTCCTGATCGACGATGGCAAGGTCCGCGTTCAGGTGGAGAGCGTCGACGGCCCCGTCGTCACGACCCGTGTCATCGTCGCCGGCATGGTGTCCAACAACAAGGGCATCAACCTCCCGGGCGTCGCGGTGAGCGTGCCGGCGCTGTCCGAGAAGGACGAGGCCGACCTCCGCTGGGGCCTGAAGGCCGGCGCGGACATCATCGCGCTGTCGTTCGTGCGCAACGCGGCGGACGTCACCCGCGTGCACGAGATCATGGCCGAAGAGGGACGCAGAGTCCCCGTCATCGCAAAGATCGAGAAGCCGCAGGCGGTCGACAGCCTCGAGGAGATCATCGACGCCTTCGACGGCATCATGGTCGCCCGTGGCGACCTGGGTGTCGAGCTCCCGCTCGAAGCGGTGCCGATCGTGCAGAAGCGCGCTGTCGAGCTGTGCCGCCGCATGGCGAAGCCCGTCATCGTGGCCACTCAGATGCTCGAGTCGATGGTGGAGAACCCGGTTCCGACCCGTGCCGAGACGAGTGACGTCGCCAACGCGGTGCTCGATGGCGCGGATGCCGTGATGCTCTCGGGTGAGACGAGCGTCGGCAGATACCCGATCGTCGTCGTCGAGACGATGGCGCGCATCATCGAGTCGACCGAGGAGCACGGTCTCGAGCGGATCCAGCCGTTCACGACCCGTCCCCGCACTCAGGGCGGCATCATCACTCTGGCTGCCAACGAGGTAGCCGAGTTCGTCGAGGCGAAGTACGTCTGCATCTTCACCGAGTCCGGCGACACTGCACGCCGAATGTCGCGTCTGCGCCCGAAGATTCCGATGATGGCCTTCACGGTCGACCCGGCGATCCGCCGCCGCATGGCTCTCACGTGGGGCGTTCAGTCGTCCCTGGTCGAGCACGTCGCCCACACCGACCTGATGTTCCTTCAGGTCGACGAGTACTTCCTCGGCAAGAAGCTCGCCGCTGAAGGCGACAAGGTCGTCGTGATCTCGGGTTCTCCTCCCGGGATCATCGGCTCGACGAACGACATCCGCGTGCACAAGATCGGCGACGCGGTGCACGGCAAGGCGCCGATCTACAAGGCCGAGAAGTAGGCCCGGTCGGCCGCCGTCGCGTCGGACACGGAAAGGGGATGACTCTCGGGTCGTCCCCTTTCGTCGTTCCACGCGCACGAGCGCACCCTACGGCTGCCGCACATCGTGCCCGTACTGCGTCGTGCCGGTGGTGGGAGTCGAACCCACACGCCCTTTCGGGCAACCGAGTTTGAGTCGGTCGCGTCTGCCATTCCGCCACACCGGCGCACGTCCCCTCGACGATACCGCAGGCTCCCCGCCGCGCCCGCCGTGTGCGTGCGGACACCTGCTCTAAGATGGACAGGTGACAGAGCAGGAACAGACCCCCACCGGCACGACTTCCGCACCGCGACGCGTCGTCGTCGCTGAGGACGAGTCGCTCATCCGCCTCGACATCGTCGAGATCCTCCGAGACAACGGCTTCGACGTCGTCGGGGAGGCTGGGGACGGCGAGACGGCCGTGCAGCTGGCCACTGAGCTCCGTCCCGACCTCGTCATCATGGACGTCAAGATGCCCGTGCTCGACGGCATCAGCGCGGCCGAGAAGCTGAGCAAGGCGCACATCGCGCCCGTGGTCCTGCTCACGGCCTTCAGTCAGAAGGAGCTCGTCGAGCGTGCGAGCGAGGCTGGCGCCCTCGCGTACGTGGTGAAGCCGTTCACCCCCAACGACCTCCTCCCGGCGATCGAGATCGCGCTGGCCCGCTACGAGCAGATCATCACGCTCGAGGCAGAGGTGGCCGACATGGTCGAGCGTTTCGAGACCCGCAAGCTCGTCGACCGAGCAAAGGGCCTCCTCAACGAGAAGATGGGCTTGAGCGAGCCCGAGGCGTTCCGCTGGATTCAGAAGGCGTCCATGGACCGTCGCCTGACGATGCAGGACGTCGCCAAAGCGATCATCGAGCAGCTCGCGCCGAAGAAAGGCTGAGCCGGCAACGAAGGGCTGAGCCTGCGTACGCGGGCGCGGCCGCTCAGGAAGTCGGCCGGTCCTTGATCATGTTCGTGATGCGGATCGTCGAGCAGCGACGGCCCTGATCGTCGGTCACGACGATCTCGTGCACCGTGATGCTGCGTCCCAGATGGATGGGTGTGCATACGCCTGTGACGACTCCGCTGGTCGCCGAGCGCGTGTGAGTCGCGTTGATGTCGACGCCCACGGCGAGCTTGTCGGGGCCCGCCCACAGGTTCGCGGCCATCGATCCCAGTGACTCTCCGAGCACGACGTATGCGCCGCCGTGCATGAGCCCTACGGGCTGCGTGTTGCCCTCGACAGGCATCGTCGCGACGGAGCGCTCGACGGAGAACTCCGTGAACTGCATGCCCATCTTCTCGGCGAGCGCGCCCATTCCGCGGCGCGCCGCCCATTCGAGACCATCGACAACGGGGGAGGAGGGGTCGGGCGTCATCGCTCACCTTCGTCAGAGACCGTTCGGGTGTCCGCACCCGCGTCTAGGCTTGCAGGGTGACGGACTCCGCAAAGCCTACCCTTCTCGTCGTCGACGGCCATTCGCTGGCGTACCGTGCCTTCTTCGCACTGCCGGTCGACAACTTCTCGACGAAGGACGGGCAGCACACCAACGGCATCTACGGCTTCCTGTCGATGTTCGTGAACCTGCTCAAGGCCGAGAAGCCCACTCACCTCGCCGTCGCCTTCGACACGTCGCGTCAGTCGTTCCGCACGGAGCAGTACGCCGAGTACAAGGCCAACCGATCTGAGTCGCCGGCCGAGTTCAAGGGTCAGATCCCGCTTCTGCAGGAGTGCCTCGCCGCGATGAACGTCACCGTCCTCACCCAGGAGGGGGTCGAGGCCGACGACATCCTCGCGACGCTGGCGACGCAGGGCGCCGATCAGGGCTACCGCGTGCTGGTGTGCTCGGGCGACCGCGACACGATTCAGCTCGTGACCGAGGACATCACGCTGCTCTACCCGAATGTCCAGGGCGTGTCCCAGTTGAAGCGCTACACGCCGGAAGCCGTCGTCGAGAAGTACGGCCTGCCGCCGCAGAAGTATCCCGACATCGCGGCGCTGGTGGGCGAGACGAGCGACAACCTGCCGGGCGTTCCCAAAGTGGGCGAGAAGACGGCGGTCAAATGGCTGACCCAGTACGGGTCGCTCGAAGAGCTGCTCGCCCGCGCTGATGAGATCAAGGGCGTCGTGGGCGGCAATCTGCGTGAGCATCTCGACGACGTGCGCCGCAACCGCTCCCTCAACGCCCTGCTGCGCGATGTGGAGCTTCCCGTCCGCCCAGACGATCTCGCGGTCAAGCCGATCGATGCGCAAGCGGTGCGCGACATCTTCGCGCGGCTCGAGTTCCGCACCCTGCTCCCGCGGGTGTTCGAAGCGGCCGGCGAGCTCGATGCACCGACGCACGACGAGCCGGCGGTGGAAGCGCCTGTGGCCGCGGAGCTCGACGCGACGGGGCTCGCTGCCTGGCTGGCCGGAAAGAGCGCCGAGTGCGGCATCGGCGTCACCGTCACGCTGAGCGGCGGACTGCCCCAGCGCATCGGCTTCGCGACGCTGGACGACGCGGCGGAGGCGACGTGGTCAGACGCCGTCGCTGACGCCGTGCGCCCGTGGCTCGAGAGCGCCGCGCCGAAGCTCCTGGCCGACGCGAAGCCGCAGGTGAAGGCACTGCGTCGCGTGGGCATTCGCCTGGGCGGCCTCTCGTTCGATCCGATCCTGGCGGGGTGGCTCCTGCGTCCGAGCTTCCCCGACAAGCGTCTGGCCGACCTCGTCGACCGCTATCTGGGTGAGAGGCTTCCGGAAGCCGACCCGACGCAGCTTGTGCCCGAGACCGAGGGCGCCACTCCGGGGCAGCTGTCCTGGTACATCCTGCGGGTCAGCGAGGCGCTGCGCGCGGAGCTGCCCGACACCGTCGCGACCGTGCTCACCGACATCGAGCTGCCGACGCTCGACACCCTGGCCGACATGGAACTGGCGGGGGTCGCCGTCTCGCACGAACTGCTCTCCGCGTTCTCGGCGGAGCTCGGCGCGCGCGCCGACAGTGTCGCGCAGCTGGCCTACGCCGAGATCGACCGCGAGGTGAACCTCGGCTCTCCCAAGCAGTTGCAGGAGGTCCTGTTCGATCAGCTGCAGCTGCCCAAGACCCGCAAGACGAAGACCGGCTACTCGACGGACGCCGCCGTGCTCGCCGACCTGCAGGACACCAATCCGCATCCCTTCCTGGATCTGCTCCTGCAGCACCGCGAGGCCACCAAGATGCGGCAGATCATCGAATCGCTCGACGCGGCGATCGGCGCCGACGGCCGCATCCACACCACCTACCTGCAGACGGGAAGCCAGACCGGTCGCCTCTCGAGCACCGACCCGAATCTGCAGAACATCCCCATCCGCACCGAGGAGTCGCGTCGCATCCGCGCCGCCTTCGAGGTGGGTGCGGGCTACGAGACGCTGCTCACGGCCGACTACTCGCAGATCGAGATGCGCATCATGGCCCACCTGTCGGGAGACGCCGGGCTCATCGAGGCGTTCAACTCCGGCGAAGATCTGCACCGCTTCGTCGGCTCCCGTGTGTTCGGCGTTGCACCTGCCGACGTCACACCTGCGATGCGCACGAAGGTGAAGGCGATGTCGTACGGCCTGGTCTACGGCCTCAGCGCCTTCGGCCTGTCCAAGCAGCTGCGCATTGAGCAGTCCGAGGCGAAGCAGCTGATGACCGAGTACTTCGCCCGCTTCGGCGCCGTACGCGACTACCTGCGATCCTCCGTCGCCCAGGCGCGCATCGACGGCTACACGGAGACGATCTTCGGCCGCCGCCGACCGTTCCCCGACCTCAACAGCCCCAACCGTGTCCTGCGCGAGAACGCGGAGCGCGCGGCGCTCAACGCTCCCATCCAGGGAAGCGCCGCAGACATCATGAAGATCGCGCTGTTCCGCATCCACGACGAGTTCCTCCGCGAACGACTCGAGTCTCGTGTGCTGCTGCAGATCCACGACGAGCTCGTCGTCGAGGTCGCGACGGGGGAGTGGGACGCCGTGGAGCAGATCGTCAGGAGCCGGATGGGCGATGCAGCCGAGCTGTCCGTGCCTCTCGACGTCCAGATCGGGCACGGGCCGAACTGGGACGCGGCCGGACACTGACGGGCATGACCCGAGAGATAGGCTCGAAGAATGACTGACGCATCACGCACCCCGACACCGATCGACGAGATCGCGGACGGCTGGGTCGACACCGCGGCGGAGCTCTCGCCCGGCCTTGCCACCTACATCGGTCGGTTCGAGTACAACGACCGCCTCGACGACCTGTCTCCGGAAGGGGCGGAGCGAGCACACGAGGCCACCAAGGCGGCCCTCGCCGCGCTTCAGGCGGCCGAGCCCGTCGACGACGTCGACGTCGTCACCAAGGCCGACCTCGCCAACGACCTGCAGCTGGCGATCGACCTGCACGAGGCAGGCGCCCACCTTCGCGACGTGAATGTCATCGCGTCTCCCGCGCAGGAGATCCGCAATACGTTCGACCTGATGCCCACCGACACGGTCGACGACTGGTCGGTCGTCTCCGCGCGCCTCAAGGCGGTGCCGGAGGCCATCCGCGGCTACATCGAGACGCTTCGCATGGGCATCGACCAGGGAACGGTCCCCGCGCGCCGGCAGGTCACCGAGGTGGTCGGCCAGATCGGTCGCTACACGGCGGACAACGGCTTCTTCGCGACATTCGCCGGGGAGGCGACGCCATCCGAGGGGAGCCTGCCCGCTTCGCTGGCCCGCGACCTGACCGACAACGCCAACGCCGCCCGCGTCGCCTACGACGAGCTGGCGTCGTTCCTGAGCGCTGAGCTCGCTCCGGCCGCCGCCGAAGCGGACGCCGTCGGACGTGAACTGTACGCGCTGCACTCCCGTCGGTTCCTCGGCGCCGTCATCGATCTCGACGAGACCTACGAGTGGGGCATCGAGGAGCTTGCGCGCATGGTCGCCGAGCAGGAGGCGATCGCACGAGAGATCAAGCCCGGCGCCACTGTCGAAGAGGCTGTCGCGTTCCTCGAGTCCGACGACTCACGCAAGCTGCACGGCGTCGACGCCCTCCAGAAGTGGATGCAGGCCACCAGCGACCGTGCCGTCGAGGAGCTCGGCAAGACCCACTTCGACATCCCTGAGCCGATCAAGCGCCTCGAGTGCATGATCGCGCCCACGAACGAAGGCGGCATCTACTACACCGGACCCACCGACGACTTCTCGCGTCCCGGTCGCATGTGGTGGTCGGTTCCCGAGGGCGTCACCTCCTTCGACACGTGGCGTGAGCTGACGACCGTCTACCACGAGGGCGTTCCCGGTCACCACCTGCAGATCGCGCAGGCGGTGTACAACCGGGCCGAGCTCAACTCGTGGCGCCGTCTGCTGGCCGGATCCAGCGGCCACGCGGAGGGGTGGGCTCTCTACGCCGAGCGCCTCATGGAGCAGCTCGGCTACCTCGACGATCCCGCCGACCGTCTCGGCATGCTCGACGGTCAGCGCATGCGTGCGGCCCGCGTCGTGCTCGACATCGGCGTGCACCTCAAGAAGCCGCGCCTCGACGGCACCGGCACGTGGGACGCCGATTACGCACTGGAATTCATGCGACGCAACGTCAACATGTCCGACGAATTCATCCAGTTCGAGGTCAACCGCTACCTCGGCTGGCCGGGCCAGGCGCCCGCCTACAAGGTCGGTCAGCGCATCTGGGAGCAGATCCGCGATGACGTAGCCGACCGTGAGGGCGACTCCTTCGATATCAAGCGCTTCCACATGCGCGCCCTGCGGCTCGGCGGTGTGGGCCTCGACACGCTCCGCATGGCACTCGCACAGGGCTGACGGCGATCACCTTTCCGCGACGCCGGGGTCGGCGCGGCTGAGAAGCCGCACGACCTCGGCGTCGGTCGTCTGCGAGAAGTCCGCGTAGAACTGGCCTACAGCCCAGAACTCCCGCTGTCGATGCGGGCACACGTACTCGTCGACGACGCCTTCGTCGGGCCGCCACGACGCTGGCGCCACTGGAGTGGCGAGCACGATGCGGGTCGCGCCCCGCGCCCTCACGGCCTGGCAGGCAGCCTGGGCTGTCGCGCCGGTCGCGATGCCGTCGTCGACCACGACAGCCGCTCGCCCTGTCACCGATGCGGCGCCCCGAAGCAGCGCTTCGCGCCTGCCCAGCACGACGCGCTCCGCACGTTCGACGTCGGCGAGGTCGGCGGCGCTGACCCGTTCGCGTCTCACCGCGTCGTCGGCGACGACGCGGACGCCGTCGGCGATAGCCCCGAGGGCGTACTCTTCGTGGCCCGGCGCGCCCAGCTTGCGCACGGCGATGGCCGACAGCGGCAGTCCCAGTTCGCGCGAGACCTCCGCCGCGACGGGGACACCTCCGCGTGCGATTCCCACGACCACGGCATCCGCTCCGCGCCAGTGCTCGAGCGCGGCGGCGAGCTCTTTTCCGGCGTCCGGACGCCCACGGAACAGCGTCATGGCCCTACGCTACGCTCGCGGGCATCCGGCCGGGAATGACCACGGACGTCGAGGTGTTCCATTCGCCAGCATGAAATGACCGTCGGGAAGGCGGAAGCGATGAGCACGGTGCAACTGGGACTCGACACATTCGGCGACGTCACGAGGGGCGATGACGGGGCGCCCCTGAGCGACGCGCAGACGATTCGCAACACGGTGGAGCAGGCGGTGCTGGCCGATCAGGTGGGCCTGCACTTCTTCGGAGTGGGGGAGCACCACCGTCGCGAGTTCGCGATCTCCAGTCCCGAGATCGTGCTGGCGGCAGCCGCCGCCCGCACGAAGGACATCCATCTCGGCACGGCAGTGACCGTGCTCTCGAGTGACGACCCGGTTCGCGTGTACGAAAGGTTCGCGACGCTCGACGCCGTCTCGAACGGCCGGGCGGAAGTGATCCTGGGTCGCGGTTCGTTCATCGAGTCCTTCCCGCTCTTCGGGTACGACCTGTCCGATTACGAGGTGCTCTTCGAAGAGAAGCTGGGGCTCTTCGCCGAGCTCATGAAGGAGCGGCCCGTCACATGGCAGGGGACCACCCGGGCCGCGCTGAAGGACGCCGACGTCTTCCCCAAGACCGAGCACGGACTCACGGCGTGGGTCGGCGTGGGCGGTTCGCCGGAGTCGGTGGTTCGCACGGCCCGTTACGGCTACGGACTCATGCTCGCGATCATCGGCGGTGAGCCGGCGCGCTTCCGCCCCTACGTAGACCTCTTCCATCGATCGACCGAATCGTTCGGGCGCGGGCGGCTGCCGATCGGCATCCACTCGCCCGGTCACATCGCTGAGACTGATGAACAGGCCTGGGAAGAGCTGTATCCCGCCATCGAAGTGAATCGAAACGCGATCGGCGCCGAGCGCGGCTGGCCGCCGTACAGCCGGATGCAATTCCAGCACGATGTCGGGCCCACGGGCTCCGTCTACGCGGGCTCGCCCGAAAGGGTGGCTCGCAAGATCGCCGACACCGTGCGAACCCTCGGTGCGGACCGCTTCGACCTCAAGTACTCGAACGGCCCGCTCTCTCACTCGCGGATGATGAAGTCGATCGAGCTGTACGGCACCGAGGTCGCGCCGCGGGTGGCCGAGCTCCTCGCGGAGTGACCGCCAGGGCCGTGCATCCGTAGCATTGACGTCATGGGTCCCGTCGCATCGCCGCCCACGCCCTCGGCCGGCGTCTCCGACGTCTCCTCGCGCCTCGACGCGCTGCCTTTCACCCGCCGGCACCTTCGCGTGCTCACCGGCTCGGGGGTGGGCTGGGCGCTGGACGCGATGGACGTCGGCCTCGTGTCATTCGTCATCACCGCGCTGATCTCGCAGTGGAGCCTCACGGGGGAGCAGGCGTCATGGATCGCGTCAGCCGGGTTCGTCGGCATGGCCATCGGCGCGAGCGTGGGCGGTCTCCTTGCCGATCGTCTCGGTCGCCGCGCCGTCTTCGCTCTGACGCTGCTGGTGTACGGAATCGCCACGGGTGCGAGCGCCCTGGTGGGCGGGCTTGTGCTGCTGCTCGTGCTGAGGTTCTTCGTGGGGCTCGGGCTCGGTGCCGAGCTGCCGGTCGCCAGCACCTACGTCAGCGAGTTCGCGCCAGCGCGGATGCGGGGGCGTCTGATCGTGGTTCTCGAGGCGTTCTGGGCCGTCGGGTGGACGGTGGCGGCACTGATCGGATACTTCGTGATCCCGACGAGCGACGACGGCTGGCGCTGGGCATTCGCGATCGGCGCGGTGCCGGCGGCTTACGCCCTCGTCGTGCGATGGGCGCTCCCCGAATCGGCGCGCTGGCTTGAAAGGCAGGGCCGACACGAGCAGGCCGACGACGTCGTCGCGACGTTCGAGGCGTCGGCGTCGCTGGGAGACGGTGGCCGCCGCCGCCGCCATGGCGCGCCGACCGCGGCCGCCGCGGCGACATCATCGCGCGAGCGTCTGACAGCGCTGTGGGGTCGGGAGTTCCGCGTGCGCACCCTCTGCCTCTGGGTCGTCTGGTTCTGTGTGAACTTCGCCTATTACGGCGCCTTCATCTGGATCCCGACCATCCTCGTCGCGCAGGGATACGACCTGGTCAGGTCGTTCGGATTCACCCTCATCATCACGCTCGCCCAGCTCCCGGGATATGCGGTCGCGGCGTGGCTCATCGAGGTGTGGGGTCGCAGACTGACCCTGTCGATCTTCCTCGTCGGCTCGGCCGCTTCGGCAGTGCTCTTCGGCACAGCCTCGGGGGAGGGCGCGATCCTCGCGACCGGGATGGCGCTGTCGTTCTTCAACCTCGGTGCCTGGGGCGCCTTGTACGCCGTCACCCCGGAGCTGTATCCCACGTCGCTTCGGGCGACCGGATCGGGGTGGGGCGCTGGCGTAGGCCGGATCGCGTCGATCGTGGCGCCGCTGTGCGTGCCCCCGCTGCTCGCTCTGGGCGGACCACCGCTGCTGTTCGTCGCCTTCGCGGCCTTCTTCGCCGTCTCGGCGGCGGCTGCGTGGGGTCTCGTCGAAGCACGCGGGCGCGCGCTCGACGACCGCTGACCGGCCCGCGATCGTCTCGCATCCGCGGCGGCCGCTCTTATGCTGGAGTCCATGGCATCCGTGCGTTTCGCAGCGATCGGCGACTCCTTCACAGAGGGTGTGGGCGACGAGCTGCCTGACGGGCGCGTGCGCGGCTGGGCCGACCTGGCAGCCCAAGGATGGGCCGACTCACGCGGCGGGACCATCGAGTACGCCAACCTCGCCATCCGCGGAAAGCTCGTGTGGCCGATCGTCGAGGAGCAGCTTGAGCGCGCACTGGCCCTGCGCCCGACGCATCTGTCTTTCAACGGCGGCGGCAACGACATGCTGCGACCCCGCACGTCGATCTCGCACATTGCCGACGCGTTCAGTCACGTGTTGAGACGGTGCGACGAGGAGGGTGTCACCCTGATCCTCCTGTCGGGGGCGAACCCTTCGGGCCAGCTGCCCCTCAGCCGGGTCATCCAGCGTCGAGGCGATCTGCTCTCGGCGGCCGTCGTGAAGCGCATGGAGAGCCGAGAGGACGTCGTGCTCGCCTTGAACTGGCCCGACGCTGAGTTGTCGCATCCGTCGTACTGGTCGGAGGATCGGCTCCACATGAACTCGCGCGGACATCACCGTGTCGCCGCGCGCGTGCTGAACGCTCTCGGGGAGCGTGTGCCGGATGGCTGGTGGTCGCTGCCGGAGCTCCCGGATGCGGTGCGCCTCGCGCGTGGCCAGTACATGCGCGAGCATCTGGCGCCCTGGGTGCGCCGCCGTCTCACGGGGACGTCATCGGGCGACGGTCGTGAGCCGAAGCATCCGACGTGGGTCGAGGTCGCGCCCAGTCCTTGAGGCCGTGGGCGCCAACCACGGATGTATGAGCCCTGTCAAGGGTGGTGCCGGAACGGCAGTCGAAGGCGATGCTGGGACCAACCGACCGATTGGAGTGCCCACATGAGCATCGGAGCAGGCATCGCCCTCTTCGTCATCGGAGCGATTCTCGTCTTCGCCGTCAACGTCGATGTCGAGTTCCTCGACCTCGACATGATCGGCTACATCCTGATGGGGGCAGGCCTCGTGGTCTTCCTCATCGGCATCGTGCTGATGCTTCGCCGGCGTTCGACCGAGTCCGTGACGCGCACCAGCGACCCCGTCGCAGGCGAGCGGGTGACGCGCACTGAGCAGAGCAGTTCAGGCGACAGCACCGTCATCTGACGACGCGTTCATCGACGGCGGCGCGGCGCATCCCACCCAATGTGGATGCGTGTGCGCCGCCGCTCGATCGCGATGAAGGTCCAACCGAGCAGCCACAGCGGGAGCTGCGTGAGGAATGCGAGGCGGAACGCCTCGAGTGTGTAGGTCGTGGGGGTTCCCGCCCCCTGCAGGTCGAGTGCGAGACCGATCATGAAGATCGCCAGCAGTGCCGCGATGAAGCCGCCGGCGTTGGTGACGCCGGTGGCCGTGCTCAGGCGATGCGCGGGGTTGTGCGTGCGCGCGTGATCGAACGCGATGAGCGAGGCGGGGCCGCCGAGCCCCAGCGTCACAGCGAGCGCGTAAAGCAGCCAGAGCGGCGCCGGACCCTGCCACGCGATGACGGCCGACCATGCGATGATCTGGGCCGCGACGGACGGCAGCACGAGTGCACGCGAGCGCAGATGGGGGATGCGGCGTGAGACCTCGCCCATGACCGGCCCCACCAGCATGCCGATCACGATATACGCCGAGATGACGCTCGCGGCGGCCGCCGTAGACAGGCCCTCACCGGCGGTCAGGAACGGCATGCCCCAGAGGAGGACGAACGCCGTTCCCGCGAAAGGGGAGGTGAAATGCGTCCAGAAGGCCAGGCGCGTGCCGGGGTGGGCCCACGCAGCCCGGATGCCGACGCCGGTGTCGACTGTCGACGTGACCACCTGCACGGCGCCGGTGTCGGTGTTCACGGTCACGTCGGCGGCGATCTCGGGCGGTCGGTTGCGCACGAGGACGAAGACGAGCACGGCGAACAGGATGCCCAGGCCGCCGATGCTTCCGAACGCGATGCTCCACGAGGTGGCGTGCAGGAGGAGCGCGAGCGGCATGAGGGCGAGCAGCTGCCCCGCCTGGCCGAGGATGCCGGTGACCTGGACCATGAGCGGCGAGCGTTGCGCGGGGAACCACAGTGCGGCCAGTCGCAGCACTCCGGGGAAGATCGCCGCGTCGCCTGCTCCCAGGAGGAGTCTCGCGAGGATCGCGACGCCGACGCTCGGCGAGAACGCCATCGTCAGCTGGCCGACGGCCATCAGCACCATGCCGACCGTCATCACCGGACGCGCGCCGTAGCGGTCGAGCAGCACGCCGACGGGGATCTGCATGCCTCCGTAGACGGCGAGCTGGACCACAGCGAACAGCGAGAGCGTCGCGGCATCCGCGTCGAAGCGCTGAGCAGCGTCGACGCCCACCGCAGACAGGGACGACCTGTTCGCGACTGCCAGGACATAGGCCGCCGCACCCACCATCCAGACGGTCCATGCTCGGGCGCCGGGGGAGCGGAGGACAGAGGGAACGGTCACCTGTCAACGGTACCCGCGTAGAGTTCCCTCGATGACCGACATCGAACTGCGACAGCTGCCCGCCGGACGGGTGGAGCTCCATGATGCACGGCGGAAGGCGCGGCGCACGGTGGAGCTGGAGCCCTTCGAGATCGCCGTGTACCCCGTCACGCAGGAGCTGCTGGCGGAGCTGCTGGGCGAGACGGCAACCCACCCGCGACGCCCGGCGACGGACGTGTCCTGGCTGCGTGCCGTGAGGGTGTGCAACGCGGCATCCGAGTGGGAAGGTCTCGAGCCTGCCTACTCGTTCGACGGCGAGGACGTCACGTGGCACGTCGATTCCGACGGCTACCGACTCCCGACCGAGGCGGAATGGGAGTATGCATGCCGCGCGGGCTCCGCCGGACCTCACTACGGTCCGCTGCGCGAGGTCGCCTGGACGGCGGCGGACGGAGTCAGCACGCCGCAGAACGTCGGAGGCAGGCTCCCCAACCTCAACGGGCTGTTCGACATGCTCGGGAACGTGTGGGAGTGGTGCTGGGACCTTCTGGATCCCGCCCGCTATCGCGACTACCGAGTCTTCCGGGGAGGCGGCTTCGCCGACGACGCGTGGAGCGTGCGGGCGTCGACGAGGCGCGGGGGAGGACCACGCATGCATCATGACGACGTGGGGCTCCGCCTCGCGCGCGGCGGGTTCGACGGGCAGGGGGCGGCGCAGGGATGGGCCGCAGCCGCCGACCGCGCACGCGCAGAATCGGACGGCCCTCTCCCGCCAGGGTGGACGCGCCTCGACTCCGCCTGACACGGCTGCCTTGACGAGGCTCGACCCCGATGTCGATTTCGCACCGCGCCGTTCGACGTCATAGTGAGGAGAGCACACAGCCTCCCGGCGGCCGAGCCGGTCGTCATACGAACAGGAGACACGACGATGAAGCACATGCTGATCATGCGGACCACGCAGGACGCGGTCGACGCCTACAACGAGATGGACTTCGAACAGGTCATCAACGCGATGGGCGCATACAACGAGCAGCTTATGAAGGCGGGCGTCATGGCCGGCGGCGACGGCCTCGCACCCGAGCCCGGGTACGTGGTCGAGTTCACCGCCGAAGACGGCCCGATTGTCAGCGACGGCCCTTACGGCGAGGTGCATGAGCTGTTCAACGGATTCTGGATCCTCGAGACGGCCACCTCCGAAGAGGCGATCGAGTGGGCCAGACGCTGCCCCCTCGGGCCCGGCAACAAGCTGGAGGTGCGGCGCGTGACCGATGAGAGCGACTTCGCCGCATACGCCGACAACGAGTACATCAAGAAGGAGGCCGGCTGGCGCGAGGAGCTGCGGAGCAGCTGATGATCGCGGTCGACCGTGCCGTCGAGGCCGCGTGGCGCATCGAAGGGCCCCGGATCGTGGCGGCGCTGGCGCGGATGACGGGCGACTTCGCACAGGCCGAGGACGTGGCGCAGGAAGCACTCGCGGAGGCTCTCGTGTCGTGGCGGAGCACCGGCATCCCGCGTAACACCGGCGCCTGGCTCACAGCGACCGCGAAGCGGCGGGCGATCGACGCATGGCGCCGCCGGGAACGGCTCGACGAGCGGCATCGCGCGCTCGCCCAGGAGCTCAGCGAGACGGTCGAGCAGGACTGGGAGCCGATCGAAGACGATCTGCTCCGGCTCATCTTCACGGCCTGCCACCCTGCTCTCTCGCGCGAATCGCAGATCGCGCTCACGCTTCGGGTGGTGGGAGGCCTGACGACCGGCGAGATCGCTCGAATGCTGCTCGTTCCCGTCGCGACGGTGCAGGCGCGCATCACCCGTGCGAAGAAGACGCTGGCTGCCGCCCGGGTGCCGTTCGAGTCGCCCGATCCATCGGAGTGGGGACCACGGCTGGGTGGTGTGATGGGCGTGGTGTACCTGGTCTTCACCGAGGGCTACGCCGCGACTTCCGGAGACCGCTGGACCCGCGCCGATCTCGCCGATGAAGCGCTGCGCCTGGGCCGTGTGCTGTGCGGGCTGCTGCCGCGCGAACCTGAGGCGCACGCCCTCGTGGCTCTGATGGAGTTCCAGCGCTCACGCTTCGCGGCTCGAGCGACGGCGTCGGGTGACGCGATCCTGCTCGCCGATCAGGACCGGCGACGTTGGGATCATGCGCAGATCGCGCGCGGGAAGGCAGCACTGCGGAGGGCAGACGAGCTCGCGCGGTCACGGGGCAAGAGCCGCGGGGCCTACGCCCTGCAGGCGGCGATCGCCGAACAGCACAGCATCGCCTCCCGCGTCGATGAGACAGACTGGGGCACGATCGTCGTGCTCTATGAGGCGCTGGCGCGCACGGCGCCGAGCCCCGTCGTCGATCTCAACCGCGCGGTGGCGGTCTCCATGGCGACGGGGCCGGCGACGGCGCTCCGCATCGTCGATGAGCTGGATGCCGGCGGGCAGCTGCGCGGATCCGCGCTCCTACCGAGCGTGCGCGGAGA
>CALANM010000037.1 GCA_937926065.1 uncultured Microbacterium sp.
GGTCTCCGTGGTGCCGACGCGCGTCACGCCGACGTCGAGCACCGCGGCGCCCGGCTTGATCCACTCGGGCTTCACGAGGTGCGGCTGGCCGACTGCCGCCACCACGATGTCGGCGCGCGACACCTCGGCGGCCAGATCGGGGGTGCGCGAGTGCGTCAGGGTGACCGTGGCGTCCGTGCCCTTGCGGGTCAGCAGGAGGCCGAGCGGGCGACCGACCGTGATGCCACGGCCGATGACCGTGACGTGTGCGCCGGCGATGCCGACGCCATGACGCTCGAGGAGCTCGATGATGCCGGCGGGCGTGCACGGCAGCGGTGCGGCGACCGCGGCGGCCGGGTCGACGCCGAGCACGAGGCGGCCGAGGTTGGTCGGGTGCAGACCGTCGGCGTCCTTCGCCGGGTCGATCAGCTCGAGGATCGCGTTCTCGTCGATCCCCGCCGGAAGCGGCAGCTGCACGATGAAGCCGGTGACGGCCGGATCTTCGTTGAGGCCCCGCACGGCGGCGGCGATCTCGTCCTGCGTCGCGCTGGCGGGCAGCTCGACCGAGATCGACGCGACCCCCACCTCGGCGCAGTCGCGGTGCTTGCCGGTCACGTATGAACGGGATGCCGGGTCTTCGCCCACAAGGAGCGTGCCGAGGCCGGGGGTGATGCCGCGGGCCTTCAGCGCGGCGACGCGCTCGGCGAGCTCCGACTTGATCGCCGCCGCGGTGGCGATCCCGTCGAGACGCTGAGCGGTCACTGCTGGAGCCCCGGGTAGAGCGGGAACGCGTCGGCGAGCTTCGCGACGCGCTCGCGCAGGGCGTCGAGGTCGGCGCCCGGCTGCAGCGCGAGTGCGATGACATCGGCGACCTCGGTGAACTCGGCGTCGCCGAAGCCGCGCGTCGCGAGCGCGGGCGTGCCGATGCGCAGACCCGAGGTGACCATCGGCGGACGAGGGTCGTTCGGGACGGCGTTGCGGTTGACCGTGATGCGGATCTCGTGCAGGAGGTCTTCGGCCTGCTTGCCGTCGATCTCGGCATTGCGGAGGTCGACGAGCACGAGGTGCACGTCGGTGCCGCCGGAGCGGATCGAGATGCCGGCATCCTTCACGTCCTGCTGGCTGAGACGGTCGGCGAGGATCGCGGCGCCGCGCACGGTGCGCTCCTGTCGCTCCTTGAACTCGGGCGTCGCCGCGAGCTTGAAGGCCGTGGCCTTGGCGGCGATCACGTGCATGAGCGGACCGCCCTGCTGCCCCGGGAACACAGCGGTGTTGATCTTCTTGGCGATGTCGGGGTCGTTCGTGAGGATGAAGCCCGAACGGGGGCCGCCGATCGTCTTGTGCACGGTCGACGAGACGACGTGCGCGTGAGGCACGGGCGACGGGTGCAGGCCGGCCGCGACGAGCCCGGCGAAGTGCGCCATGTCGACCCACAGGTACGCGCCCACCTCGTCGGCGATCGCGCGGAACCTGGCGAAGTCGAGCTGGCGCGGGTAGGCCGACCAGCCGGCGATGATGACCTTGGGCTTGTGCTCGCGGGCGAGACGCTCGACCTCGTCCATGTCGATGATCGAGGTCTCGGGGTCGACGCCGTACGCGACGATGTCGTACAGGCGGCCCGAGAAGTTGATCTTCATGCCGTGCGTGAGGTGGCCGCCCTGGTCGAGGGCGAGTCCGAGCAGCGTGTCGCCGGGGCGGGCGATCGCGTGGAGCACGGCCGCATTGGCCGACGCGCCCGAGTGGGGCTGGACGTTGGCGAACTCGGCGCCGAACAGGTCCTTCGCGCGCTGGATGGCCAGCTCTTCGGCGACGTCGACTTCCTCGCAGCCGCCGTAGTAGCGACGGCCGGGGTAGCCCTCGGCGTACTTGTTGGTGAGCACCGAGCCCTGGGACTGCAGCACGGAGACGGGCACGAAGTTCTCGGAGGCGATCATCTCCAGGAAGCTGCGCTGACGGTCGAGCTCGCGCTCGAGCACCTGTGCGATCTCAGGGTCGACCTCGGCGAGCGGGGCGTTGAACACGGAATCGGTCATGACGATCTCCTTGACGACGGCTTTCGGGATGAATCTCGCATCGGCCCAGGCGTGCGGTCGAATGCCGTGTCGGTCGCTCCCCGGTGGTGGCCCACCTCAACGCCAGTCGCGACGAGACGAGCATAGCGGATAGGCTGAGCGCGGCCTATTTGTTAGGCATCCTTACATCTGCCTTCGCTGTCGAAGAGCCTTGGCCGCATGCACGTGCCCGAGGAGAATGGAGCGACCGTGTCCGCACTCCCCCTCGCCCCGCTGCCCGCCTCCGTCGAAGAGCTGGACGGAGCTCCCTTCCTCGTGACGACGAGCACGCCTGTCACGGGCGAAGCGGATGCCGTCGCGGAGCTGCACCGCATCCTGGCCCTCCTCGTCGATGACGTCGAGCCTGCCGCTGCCGCTGAGAGCACACCGCCCGGCATCCGTCTCGTGATCGAGGCGGGCGGCCCCTCCGAGTCGTACACGCTCGACGCCCGCGCCGGCGGCGTGCGCGTGACGGCCGGCAGTACCCCCCGTTCGCTGGCGGGGCGGATGGAGGCCGCGACGTCCGCCCTGTTCGAGGCTTATCGCCAAGGCGTCTTCCAGCCGCTCGACGTCGCGCGCTACGCGCTGACCGACGTCGCCCGTGCCCACCACGACATCGCCCGGCGCGGCATCGCCGGGTCCGCCATCCTCATGCCGTAGCTCCGTGGCGCGATCCCGGCACCCCGTCCTCGGACGGCGGTTGTCAACGCCCGTGCTAAAGCGCCATGTCCAGGGCTTCGGTGAGTTCGGGAACCACCCGGAAGAGATCCGCGACAAGGCCGTAGTCGGCGACCTGGAAGATGGGGGCTTCCTCGCCCGTGTTGATCGCGACGATGATCTTGCTGTAGGCCGGGTCGTCGGCCAGCAGCACGGTTGCCACCCCTGTGATCTTGGCCGCCGCCTCCGTGGCAGTTTGTGCGCGCCGGCCAGCGACCAGAACGTGGACCTCGTCGCCGCTCATCCACGCAAGGCCTTGGGCCGCGGCGACGAC
>CALANM010000038.1 GCA_937926065.1 uncultured Microbacterium sp.
CGCCCGCGCCCTCGGCGCGCACGTGTACTACACGGCGTTCGCGGTGCCTGCGGGACGGCCCGTCGGCCGGACCACCGACCGGTTCGGCAACGCCCGGGCGCACCGCTACCCCGACGCCGACCTCCTTCCGGGACTGAACGTCGAAGCCGGCGACATCGTCATCGAGAAGAGCAGGCAGAGCGCGTTCGTCGGCACGGGCCTCGACCTGCTGCTGCGCCGTCAAGGCGTCGAGCACGTCATCATCCTCGGCGTCACGACCCACTCCTGCTGCCTCGCGACCGCGATCGATGCCGCCGCACTCGACTTTGAAGTCACCGTGCTCTCCGATCTCACGGCGTGTCCGCCCGTTCGCGCCAAGGACGGACTTCCCGCCATGACGCCCGAGCAGGCGCACGAGGCGGCCCTGCAGTTCATCGCCTACAGCAGCGGCCGCGTGCGCACGTCCCAAGACGCCCTCACGGAGCTCCGGACGGCGGCGGCACGATGAGCGCCGCTCGCGAGCGCGTCGCCGGGCTTGACGCCGTCTATTCCGACCCGGCGGCCCTTCGGTCGCTGCAGGAGGAGCGCTTCGCCGTGCAGCTCGGGCGGCTGCGGTCGCGGCACCCTCGCTATCGCGAGGTCCTCGCCGAGCTCGACGTGCGGTCGCTCGCCGACCTGCACCTTATCCCACCGACCGGCAAGGCCGATCTCGCGACGGCGCCGGAGGCTTACCGCCTCGACCCCGCTGAGCCGTCGGACATCCTGTGGGACGTCGCCTACACATCCGGATCCACGTCGGCACCCACGCCTCTCTTTCAGACGGCGCGTGACTTCCGCGGCATCCTGACTGCCCAGATGAACATGGCCGCGATCCGCGGGATGCGCGGCGACGACAAGATCGCGAACCTCTATCCGCTCACGACGCAGCCACACGGTGCCTGGACCCGCGCGAACCACGCGGCGGCCGCTCTCGGATGCGAACTCATCGTGGCGCTCGGCGGCGCGGCGGCGGACGACTACGCCGTCACTCGACGCACAAGCGACATCGTCGCCATGCTCGAGCGCGCCCAGCCGACCGTCCTATGGGGTGTGCCGAGCTACGTGGCGCGGGTCCTGGAGGCGGCACGGACGGCGGGCGTGCGGCTGACGGCGCTGCGCATGCTGGCGGTCTCGGGCGAAGCCTGCCCGCCTGCACTGTTCGAGCAGTTGACGACACTGTGCGCCGCCGTCGGCTCCGACGCGGTGACTGTCTCGAACAGCTTCGGTGCATCCGAGCTCCAGTGCGGCCTCGTCGAGTGCGTCGCGGGGACGGGCTTCCACAATCCGGCGCCCGACCAGTTCTTCTTCGAGACGGTCGATCACGAGGGGATGCCGACGACAGACGGCCGGCCGGGGCGGCTCGCGCTCACGCACCTCGACCGACGCGGCACGGCGTTCCTCCGGTACATCCTGGGAGACGTCGTCGAGTACTCGCTCGAACCCTGCCCAGAGTGCGGCTGGGCCGGTGGCCGCGTCGTCCGCCATCACCGGCGCGAAGGCAGCATGGTGAAGGTGCGGGGCAACCTGTTCGACGTGACCGTCCTCGGGGCGGCGATCGCAGATGTCCCGGGCGTCCGTGAGCATCAAGCTGTCGTACGCACGGGGGAGGACGGCATGGACGAGCTGCGCGTGCGCGTCGTGGAGTCCGCTTCCGGAGACGTCGACACGGACGCCGTCGCGCGTGCCGTGCGCGCTGCCATCCGCGTCACACCGGTCGTCGAGGTGGTGTCACTGTTCGACATCCACGGCACCACCGGATCTCTTAAACCCCGCAGGTTCGTCGATGAAAGGTCGTCCTGAATGTCCACGCACAAGACTCCGCGGATCGACGCGGTCTGCAACCTGTTCACGCCGGAGATCATCGCGTCGCGCCCGTCCTGGTCGAAGAGCTTTCTGGGCGACAAGATCGGCGCGAGCGACAAGACGCTCGGCGGCCTCACCGTCGAGCAACACATCGACATGATGGACGAAGCCGGCATCGACCGCGCCTTCCTCATCGCTCCGAAGATGGGACGCGTCGGCCTGCCCACGAGCTGGCGGCTCGACCCGAAAGCCGTCGTCGACGCCGTGCAGAAGTATCCCGATCGCTTTTCGGGTCTCGCCGGCATCGACCCGACCGAAGGCGTCCGCGGCACGCGCGAGTTTGAGATGCTCGTGAAGGAGTACGGCTTCATCGGCGCGCACATCTACCCGCACTGGTTCGAACTCGCGCCCGACGACCGTCGCTATTACCCCTTCTATGCGAAGGCGATCGAGCTCGACGTCCCGGTGCAGATGCAGGTTGGCCACTGCCTCCGCTACTCAGACGAAGCGCCGCTGCGCAGCGTCGGCCGCCCGATCACGCTCGACACGATCGCCTGCGACCTCCCCGAGGCCAAGCTCGTCGGCATCCACGTCGGCTGGCCGTGGACGGAGGAGATGATCGCGATGGCGTACAAGCACCCGAATGTCTACATCGGCACCGACGCCTACGCCCCGAAGCACCTGGATCCGAAGCTGATCCACTACATCAACACCTTCGGGCGCGACAAGGTGCTCTTCGGCACCGACTTCCCCGTCATCACCCCGCAGCGCGCTGTCCAGGAGTTCGAGGCGATGGACATCCGCCCCGAATCTCTGGATGCGCTGCTGGGAGGGAACGCCGCGCGTCTGTACGGACTCGACCGATGACCGGCCGCCGCTCCTACGTCGACGGTCCTCACGGCCAGATCCACGTCGTCGCTTCGGGTGACGAGGGACCCTGGGTCGTGCTGCTCCACGAGAGTCCGCTGTCGTGGCACGTGTACGAGCCCGCCCTCAAGCTGTTGGCGGAGCGCTTCCGTGTGCTGCTGCCCGACACACCGGGGTACGGCGCGAGCGATCCCGGCGACGCGTCGTGGGAGATTCCCGACTACGCGTCAGAGCTGCTGGCAGGGATCCGCGCTGTCGTCGGC
>CALANM010000039.1 GCA_937926065.1 uncultured Microbacterium sp.
CACGTGCTCTCGCTGGTGGCGCAGGTGCCCGACCCTCTTCCGGAGCGGCTGCGTCGATCGCACGGTCTGCTCGACGCACGCACCGCGCTGCAGTGGATCCACGTTCCCGAGCACTTCGACCAGGTCGAGAAGGCGCGAGCGACTCTGCGCATGCATGAGGCGTTCGTGCTGCAAGCCGCGCTGCTGCAGCAGCGGCAGGCGGTGCGCGCGATGGCGGCCACGTCGCGTCCCCCGGGCCGCCTGCTGGAGCAGTTCGATGCCGCCCTGCCTTTCGAGCGCACGCCCGACCAGGTGACGGTGGGCGACCGGATCGCGCAGGATCTTCAGGGTGACTGGCCGATGAACCGCCTGGTGCAGGGTGAAGTGGGGTCCGGCAAGACCCTCGTCGCGCTGCGGGCGATGCTCCAGGTCGCCGAGACAGGGGGCCAGTCCGCGCTCATCGCCCCGACCGAGGTTCTCGCGGGACAGCATGTGCGCTCGATCGCCCGGATGCTGGGGCCTCAGCTCGCTCCTGAGCTCATGCCGACGCTGCTGACCGGGCAGCTCCCCGCCGCGGAGCGACGCAAGGCGGCGTTGCGTGTGGCGTCGGGGCAGGCCCGCATCGTGGTGGGCACCCACGCCCTGCTGAGCGAGTCCACGACGTTCGCCGATCTGGGGCTCGTCGTCGTCGACGAGCAGCACCGGTTCGGCGTGGAGCAGCGTGAGACGCTCCGCGCCAAGGGCACCGCGCCACACGTTCTGGTGCTGACGGCGACGCCGATCCCGCGCACGGTCGCGATGACGGTCTTCGGTGATCTCGATGTGTCGACGATCCGCTCGCTCCCGCAGGGCCGGGCAGGCATCTCGACCTTCGTCGCCCCGCTCGCCGAGAAGCCTGGGTGGTTCGCGCGAGTGTGGGAGCGCGTCACGGAGGAGGTCGCGCAGGGCCGCCAGGTGTTCGTGGTGTGCGCCGCGATCGACGCCTCTGCCGCCGAGTCCGCGAAGGACGGCGATCCCGACGCTCCCGAGGCGCCGCGACTGGAGGGTGAGACTGAGCGAACCCGCTGGGGTGTCGTGCAGGTGCAGGAGATGCTCGCACGCGACGATTCCTACCGCGACATCCGCGTCGAGATCCTGCACGGAAAGATGCCCGGAGATCAGAAGGACGCTGTCATGCAGTCGTTCGCGCGGGGAGAGATCGACGTGCTTGTCGCCACGACGGTCGTCGAGGTGGGCGTCGATGTGCCCAATGCCTCGACGATGGTGATCCTCGAAGCCGACCGCTTCGGCGTCTCTCAGCTGCACCAGCTGCGCGGCAGAGTCGGGAGAGGGGGCCTGCCCGGGCTCTGTCTCCTCGTCACCGAGGCGCCGGCAGGAACGCTCGCGCGCGAGCGCGTCGAGGCCGTCGCCGCCACGACGGATGGCTTCGCACTGGCGGAGGTCGACCTCGACCTGCGAGGAGAAGGGGATGTGCTCGGCGACGCGCAGTCCGGAGCACGATCGTCGCTGCGGCTGCTGCGCGTGGTGGCCGACGCCGAGCTCATCGGCGAGGCGCGTGCCGCCGCCGAGGAAGTGCTCTCGGACGACCCGGCGCTGTCGCGGCACCCTGATCTGCTCGCCGAGATCGACCGCCGCGTCGGACAGCAGGAGCGTGCGGCGCTCGCCAAGAACTGAGCCGATAGGCTTGAACGCATGAACAACCGCATCGCGGTCGTCCCCGGATCGTTCGACCCACCGACCCTCGGCCACCTCGACGTGATCCGTCGTGCTGCGGCGCTTTACGACCAGCTTCACGTGCTCGTCGTGCACAACCCCGACAAGGAAGCGATGCTTCCGATCGCCCAGCGGCTGAGTCTGCTGGAGCAGTCCATCGCCGAGGCCGGCATCCAGGGTGACATCGTCGTGGCTTCGTGGAGCATGGGTCTCCTCGTCGACTATGCGACGGACGTCAACGCCGGCGTGCTGGTCAAAGGGATCCGGTCGCAGGTCGACGTCGCGTACGAGACGCCCATGGCGATCGTGAACCGGCACCTCGCGCACGTAGAGACGGTCTTCCTCCTGCCCGACCCCGCACATGCGATGGTGTCGAGCTCCCTTGTGCGCCAGGTGGCGGCACTGGGCGGCGATGTGTCGCCGTTCGTGCCGGGGCCGGTCGCGCGCTTCCTTGACACCGGATTCCGCGAAAGCTGAAGGACATGGCCCGCAAGAACATGAACGGTCCGTTCGTCCTCCCGGTGCGCGACATCGTGCGCCAGCCGGGGGAGATGCGTGAACACGAGCTCGACATCGACGCGCCCGAGAAGTGGGGCGAGGGTCTGGTCGCCGTCGAGCCGGGAACGCCTGTCCAGATCGACGTCCGTCTCGAGTCGGTGCACGAAGGGATCCTGGTCACCGCCGAGATCGAGACCGACTACTCGGGTGTCTGCAGCCGCTGCCTGACCGACATCGTCCAGCCGCTCAAAGTCGAGTTTCAGGAACTCTTCGGGTATCCTGGACAGGAAGCGAACGACTTCGAGGTTCAAGACGACCACGTGGATCTTGAAACTCCTGTCAGGGATTCGATCGTCCTGTCGCTTCCCTTCCAGCCGGTGTGTCAGCCGGACTGCCCCGGACTCGATCCGATCACGGGCGAGAAGCTGACAGCGCCGCCGGTCACGGAAGCCCCGGTCGACCCGCGCTGGGCCGCGCTGAAGGCCCTCACCCCAGACCACGACGACGAGGCAGTGCGCCCCGAAGTCGACGACACAGAGAAGAGCTAGCCATGGCAGGTAACCCCCCGAAGCGGAAGGTCTCCCGCTCCAACACGCGTTCGCGTCGCGCGCAGTGGAAGGCGGAGGCCCCCGCGCTCGTCAAGACCGTGGAGAACGGCAAGGTGGTTTACAGCCGCCCGCACCAGGCGAAGGTCGTCACCGACTCGCAGGGCACCGAGCTGTTCCTCGAGTACAAGGGCCGCAAGGTCGCCGACGTCTGA
>CALANM010000040.1 GCA_937926065.1 uncultured Microbacterium sp.
CGGGCTGCTCCGACTCGGCGGGCTGCTCCGACTCGGCGGGCTGCTCCGGCTCGGTCGGCTGCTCCGGCTCGGCGACCTGCTCGACCGTGGGCGCATCCGGGTCGGCTCCCGCCACATCTGAGTCCGGCGCCGCCGCGACGTCGACGGACTCGTCGACGAGATCCGTCAGCGGCAGCTGAAGATCCAGGGTTTCGGGAGCGGGCGTGTCCTTGTTGTCATCGGCCATCACTGGCTTACTCCTTGCGGACGGCTCCGCGCGCCGTCCGGCGAAAATCTGGCGGCGCCGCTCCCTGAGGAAGGGGCCGCGAACTCACTCGGTGTGCAGCCGGCTCAAGGCTCTCGCTGCGAAAGGGCGTTCATCGCCCGAAGTCTCTGTGATGCGGTCGCGGCGCGGCCGCGGGAGCATCCGGATCATTATCGCACCTTCGCCGCCGAATCCGCGATCCGGGATATTCCCGGCGTGTGCGCACGACGGCTCGCCAGTCGGCCAGTGCGATACTCAGAGCATGTCGTCGCGCCTCACCCACACCCGTCCTAAGGCGCTGGCGGTCTGGCTGATCATCGCGGGCGCGATCGGCTGGATCGCGGCGTTCGAGCTGACGATCGAGAAGTTCCGCCTGTTGCAGAACCCTGGCGCGTCGGCGTCGTGCGACTTCAGCATCCTCGTGCAGTGCGGCGCGAACCTGAACTCGCCGCAAGGCGCGGTCTTCGGCTTCCCGAACCCGATCCTGGGGCTCACCGGCTGGATCGCGCCCATTATCGTGGGCGTCGCGATTCTCGCGGGCGCCCGGTTCGCGCGCTGGTTCTGGTGGTGCTTCTGGGCCGGCATCGCGTTCGCATTCGGCTTCGTGATCTGGCTCATCAGCCAGAGCATCTTCGTGCTCGGCACGCTCTGCCCGTGGTGCATGGTGACGTGGTCGGCAGCGATCCCGACGTTCTACGCCGTGACGCTGCACCTGCTGCGCTCCGGCGTCGTGCCGGTGCCGGAGCGTGCGCAGAAAGCGTCTCAGACGCTCATGGAGTGGATTCCCCTGCTGACTGTCGTCAGCTACGTCATCGTCGCGCTGATCGCTCAGCTCCGGCTCGACTGGATCGGCACTCTCTGACGGCGCGCCACTCTCCCAAGGACCGAGGGCTCAGGCAGCTCGTTCAGAACCAGATCGCCAGCTCGCGCGCGGCAGACTCCGGGCTGTCGCTCCCGTGAACCAGGTTCTGCTGGACCTTCGCGCCCCAGTCGCGGCCGAAGTCGCCGCGAATCGTGCCCGGAGCGGCCGTCGTCGGGTCGGTCGTGCCGGCGAGGGCACGGAAGCCTTCGATGACGCGGTTCCCGGCGAGGCGGATTGCGACCGAGGGGCCGGACAGCATGAACTCGAGCAGAGGCTCGTAGAACGGCTTGCCGGCGTGCTCTGCGTAGTGCTTCTCCAGCGTGTCGCGATCGGGCTCGACGAGCTTGATGTCGACGAGCGAGTAGCCCTTCTGCTCGATGCGGGCCAGGATCGCGCCGGTGAGTCCGCGGGCGACGCCGTCCGGCTTGATCAGGACGAGGGTCTCTTCGGTCGGCATGTCATTCTCCGTTCATCGTTTCGGCGGCTCGACGCGCATTGCGCCGGTCGAGTTCACCGCCTTTGATCGTCGCATATGCGTAGAGGGCGCCGAAGACGAGCGCCACGAGGCCGAGGGCCGGCACAAGGAATGCTCCGAGAGCCAGGATCGCCTGCAGCGCCCAGCCGAGGCCGATGCCCCATGGGTGGCGCAGCGCGGGTGCAAGGGCGATCATCGCAATCGCCAGCACGATGCCCGCGACGATGCCCCACCAGGGCTCGAGCCCCGCCGGGAGCGCCTTCAGCCCGTAGACCACGAGGCCGCCGAGGAACACCACGACCGACTCGAAGCCGAGCACGATGGATGCCAGGGACTCGCGCGCCCCGCGCGCCCGTCGCTCGCGCGTCACGCCTGCCACCCGTCCTTCCAGTTCTCCTCGGCGGCGAGCTGCAGCGCCTCGCCCGCGAGGACGACGCTTCCCGCGATCACGACCGCGCGCCGGTCTGAGGACGCCGCCCATTCGCGCGCCGCGTCTGCGGCATCGGCGAGTGTCGGGTGCACCGTGACCGGCGTGCCGATCTGTTCGACGAGATCGGCGATCCGGTCGGGATCGGCGGCGCGTTCAGAGTCTGGGGCTGTCGCGAACACCTGCGCGGCCATCGGTGCGAGGGTCGCGGCGATGCCCGCCGCATCCTTGTCGCCGAAGACTCCCAGGACCAGGCCCCACTCGTCGAAGTCGAAGGAGTCCCGAAGCGCCGCGACGAGCGACCGCGCGCCGTGCGGGTTGTGCGCGGCGTCGACGATGACCGTGGGCTGAATGCCGACGAGCTGGAGCCGCCCCGGCGAGGTCACCTGTGCGAGGCCCTCATTGAGAACGTCCGGAGCGATCGCCATGCCGCCGCCGCCGATGAGCGATTCGACCGCCGCGATCGCGAGCGCGGCATTGTGGGCCTGGTGTGCGCCGTACAGCGGCAGGTAGAGATCTTCGTAGGTGCCTGCCAGACCGCGTACGGTGAGCTGCTGTCCTCCGACGGCGAGCCTCTGGTCGGTCACGTCGAAGGCGTCGCCTTCGAAGGCGATCGTCGCGTCGTGTGCCTGAGCGGCATCGCGCAGCGGGCCCTCGGCGGCCGGGTCCTGCACCGCGGAGACCGCGGCCGCGCCCTGCTTGATGATGCCCGCCTTGACGGCGGTGATCTCAGCGACGGTGTCGCCGAGACGGTCGGCGTGGTCGATGTCGATCGGGGCGAACACCGCGACGTCTCCGTCGGCCGTGTTGGTCGAGTCCCAGGTGCCGCCCATGCCGACCTCGACGACCGCCACGTCGACGGGCGCGTCCGCGAACGCGACGAACGCCAGCACGGTGAGCAGCTCGAAGAAGGTCAGCGGCGCGTCGCCCTGCGCCTCCAGCTCTGCGTCGACCAGCTCGACGAAGGGCGTGATCTCGTCCCAGGCGTCCGCGATCGCCGCATCCTCGATCGGCTCGCCGTCGATCATGATCCGCTCCGTGAAGCGCTCAAGATGCGGACTCGTGAACAGACCCGTGCGCAGGCCGTGTGCCCGCACGAGGCTCTCGACGATGCGACTCGTCGAGGTCTTGCCGTTCGTTCCGGTGACGTGCACGACGCGGTAGGTGCGCTGCGGGTCGTCGAGCAGCTCGAGCACGCGGCGCGTGCGCTCGATGCGGGGCTGCACCCATCGTTCGCCCTGGCGGGTGAGCAGCGCGTCGTACACGGCGTCTGCTCTGCTTCGGTCACTCACGTGTCGTCTCCGATCCTGGTCACGGCGATCGTCAGGTCGCCCGCGTTCGCGTATGTGCCGGCCGGGACGGATGCCGTGTGGTCGGCGTCGACGGTCTGTCCCGCCGCGAGCACCGAGCCCACGCCCTTGAGCACTCGGCCCTCGGGGGCGACGACCGCATAGTCGAGTGCGAGTGTCTCGGCGGCCACGCCCGCCACCTCGAATGCGGAGGCGACGGCCTTCGCATCGGCCTCGTCGGCGAACAGCAGTTGCAGCCGAATGCGGTCGCTGACCTCGAACCCGGCGGCCTTCCGCGTGTCCTGGACCGCGCGGATCACATCGCGAGCCAGGCCCTCGGCCTCGAGCTCGGGCGTCGTCGCGGTGTCGAGCAGCACGAAGCCGCCGGCGGCCAGCAGCGCAATGGCGGTGCCTTCGGCGACTCCCCCAGCCTCGAGGGTGAGCTCGTACTCTCCCTCCTGCAGTGCGACGCCGTCGACGACGACCGTGCCTTCTTCAACGGTCCACAGGCCGGCCTTGGCGCCTGCGATGACGTGCTGCACCTGTTTGCCGAGGCGCGGACCCGCGGCGCGCGCGTTCACGGTCAGCCGCTGGCTGATGCCGTACTGATCCGCAAGACCCTCCGTGAGCTCGACGAGCTCGACGACCTTCACATTGAGCTCGTCCCGCAGGATCTCCTCGAACTGCGCAAGCGACGCCGCATCGGTCAGAGCCACTGTGAGGCGCGCGAGGGGCAGGCGCACGCGTCTGCCCTCCTTCTTGCGCAGTGCGTTGGCGACCGAAGACACCTCGCGCACGGCGTCCATCGCGGAGCGAATGTCACCGGCCGGAGCGAACTGCGCGGCATCCGGCCAGTCCTGCAGGTGCACGCTGCGGCCACCGGTCAGGCCCTGCCATACGCGCTCGGTGACGAGTGGGAGCAGCGGCGCCGCGACGCGCGTGAGCGTCTCAAGCACCGTGTACAGCGTGTCGAAAGCCTCCGTGGTGGTCGGATCATGCGGGTCGACGCCTACCCAGAAGCGGTCGCGCGAACGGCGGATGTACCAGTTGGTGAGCGCCTCGGCGAAGTCGCGCAGCTTGGCGGCGGCCATCGTGGAGTCGAGCTCCTCGAGGTCCACGGCCACGTCACGGACGAGGTCGCCGAGCAGCGCCAGGATGTAGCGGTCGAGCACGTGGGTCGAGTCGGTGCGCCAGGACGCCTCGTAGCCGCGTGCGTCGCCTTCGGTCCCGACAGTGGCTGCGTTGGCGTAGGTGGCGAAGAAGTACCACGCGTTCCACAGCGGCAGCAGGAACTCCCGCACGCCCGCGCGGATCCCCTCTTCCGTCACGACGAGGTTGCCGCCGCGCAGCACCGACGACCCCATGAGGAACCAGCGCATCGCGTCGGAGCCGTCACGGTCGAACACCTCGCTGACGTCGGGGTAGTTCCGCAGCGACTTGGACATCTTCTGCCCGTCGCTGCCCAGCACGATGCCGTGGCAGGCGACGCCGGCGAACGCCGGACGGTCGAACAGCGCTCCCGAGAGCACGTGCATGACGTAGAACCAGCCGCGGGTCTGGCCGATGTACTCCACGATGAAGTCCGCTGGCGCGTGCGTGTCGAACCATTGGCGGTTCTCGAAGGGATAGTGCACCTGCGCGTACGGCATCGAGCCGGAGTCGAACCAGACGTCGAAGACGTCTTCGATGCGCCTCATGGTCGACTGACCGGTCGGGTCGTCGGGGTTCGGGCGGGTGAGGTCGTCGATGTAGGGGCGGTGCAGGTCCACCTCGCCCTGATCGTTGACGGGGAGCCGGCCGAAGTCGCGCTCCAGCTCTTCGAGCGATCCGTAGACGTCGACGCGCGGGTACTCGGGGTTGTCGCTCTTCCACACGGGGATCGGCGACCCCCAGTAGCGGTTGCGGCTGATCGACCAGTCGCGAGCGCCTTCCAGCCACTTGCCGAACTGGCCGTGCTTGACGTTCTCGGGCGCCCACGTGATCTGCTCGTTGAGCTCGATGAGGCGGTCCTTGATGGCGGTCACACGGACGAACCAGCTCGAGACGGCCTTGTAGATGAGAGGGTTGCGGCAGCGCCAGCAGTGGGGGTAGGAGTGCTCGTAGCTGGCTTCGCGCAGGAGCCGTCCCTCGGACTTCAGGAGTCGGATGAGCGGGCGGTTTGCGTCCATCCAGAGCTCTCCGGCGACGTCGGTCACCTGCGGAAGGAACCGGCCCCCGTCATCGAGGCTCATGATCAGCGGTATGCCGGCGGCCTCGGTGACGCGCTGGTCGTCCTCGCCGTAGGCGGGAGCCTGATGCACGATGCCGGTGCCGTCGCTCGTCGTGACGTAGTCGTCGACGAGGATGCGCCAGGCGTTCTCCGTGTGCCACACGGACGCGTCGGCGTAGTAGTCGAAGAGCCGGTCGTAGTGCACGTCGGCCAGCTCCGCCCCCTTCACCGTGCGCTCGATGGCGTCGCGCGCCGTGTCGGCGGACTCGTATCCGAGGTCCTTCGCGTAGTTTCCCAGCAGGTCGACCGCCAGGAGATATCGGTGTCCCTCCCCCTCGGCGCGGTCGGCATGAACGTCCGCGGCACCCTGCGGCCCGCCTGGGACCACGGCGTACTCGATGTCGGGACCGACGGCGAGAGCGAAGTTGGTGGGCAGCGTCCATGGCGTCGTCGTCCACGCCAGGGCCCGCACGCCCGTGAGGCCCAGCGACTCCGCCTTCGCCCCTACCAGCGGGAAGGTGACCGTCACCGAGGGATCCTGACGCATCTTGTAGACGTCATCGTCCATGCGCAGCTCGTGGTTGGACAGCGGCGTCTCATCGCGCCAGCAGTAGGGCAGCACTCGGTGACCCTCGTAGGCGAGCCCCTTGTCCCAGAGGCTCTTGAACGCCCACAGGACCGATTCCATGTAGCCGGTGTCGAGTGTCTTGTAGCCGCGCTCGAAATCGACCCAGCGTGCCTGGCGAGTGACGTAGTCCTCCCACTCGCGCGTGTACTCGAGCACCGATGACTTCGCCTTGGCGTTGAAGGCGGCGATGCCCATCTGCTCGATCTGGCTCTTCTCGGTGATGCCGAGCTGCTTCATCGCCTCGAGTTCGGCCGGCAGGCCATGCGTGTCCCAGCCGAAGACGCGGTCGACCCTGTGGCCGCGCATGGTCTGGAAACGCGGGAACAGGTCCTTCGCGTATCCCGTGAGGAGGTGACCGTAGTGCGGAAGGCCGTTCGCGAAGGGAGGGCCGTCATAGAAGACCCACTCGTCGGCTCCCTCGCGCTGCGCGATGGACGCGCGGAATGTGTCGTCGCGCTTCCAGAAATCGAGGATCTCGCGCTCGATCTCGGGGAAACGAGGGCTGGGCACGACGTCGGCGGCGGGGCCGAAAGCAGAGGTCTTCGGATAGGTCATGTCTCTCCAGCAGGTGCGATGCTTCCTGCGAGGACGATCCTTCGGACCGCGGTACCACCCCGCTTGCCGTGCCCGCGGCGGCGGGGACGGCCTCTCTCCGACGGCTGTGACGGGCCTGACCCGCTCGGTTCTACTCCCCCGGTGGTGACAGGGTTTCTTCCGAGAGCTCCCCGGTGATGGCCGGATCGATGCTGATCCAGCCAGTATAGAGGGCGGGCGCCCTTCCCGACCTGTCGCAGATATCCTCGACGGATGGCGCGCCCTTCCTCGGATCCTCTCGAGCCTCGGCTCCTGTCTCCCGACCTTCCCAGCGTGCTCAAGCCGACGCGCTCGCTCCATTCGAGGACAGAGATCTGGGGCTCCGAACTGGCCGATACGACAGGCGATGTCGACGCGGGGCACTCGCGGATCCTCGAATCGCGTGTCGTCCGCGCGCAGCTGAAGACTGCCCGCCTGACCGGCGCGACGCTGACGGACGTGGTCCTCGAGGACGTCTCTGCGGTCGAGTTCGCCGCCGCCGACTCGCGCTGGCGCACGGTGGAGTGGCGGGGTGGGCGCGCCGCGACACTGGAGGGCGTGCGCACCGCATGGGACTCCGTGCTCGTCGCAGGGGTGCGCTTCGAGTACGCGAACCTGGCATCCGCGGCGCTCGCAGACGTGCTGTTCAGGGACTGCACCTTCGGAACGCTCGACCTGCCGCAGGCCACGCTGTCTCGCGTCCGATTCGAAGGGTGTCGCGCCGACGAGGTCGACACGCGGGGCCTGGTCTCCCACGACGCCGACCTGAGGGGCTTGGATGCCGCTGGGTTCACCGATGTCACCGGTCTGCGTGGAGCGACGCTCTCGCCCCAGCAGTCCGCGTTCCACGGTCAGGCTCTTGCCCGCGCGCTCGGTGTGATCGTCCGCTGACCTCCGACGCGGATGCGCGCCCCTCGGGCCCTGCGCCAGAGTTCCCTTCCGCACACGGCGCACACGGTAGAATCGGCTGACATCCCACACTCAGGCACGCTCACACAGTGCCGCACATATCGCTCGAGGAGAAGCCATGGCGAACATCCCTGACAAGCCCGCACTGGAAGGCCTCGAGGAGAAGTGGGATGCCGTCTGGGCAGAGCAGGGCACTTACCTGTTCGACCGTCCGCGCGCCGCCGAGCGCGGCCGCGCCGGCGTCTACTCGGTCGACACGCCGCCTCCGACCGCGTCGGGGAGCCTCCACATCGGGCACGTGTTCAGCTACACGCACACCGACATCAAGGTGCGCTTCGAGCGCATGCGCGGCAAGACCGTGTTCTACCCCATGGGATGGGACGACAACGGCCTGCCCACCGAGCGTCGCGTGCAGAACTACTACGGCGTTCGCTGCGACACGTCGCTTCCGTACGACCCCGATTTCACACCCCCCTTCCGCGGCGACGCGAAGAGCCTGAAGCCCGCCGACCAGGTGCCGATCAGCCGTCGGAACTTCATCGAGCTGTGCGAGGAGCTCACCCTCGAGGACGAAAAGCACTTCGAGCAGCTGTTCCGTCAGCTCGGCCTGTCGGTCGACTGGACGCAGACGTACCGCACCATCTCCGACGACACCATCCGCACCAGCCAGCTGGCGTTCCTGCGCAACCTGGAACGCGGTGAGGCCTATCAGGCGATGGCGCCGACCCTGTGGGACATCGACTTCCGTTCGGCGATCGCGCAGGCGGAGCTGGAGGATCGCGAGCAGCAGGCGTCGTACCACCGCGTCGCGTTCCACAAGACCGACGGCTCGGGCGACATCCACATCGAGACGACCCGCCCCGAGCTTCTCGCCGCGTGTGTCGCCCTGGTGGCGAACCCGGACGACGAGCGCTACCAGCCGTACTTCGGGTCGACCGTCCGCACCCCGCTGTTCGACGTCGAGGTGCCCGTGCTGGCCCACCCGCTCGCGCAGCGGGACAAGGGCACCGGCATCGCCATGATCTGCACGTTCGGCGATGTCACCGACATCATCTGGTGGCGTGAGCTCGACCTGCCGAACCGCACGATCCTGGGTCAGGACGGCCGCGTGCTGGCCGAGGCGCCCGACGTGATCGTGACGGATGCCGCGAAGGCCGCCTATGCCGAGATCGCCGGCAAGACGGTGTTCAGCGCCAAGAAGCGCATCGTCGAGCTGCTCGAGGAGTCGGGCGAGCTTCTCGAGGTGTCGAAGCCGTTCAGCCACCCCGTGAAGTTCTACGAGAAGGGCGACCGCCCGCTGGAGATCGTCTCGACGCGCCAGTGGTACCTGCGCAATGGGGCCCGCGACGCCGACCTGCGCGACAAGCTCATCTCGCTCGGGCAGGGCATGAACTGGCATCCGGACTTCATGCGCGTGCGCTATGAGAACTGGACCAACGGCCTGACGGGAGACTGGCTCGTGTCGCGCCAGCGCTTCTTCGGCGTGCCGATCCCCGTCTGGTATGCGCTCGACGAGAACGGTGAGCGCGATTACGACCGCGTCATCACCCCGCGGGCGGACCAGCTCCCGATCGATCCCACGACCGACGCGCCCGACGGCTACGACGAGTCCCAGCGGGGCGTGCCGGGTGGCTTCGAAGGCGAGAAGGACATCTTCGACACCTGGGCGACCTCGTCACTGACGCCTCAGCTTGCCGGTGGATGGGAGCGCGACCCGGAGCTGTGGAACCTCGTCGCGCCGTTCGACGTGCGCCCGCAGGGCCAGGACATCATTCGCACCTGGCTCTTCTCGACGATGCTCCGCAGCGCCCTCGAAGACGACCGCGCGCCGTGGACGGATGCCTCGATCTCGGGCTTCATCGTCGACCCCGACCGCAAGAAGATGTCGAAGTCGAAGGGCAATGTCGTGACGCCCGCGGACATCCTCTCGAATCACGGCACCGACGCCGTGCGGTACTGGTCGGCCTCCAGCCGACTGGGCGCCGACGCGGCCTTCGACCCGCAGAATCCGACGCAGGTGAAGATCGGCCGGCGCCTCGCGATCAAAGTCCTCAACGCCGCCAAGTTCGTGCTCTCATTCCCCGTCCCGGAGGGCGCCGCGATCACGCACGATCTCGACGCGTCGATGCTCGCGGCGCTCGACCAGGTGATCGCGGAGGCCACCAGGGCCTTCGAGGCGTACGACCACGCTCGTGCGCTCGAGGTCACCGAGGCCTTCTTCTGGACGTTCTGCGACGACTATCTCGAGCTCGTCAAGGAGCGCGCGTACAACCAGGCCGACAGCGGCCAGGCGTCGGCCGCGCTGGCTCTGCGCCTCGCGCTCTCGGCGCTGCTGCGCCTGCTCGCACCCGTCCTCGCCTTCGCGACAGAGGAGGCCTGGTCGTGGTTCGAGGAGGGGTCGATCCACACTGCTGCCTGGCCGGAGCCGCTCGGCATCCAGGGCGACCCGGCCGTGCTTCGCGCCGTCGGCGAGGCGCTCATCGGCATCCGACGTGCGAAGACCGAGGCGAAGGCCTCCCAGAAGACGCCGGTGGAGTCGGTGACGATCTCGGGTCCCGAGGGCGTGCTCGCAGCGGTCAAGGCGGCCGAGGGCGACCTCCGAGCGGTCGGCCGCATCGCGACCGTCGCGTACTCTGCTGCTGATGAGCTCGTGGTGAGCGACATCGTGCTCGCTCCCCAGGAGGCCTGACATGCAGCTCGGCACGCGTTGGACCAGTGGCGACCCTCTCCCGGCGGCCGTGCCGACGACGCTTCACGAGCAGATCCGTCTGATCGACAACGCGATCCCGGCGGATCTGCTCGGGCAGCCGCGCCCGCGCTGGACGCTCACCTTCCTCGAAGGACGGCCGGTCGCTGAGCTCGACACCGGCGTGATCGTCGAGGTGGCGCGCGACGGCAGCGTCGTGGTCCGCCACGACGACGAGGACGAGTTCGGCTGAGCCCCCTCAGGGATCAGCGCTCGATGTCGGCTCCCGCCCGGCGCGTGCCGTCGATGAGAAGGCGCATCGCGAGCAGCCCGGCGAGCATGACGACCGCGCCCGCCGACCAGAAGGGGAGGCGAAGGTCGATCCGCCCCACCCAGCCGCCCAGCACGGTGGCGACCGGGAACAGTCCCCAGGTGAAGGTGCGGATGACGCCCAGCACTCTGCCGAAGATCTCCTGAGGCACGATCTGCTGGCGGAGACTCCCCCACGGCACATTCCACAGTGACACCGCACCAGCCGAGACGGAGAACGCGATCACCGCAGTCCACACCTCGGGTGCGATGCCGGTGAGCACGAGGGTGGCTCCGGTCACGAACACCGATCCCAGCATGACGGGCCCCCGTCCGAACCGTTCGACCAGACGAGGGGCGAGGAGCGACCCGCTGAGCGCGCCCACGCCGATCCCCGCCGTGATGAAGCCCACCGCCGCCGCGGGGACGCTCATCGTCTCGAGGAAGAACAGCAGGATCACCGCCTGGGAGAACGAGAGCATCGAGCCCACGACGGAGGTGAAGACGACCATCGCGCGGAGGTAGCGATGGTGCACGAGGTAGGCGACCGCCTCTTTCGTGCTGATGCGCGCAGAGGGGGTGCCGATCGTGATCGGCTCAGCCATGGCTCCGGCCGTGACGTCGCCTGCATCCCCTCCCGCCTCACGCCGCGCCTGCAGCGGTCGGGCCGCCGACACCGGCAGAAGGAGCGCGAGGACGATCGGGATGAGATATCCCGCGCTCCCTGCCCAGAGAGGCAGTGCGAGCGCGACGGCGAACAGCACACCGGCGATCGGCGTCGCGATGAAGTTGTCGATCGTGATCTGAGCCGCCTGCATCCAGCCGTTCGCACGGTCGAGCTCGCGACGCGAGACGACACCGGGAATGACGGCGTTCGTCGCGTTGTCGAACAGTGTCTCGCCGAATCCGAACACCAGGGTGCCGACGAACAGCGCCCACAGGGACAGTCCGCCGAAGACCGCGAGCGACGCGAGCCACACGGCGACCGCCCCTCGGAGCGCGTTGGCGACCGCCATGATGAGGCGACGGTCGCAGCGATCGACGATCATTCCGGCGGGAAGCCCGAAGACGAGCCAGGGCACGAACGCGAGGGCGCCGATGACGGAGATCAGGAGCGGGTCGCGCGTGAGCGTGGTGGCGACGAGCGGGACCGCGGTGCGACCGATCCCGTCGGCGAGGTTGCTGAAAGCCGCGGCGGTCCACAGCATGCCGAAGTCACGCCCCAGCCTGGGGCGTGCTCCGACACGGGCTGTCGTCATCGCGGGAGGAGGCCGACGGCGCCCAGAGCCTGGGCGGTGCGACGCGCGTCGTCGGCGGCGTGCGCCGCTGTCGTCGAGGTGCTCGCCCGACGGCGCATGCGGGCGAGGACGAGCGCTTCGACGGCTCGGGATACCCGCAGCAGCGCGCGGTCGGTGAGCGTGGGCGTCGGCCGGAGCCTGCACACGCTCGACGTGATGGATGCGGTGGTCATGTCACTTTCCTTCTTCGGGAAGCGGGATGATGTCTGCTCGGACGCTGATGGGACTCACGCCCTCGCCCTGCTGGTCGCGGTACTTGTCCGCTGCCGAGTCGATGACCGCTTGGATCTGCTCGATGAACTCGATCGTCTGCTCATACGTCATGTGCAGCGTCGCCGTGGAGATCAGGGAGTTCTCCTTGTCCTCCTCTGGCGTCTGAATCGACTCGGTGACGTAGCGCATGAGCTGCTGATGCCTGCGCGTGAGGAACTCGGTCATGACGACATGCGTCGCCGCCTTGCCCGACGGAGTCTTCAGGGCGTCGGGGTTGGTGAGGGTGACGCCCCCGGGAAAGCGTTCCCACCACCGCTCGCGTCCGGTGCCGCGGCCGGCGACCTCGCGGATGAGGTCATGGCGCGCGAGGGCGCGAAGGTGATAGCTCGTAGCGCCCGATGACTCCCCGGTGAGCTCGGCAAGCGTGCTCGCCGTCTGAGGGCCGCGCTGCGACAGGATGTCGTAGATCTGCACGCGGAGCGGGTGCGCGAGCGCCTTGAGAGCGCTGGTGTCGAGGATCCGCGCCGAATCCTTGGCTGCCGCCGGGGTCGCTTCGTCCTTCATGAGTGCAAAGGTACCTTTGCAGCAACATTATTGCAAGTATTTCTTTGCAAGTAGTTCTTTGCACTCCTTCGGCACCCGGCCTACGCTGGGAGCATGACGGATGCCACGACCTCGAACCCTCTTCTGAGCCCCTCCTCCCTTCCCTATGGTCTGCCGGACTATCGCGAGATCCGTCCCGAGCACTACCTCCCGGCGTTCGAGCACGCTTTCACCGAGCACCGCCGCGAGATCGACGCCATCACACGGGTGCGCTCCCTCCCGACCTTCGAGAACACGCTCGAGCCGCTGGAGCGCGCAGGAGCCCTGCTCTCCCAGGTCGCACGCACCTTCTACACGGTCTCCTCGGCAGACGCGACCGAAGAGATCCAGGCCATCGAAGAGACGCTCGCGCCCCTCATGTCGGCCCATCAGGACGCCATCCAGCTCGACGCACAGCTTTACGGGCGGGTCAAGACAGTGCACGACCAGCTCGACACACTCGCGCTCACACCCGAGCAGCGCTATCTCGTTCAGCGCCACTACACCGAGATGACGCACGCGGGCGCAGCGCTCGATGACGCGCAGAAGAAGCGCCTCACTGAGCTGAACCAGCGCCTCTCGGTGCTGAGCACCGGCTTCGAGAAGAATCTCCTCGCCGACACCAACGATCTCGCTGTCGTGTTCGACACTGCGGAACAGCTTGACGGCCTCACGGCGGGCGAGATCTCCGCCGCAGCGCAGAATGCCGCAGACCGTGGGCTCGAGGGCAAGTATGTCATCACGCTGACGCTGTTCACCGGTCATCCATATCTGTCGACTCTCACCGACCGCGAGAGCCGACGCACGCTGCTCACGGCGTCACGAGCGCGGGGATCGCGCGGAAATGCGCACGACAACAGCGGCGTGCTGCTCGAGATCGTGCGGCTGCGCGCAGAGCGCGCAGAGCTCCTGGGTTACTCATCCCACTCCGCGTATGTCACGAGCGACGAGACGGCGGGGTCGCCCGAGGCTGTCCAGTCGCTGCTGCGGAGGCTCGCCGTCCCCGCGGCAGCCAACGCTCGCCGTGAGCAGGAGGAGCTCCAGCGCGTCGCGGACGCCGCCGGAGACGACATCACCATCGAGGCGCATGACTGGGCCTTCTACACCGAGAAGGTCCGCAAGCAGCGTTACGATCTCGACCGCACCGCCCTGCGGCCATGGTTCGAAGCCGAGCGTGTGCTGCATGACGGCGTCTTCCGCGCGGCTACGGAGCTCTACGGCATCACGTTCCAGGAGCGCCCTGAGCTGCCCGCGTACCACGACGACGCGCGCGTCTTCGAAGTGCGCAACGAGGACGGAAGCGGCCTCGGGCTCTTCGTCCTCGACCTCTATACGCGCGACACCAAGCGAGGCGGAGCGTGGATGAACCCGATCGTCTCACAGTCACACCTCCTGGGCACGGCTCCCGTCGTCGTGAACAACCTCAACGTGCCGAAGCCTGCCGCGGGTCAGCCGACGCTCCTCACCCTCGACGAGGTCACGACGCTCTTCCACGAGTTCGGTCACGCCCTGCATGGGCTGTTCGCGACAGTGACCTATCCTCACTTCGCGGGGACCAACGTGTTCCGCGACTTCGTCGAATTCCCCAGCCAAGTCAACGAGATGTGGATCTACTGGCCCGAGATCCTCGCGTCCTACGCTCGCCACGTCGAGACCGACGAGCTCCTTCCGCAGGAGGTCGTCGAGAAGCTCCGGGCGTCGGAGGCCTTCAACCAGGGCTTCGCCACGAGCGAGTACCTCGCGGCATCCTGGCTCGACCAGGCCTGGCACTCGCTCAGCGCGGCGCAGGCGGCTGACGAGATCGATGTGCAGGAGTTCGAAGCGTCGGCCCTCGCCGACGTCGGCCTGGACAACCCGGTCGTGCCGACGCGGTACTCCTCCACCTACTTCGCCCACGTCTTCTCGGGCGGATACAGCGCGGGGTACTACTCGTACATCTGGAGCGAGGTGCTCGACGCCGACACCGTGGAGTGGTTCCGCGAGAACGGCGGTCTCACGCGTGCGAACGGTGACCGCTTCCGTGAGCGGCTGCTCGGCGTGGGCGGATCGAAGGACCCGCTGGAGGCGTACCGCGACTTCCGCGGCCGTGACGCTGACATCGCGCCGCTCCTGGAGCGCCGTGGACTGAACGCATGAGCGCGGCGCGGCCGCACGATCACTTCGCCGGCCGCGCCACCTCATAGATCAGGCGGGCGAACTGGCCCGCAGCGTGCGCTGACACGAGCCGGAGGCGGTCCGATTCCACCCTGCGGGGCAGGAGCGGGGCGCCTCCCGTCAGCAGCACGGGCGCGATCGAGACCGCGATCTGGTCCAGCGCGCCGGCTTCCAAGAACTGTCCGGCGAGGTCTCCCCCGCCGACGACCCAGATGTCTCCGTCTCCCGCTGCCGACCGGAGCTCAGGAAGGACCTCACCGACGCGACCGCTGACAAAGCGCACATCAGCTCCGGCGGGCACAGGCAGCCGCCTCGTCGTGAACACGAAGGTCGGCTTGTCTCCGTGGAACTCCCGCCACTTCGCTGGGTTCGCAAGCAGATCGCCCTCGGCGAGCAGCCACTCATAGGTCGTCGAGCCTTCGACGAGCACAGTCGCGTGTTGCGGCAGCAGGGAGGCGTCGGGCTCGGTGCCTCCTTCGACGGCGAACAGCCAGGACAGCGAATTGTCTTCATCGGCGATGAAGCCGTTCAAAGAGGTGGCGGTATCGAAGACGATGCGAGACATGACGCGACCATAACGCCGACCACCGACTTCGGGCTCGGAGCGGCGGTCAGCGTCAGGCGCTCTTGCGCTTCTGGCGGAGCACCAGCGTCGGCGGAGCGCCCTCGGTCACCGAGGCGCGCGTGACGACGACCTTGTCGACGTCCTCCGTGGAAGGGATCTCGAACATGATCGGCCCCAGCACGTCCTCGAGGATCGCGCGGAGACCACGAGCTCCGGTCTTGCGCGCCACAGCGAGGTCGGCGATCGCCTGCAGGGCCTCGACTTCGAACTCCAGCTCAACGCCGTCAAGCTGGAACATCCGCTGATACTGCTTGACGAAGGCGTTCTTCGGGCCAGTGAGGATCTCGATGAGAGCGGTCTGGTCGAGCGGCGACACCGACGTGACGACGGGCAGACGGCCGATGAACTCGGGGATGAGACCGAACTTGTGCAGGTCTTCCGGCTGGACCTCGCTGAACAGCTCGAGGTCCTTGCCCTTCTCGTGGAGCGGGGCCCCGAACCCGACGCCGTGCTTGCCGACTCGGGCGGAGATGATGTCCTCCAGGCCGGCGAACGCGCCAGCGACGATGAACAGAACGTTCGTCGTGTCGATCTGAATGAACTCCTGATGGGGGTGCTTGCGACCGCCCTGCGGCGGCACCGACGCCACCGTGCCTTCGAGGATCTTCAGCAGAGCCTGCTGCACGCCCTCGCCGGAGACATCACGCGTGATAGACGGGTTCTCGGCCTTGCGCGCGATCTTGTCGACCTCGTCGATGTAGATGATGCCGGTCTCGGCGCGCTTCACGTCGAAGTCGGCCGCCTGCAGCAGCTTCAGCAGGATGTTCTCGACGTCTTCGCCGACGTAGCCTGCCTCGGTGAGGGCCGTGGCGTCGGCGACGGCGAACGGCACGTTGAGCCGCTTGGCGAGAGTCTGTGCGAGGTAGGTCTTTCCGCATCCCGTGGGGCCGAGCAGCAGGATGTTGCTCTTGGCGATCTCCACCTCGTCCGCCCGCTGCTCGGCAGGCTGCAGAGTGGAGTGCGCGCGTACGCGCTTGTAGTGGTTGTATACGGCGACCGCGAGGGCGCGCTTCGCAGCCTCCTGGCCGACCACGTACTCCTCGAGGAAAGCGAAGATCTCGCGAGGCTTCGGCAGATCGAAGTCTGCGACGACGCCGTCGTTCGACTCCGCCATGCGCTCTTCGATGATCTCGTTGCACAGCTCGACGCATTCGTCACAGATGTACACGCCGGGGCCGGCGATGAGCTGCTGGACCTGCTTCTGGCTCTTGCCGCAGAAAGAGCACTTGAACAGGTCGGCGCTCTCACCGATGCGTGCCATGGTGCTCCTCCTGAATCTCAGACCTGTTCGAGCCTAACCGCTGTGACCGACAACCTGGCGCATTTCCACGCGCCTATGTCGTGCACACGATACGGCGCGCTCGCCTGACTGTCATCCGGACGCACGAGAGCCCCGTCCGCGAGGGGACGGGGCTCTCGTGAGCGGGTGGGTCTGCGACCCGTCAGGAGGTGATGGCCGCAGGTGTGCGCTTGCGCGATGTGAGCACCTGGTCGACGATGCCGTACTCGAGGGCTTCGTGCGCCGAGAGGATCTTGTCGCGATCGATGTCCTTGTTGACCTCGGCGGCGGTCTTGTTGGTGTGACGCGCCATGGTCTCCTCGAGCCAGGTACGCATCCGCAGGATCTCCGCCGCCTGGATCTCGATGTCGGAGGCCTGGCCGTGGCCGGCCTCTCCGACCGCGGGCTGGTGCATGAGAATGCGGGCGTTCGGCAGGGCGAGACGCTTTCCGGGCGCGCCCGCGGCGAGCAGGACAGACGCTGCGGACGCCGCCTGGCCGAGCACGACGGTCTGGATCTCGGGCGACACGTACTGCATCGTGTCGTAGATCGCCGTCATCGCAGTGAAGGAGCCCCCGGGCGAATTGATGTACATGACGATGTCACGGTCGGGGTCCTGCGATTCGAGCACGAGCAGCTGGGCCATGACATCGTCGGCAGATGCATCGTCGACCTGGACGCCGAGGAAGATGACACGGTCCTCGAACAGCTTGTTGTACGGGTCCTGGCGCTTGTATCCGTATGCGGTGCGCTCCTCGAACTGCGGGAGGATGTAGCGGCTCTGCGGCAGCTGCAGGCCCTGCGCGGAGTGCTGCGGAAAGCCGAAGGCGGGTGCGTTCATTCTCTGTTTCTCCTCCGGTCTCACTGGTCGGTTCCGCCGCCGCCGACGACGTCGCTGGCGGATTCGCGGATGTGGTCGACGAAGCCGTACTCAAGGGCTTCCTCCGCCGAGAACCAGCGGTCGCGGTCGCCGTCGGCGTTGATCTGCTCGACCGTCTTACCGGTCTGCGCGGCCGTGATCTCGGCCAGGCGGCGCTTCATGTCGAGGATCAGCTGCGCCTGGGTCTGGATGTCGCTCGCGGTCCCGCCGAAGCCGCCATGCGGCTGGTGGAGCAGCACGCGTGCGTTTGGCGTGATGTAGCGCTTGCCCTTCGTGCCGGCGGTCAGCAGCAGCTGCCCCATGGAGGCGGCCATTCCGATGCCGACCGTGACGATGTCGTTCGGCACGAACTGCATCGTGTCATAGATCGCCATGCCCGCTGTGATGGATCCGCCGGGCGAGTTGATGTAGAGGTAGATGTCCTTCTCGCTGTCTTCGGCGGCGAGCAGGAGGATCTTCGCGCAGATCTCGTTGGCGTTTTCATCGCGCACCTCCGACCCCAGCCAGATGATGCGGTCTTTCAGCAGCCTGTCGAAGACGCTCGTCGCGACAAGAGGTTCAGCCATGGATGCTCCTGATTCCGGGTGGTCCGTTCGTCAATGAATCTACCGACGCGTGGTGACCGACCCGCCCGTGTTCGCCGTCGGCATATCGCCGCGCCGGTCGACTGCCTCGGAGACGACGATGGGGCCGGATGCCGCAGCATCCGACCCCATCGAGCCAGCGGATTACTCCGCGTCAGCCTTCTTGGCCGCCGTCTTCTTCGCGGGAGCCTTCTTGGCGGGCTTTTCGTCGGCCCCGGCCGCGGCGTCGGCGTCGGCCTCCTTCGAGGCCGCCTCCTTGGCAGGAGCCTTCTTCGCAGGCGCCTTCTTGGCGGGCTTCTCCTCCGCCTCGGCCTCGCCCTGGTCGTCCGCTTCGTCCTCGACGGCCGCGAAGCCAGTGAGGTCGACCGGCGCGCCATCGGTGTCGACGACCTTGACCTTTCCGAGGGCGATCGCGAGCGCCTTGTTGCGGGCGACTTCACCGACCATGAGCGGCAGCTGGTTGCCCTGCTGGAGCGCGTCGACGAACTCCTGCGGCGCCATGCCGTACTGGGCGGCCGACTGGATGAGGTACTGCGTCAGCTCCTCCTGCGAGACCTGCACGTTCGAGCTCTCGGCGAGCTTGTCGAGGATCATCTGGGTGCGGAACTGCTTCTCGCTCGCCTCGGTGACCTCGGCGCGGTGCACGTCGTCTTCCAGGCGGCCCTCGCTCTCGAGGTGCTGGTGCACCTCGTCCTCGACCAGCTGGGCGGGAACAGGGATCTCGACCTTGGCGAGGAGCGCGTCGACGAGCTTGTCGCGGGCTGCAGCGCCCTGCACGAACACGGACTGCTCGGCGATGCGGCCGGCGATGCTCTCACGCAGCTCGGCGATCGTGTCGAACTCGCTGGCCATCTGCGCGAACTCGTCGTCGGCCTCCGCGAGCTCGCGCTCCTTGACCGACTTGACGGTGACAGAGACCTCAGCCTCTTGACCGGCGTGGTCGCCGCCGACGAGCTTGGAGCGGAACGTGGTGTCTTCGCCGGCAGTCAGCGATTCGACCGCCTCGTCGATGCCTTCGAGCAGCTCGCCCGAGCCGACCTCGTACGACACGCCCTCAGCGCGGTCGATCTCGGCGCCGTCGATCGTGGCGACGAGGTCGAGCTCGACGAAGTCGCCCTTCGCGGCGGGACGGTCGACGGTCACGAGCGTGCCGAAGCGGCCGCGCAGGCGGTCGAGCTCGGCGTCGACCGCCGCGTCGTCGGTCTCGACCTTGTCGACCTCGATCGTGATGTCGGAGAGCTCGGGGAGGTCGAACTCCGGACGCACGTCGACCTCGACCTCGACCTTGAGGTCGCCAGAGAAGTCCTTGTCGCTCGGCCAGTCGATGACCTCGGCCGACGGGCGCCCGACGATGCGGAGCTCGTTGGCGGTGACGGCCTCGCGGTAGAAGCCGTCCAGGCCCTCGCTCACCGCGTGCTCGATGACGGCGCCGCGGCCGATGCGCTGGTCGATGATCGGCGCGGGCACCTTGCCCTTGCGGAAGCCAGGGATCTGCACGTCCTGAGCGATGTGCTCGTACGCGTGGGCGATGCTGGGCTTCAGCTCATCCGGGGTGACCGTGATGTGCAGCTTCACCCGCGTCGGGCTGAGCTTCTCGACGGTGCTCGTGACCATGCCTGTTCGTTCTCCTCGTGTCCGGCCGCGCGCATGCGCGTCCGTTTGTGTGGTCTGGGTCTGTGGGGCCGTGGTCGGGGCGACAGGATTTGAACCTGCGGCCTCCCGCTCCCAAAGCGGGCGCTCTACCAAGCTGAGCTACGCCCCGGGGCGCGCACGCGCGTGCGTCGATAACGGCCTGGTCAAGTCTAGCCGACATCGCCCTGTACACTGTTCTCGGTGCCGTTCGATCGGCTCCATGGGGATGTAGCTCAATGGTAGAGCCTCAGTCTTCCAAACTGATGGTGCGGGTTCGATTCCCGTCATCCCCTCCACAAGCCCTGTATGGGATCGGGCACCTCGCACGCGGAGTGCAGACTGCGCGCCTGAGCGCGCGGAGGCTCCCCGCTCACGTCGTTCACTCGTGTGTGAGGCGATCAGCGGAGGAGCTGGGGATGCGGACCAGAGTCATCTGGGACGCCGCGATCAGCTGTCCCGGGCCTCGGTGTGGTCCTTCACATGCTGACGGTAGGCTTCGGCGTTCCTCCGGATGCCTTCTCGCTCCTCGGCCGTGAGCTCGCGCCGGACTTTCGCCGGCACGCCCGCGACCAGGGAGCCGTCGGGGATGACGGCGCCCTCGAGCACCACCGCTCCCCCGGCGATGAGGCAGCTCTTGCCGATGACCGCGCCCGACAGCACGACGCTCCCCATGCCGATGAGAGAGTCATCGCCTATCGAGCAGCCATGGACGACCGCGTTGTGGCCGACCGACACGTTCCTCCCGATCACGACGGGGTGACCGGCATCCACGTGAACGGACACATTGTCCTGAAGGTTGCTGCCCGCCCCGAGAGTCACCGGGGCGCTGTCGCCGCGAACGACGGCGTTGTACCAGACGCTCGCGCCCTCACCGAGCGTGACGGCGCCCACGACGCGCGCACCGGAGGCGACGAAGCTCGTGGGATGAAGGTCGGGCGCTCGGTCTCCGACCGCGAGGATGCGTGCATCGTCGGCGATGGTCATGGCTCCGACGATACACAGTGCTCGATCCGCGGAAACACGCGGGTTAGCCGAGCCTTCTCTTGCTTGCGGAATGTCCCACGCTGAGTAGCGTTTGACTCAGAGCCGGGTCTGACGCCCGGCTGAACGAGAGGCGAGAGACATGACCAAGACGCAGACCATCCCCGCGACCACCGCCGGCACCGAGGCCGCCACGAGCACCGCTCAGCTCCTGAGCCCCGTCGTGCTCGGACTGCAGGCCCTCGCCGTCAACGGCAAGCAGGCGCACTGGAACGTCCGCGGCAGCAACTTCATCGCCGTCCACGAGCTCCTCGACACCATCGTGGCGAACGCACAGGGCTACGCCGACCTGGCTGCGGAGCGCATCGTCGCTCTCGGCCTGCCCCTCGACGCCCGTGTCGCCACCGTGGCAGAGAAGACGACCACCGCCGTCCCGGCCGGATTCGCTCAGTGGCAGGACGAGATCCGCGCGGTCATCGCCGACATCGACGCCGTGCTGGCCGATGTGCAGGCAGCGATCGACGGCCTCGACGAGACCGATCTGACGAGCCAGGACGTCGCGATCGAGATCAAGTCGGGCCTCGACAAGGACCGCTGGTTCCTCTTCGCGCACATCGCTGAGTGACCGACCTCGCTGTCGAAGCGATCCGCACACGAACGAAAGCCCCGGGCAGAGGTCCGGGGCTTTCGTTCGTCGAAGGTCAGG
>CALANM010000041.1 GCA_937926065.1 uncultured Microbacterium sp.
CCTCCGCATCGAGACCGACGAGCACCCGACCCTTCTCACGCGAGCTCAGCTGATCGCGCTGCGCATCCGCGGGGGCGACCTGGGCTCCCTGCCGGTGATCGCGGGACTGGTCGTCATCTGGGGCGTCTTCCAGACGCTCAATCCCGTCTTCCTGTCGAGCACCAACCTCGTGAACCTGACGATGCAGTGCGCCTCGATCGGCACGATCGCCCTCGGCATCGTCGTCGTGCTGCTGCTCGGTGAGATCGACCTGTCGGTCGGATCCGTCTCGGGACTCGCGGCGGCCGTCCTGGCCGTCGGGTTCGTGCAGGCGGAGTGGCCCCTCATCGTCGCGATCCTCGCGGCGGTCGGCTCGGGCACCGTCGTCGGGCTCCTCTACGGCTTCCTGTACACGCGGTTCGGGCTCCCGAGCTTCGTCATCACCCTCGCGGGCCTCTTGGCGGTGCTCGGCGCACAGCTGTGGGTGCTCGGCGAGACAGGCTCGGTGAACCTGCCGTTCGACTCGTGGATCGTGCAGTTCGCGCAGCACATGTTCCTGCCCGCGTGGCTCGCCTACACCCTCGTCGTGGTGTCGGTCGCCGCGTACGCGTGGTCGCTCTACCGGCGGGCGCGCCGACGGGCCGACGCGAATCTCGACAGCCAGAGCGGCTGGGAGATCACGGCGCGCGCCGGCCTGCTGCTGGGGCTGCTGCTGGCCGCCACGTGGGTGCTCAACCTCTCGCGCGGCGTCGGCGCCATGTTCGTGTTCTTCCTCGCGCTGGTCGTCGTCATGCACTTCCTGCTGTCGCGCACCCGCTGGGGCCGGGCCGTGTACGCGGTGGGCGGCTCGGTCGAGGCGGCGCGCCGCGCCGGCATCCGCGTCGAGCGGATCTACCTCTCGGTCTTCGCGCTGTGCACCACCCTCGCTGCCATCGGCGGGATCCTCGCGGCCGCTCGCCTCGCGGCGGCCAACCAGAGCACCGGCACGGGCGACACGAACCTCAACGCGATCGCGGCCGCCGTGATCGGCGGCGTCTCGCTCTTCGGCGGTCGCGGCACCGCCTTCGCTGCCCTGCTCGGGGTCATCGTCATCCAGTCGATCAGCTCGGGGCTCACCCTGCTGAACCTCGATTCCTCTGTGCGGTTCATGGTCACGGGAGCCGTGCTGGTGCTCGCCGTCATCGTCGACTCCCTGTCGCGTCGTACGCGTGCCGCTGTGGGCCGGGCGTGAGCGCTCACACAAGGTGTGAGTTCACGGCCTAAACCGAGTGCGGACCGATATCAGTTCTTTATGTTCATGTCTTGACTCCAAGACATGAACACATAAAGATCGACGCAGTGCGACCCGCGCACCGAATCACAACGACTCGCAGTTTCGACGGTGAAAGGCGAAAGATGAAGAAGTCCACTCTGCTTGCTGCTGCCCTGCTCAGCGGCACGGCACTCCTGATGGCGGGCTGTTCGACGAGCGGCACCCCCTCCCCCAGTGGAACCGAAGGCGGCGAGCCGCCTGCGGAGGCCGGTCGCGCCTGCGTGATCCTGCCCGACGCGGCCTCGTCTCCCCGCTGGGAGAACTTCGACCGCAAGTACCTGCAGGAGGGACTGGAGGGCGCCGGCTTCGAGGTCGACATCCAGAACGCGCAGGCCGATGTCTCGAAGTACGCGACGATCGCGGACCAGCAGCTCACGCAGGGCTGCGGCGTGATGCTCCTCGTCGACTACAACGGCGCCGCTGAGGGCGTCGCCGCCAAGGCCGCCGGCCAGGGCATCCCGGTCATCGCCTACGACCGCCCGTTCAAGGGCGCCGACTACTACGTGTCGTTCGACAACGTCGAGGTCGGGCGCCTGCAGGGCCAGACGGTGCTCGACGGCCTCGAGGCCGCGGGCAAGGACCCCAAGACCGCCCAGGTGTTCTACATGGGCGGTGACCCCACCGACGGCAACGCGGCGATGTTCCGCTCCGGCGCCGTCGAGGTGATGGAGGCCGCGGGCATCAAGCCCGTCGCCGAGCCGACCGGCGTCTGGGACGGCGCCAAGTCGCAGACCAACTTCGAGCAGGCGCTCACCGCCAACGACGGCAAGGTCGACGGCGTCTGGGCAGCCAACGACACCAACGCCGACGGCGTCATCAAGGTCCTGCAGGACAACAGCCTCCAGGGCGTCGCGGTGTCCGGTCAGGACGCCAACCTCGAGGGTCTGCGCAACATCCTCACCGGATGGCAGACCGCCACGGTGTACAAGCCGGTCAAGCTCGAGGCCGACAAGGCCGTCGAGGTCGCCATCGCGCTTCTGAACGGCGAGTCGGTCACCGCCGACCAGGAGCTCGAAGACGGCACGCCGTACATCGCTGTGACGCCGCAGCTCGTCGGTCCGGAGCAGGTCAAGGACGTCGTCGCGGCCGGTGACGCGTCGGCCGCCGAGATCTGCACCGGCGAGATCGAAGGCGTCAGCCTCGCCGACAAGTGCGCCGAGTTCGGCGTCGAGTGATCGCCTGATGACGGGGGGCGTCGCGTCTTCTCAGGCGCGGCGCCCCTCGCACGCCGCCCTCCCCGACCCACAGACATCGCAAGGAAGCGAGACATGACAGAACCCATCATCCGACTTCGCGGGGTGAAGAAGTCGTTCGGCCCCGTGAGCGTGCTGAAGGGGGTGGACCTGCAGGTCATGCCGGGCAAGGTCACCGCCCTCGTCGGCGACAACGGCGCCGGCAAGTCCACCCTCATCAAGGGGCTCGCGGGCGTCCAGCCCTACGACGAGGGCGAAGTGCTCTTCGACGGGGAGCCCGTGACCCTCCATACCCCGAGGGATGCCGCCGCCCTCGGCATCGAGGTCGTCTACCAGGACCTCGCTCTCTGCGACAACCTCGACATCGTCCAGAACATGTTCCTCGGCCGTGAAGAGCTCTCCGCCGGCACGTTCGACGAGGGCCGGATGGAGCGCGAGGCGTCGGACACGCTGCGCTCGCTGTCGGTGCGCACCGTCAAGTCGGTCCGCCAGAAGGTGTCGTCGCTGTCGGGCGGTCAGCGCCAGACGGTCGCGATCGCCCGCGCGGTGCTCAAGAAGGCGCGCGTCGTGATCCTCGACGAGCCCACCGCCGCCCTCGGAGTCGCGCAGACCGAACAGGTGCTCAATCTCGTGAGCCGCCTGAGCGAGCAGGGCGTCGCCGTCGTCCTCATCAGCCACAACCTCGCCGACGTGTTCGCCGTCGCCGACGACATCGCGGTTCTGTACCTCGGGCAGATGGTGGCGCAGGTCAAGACCACCGAGACGACGCGCGACGACGTCGTCGGCTACATCACCGGCACGAAGGTGCCCGCCGGCGTCGAGCTGATCGGCACCGGCACCATCCCGACAGGAGGCGACGCATGAGCACCGACACGAGTCCTCGCACCGCGGCGGCACCCGACCCCGTGGCCAGCGACCTGATCGGCAGCGGCGTCGAAGGCGGACTTCGCGAGCAGGTCAGCGCGTGGCTCCAGCGGGTGCGCGGCGGCGAGATGGGCGCCCTGCCCGCCATCGCCGGCCTGATCTTCCTCGCGATCCTCTTCGGCTTCATGAGCCGGTTCTTCCTGACGCCGCTCAACTTCGCCAACCTCATGAACCAGGCGGCGGCGTACGTCGTGCTGGGCATGGCCCTCGTCTTCGTGCTGCTCCTCGGCGAGATCGACCTCTCCGCGGGCGTCACCGGTGGCGTCGCGATGGCGACCTTCGTGGTCCTCAACGTCAAGCACGGCTTCCCGTGGCCGGTCGCGCTCGCGATCGGCTTCGGAGTGGGTCTGGCCACCGGCGCCTTGATCGGCTTCCTGGTCGCCAGGGTCGGCATCCCGTCATTCGTCGTGACACTGGGCCTCTTCCTCGGGTACCAGGGCCTGGCCCTCCTCATCATCGGCGCCGGCGGCCTGTACCCGATCAACGCTCCCGAAGTCATCGCGCTGCAGAACGGACGCCTGCCTGTCTGGGGCGGCTGGGTCATGCTCGTGGTCATCCTCGCGATCTCGGCGGGCACCGCCTTCTGGGACCGCCGCCGACGCACCCGGGCCGGCGTGCCGAACCGCGCGATCTCCCTCGTGTGGATCAAGCTCGCCGTCATCGCCGTGCTCGGCGGGTTCGCCGTCGCGGTGCTCAACCTCAACCGCTCGCAGTCGGTCATCCCCATCGAGGGCGTGCCGATCATCGTGCCGGTCGTGCTCGCGATCCTCTGGATCGGGACGTTCGTGCTCGACCGCACGCGCTTCGGCCGCTATGTCTATGCGATCGGCGGCAACGCCGAGGCCGCCCGCCGCGCCGGCATCAAGGTGCGCTGGGTCAAGTGGTGGTGCTTCGTCATCGCCTCGGGTCTCGCCGTCGTCGCGGGTCTGTTCGCCCAGGCCCGCATCGGCTCGGTCGACGGCGCCGCCGGCCGCGACATCGTGCTGTCGGGCGTCGCCGCGGCCGTGGTCGGAGGCGTGAGTCTGTTCGGCGGACGCGGTCGCCTCGTGCACGCCGCGATCGGCGGCCTGGTCATCGCGACGATCATCAACGGCCTCGCGCTGCTTCGCCTCGAGGCGGGCGTCAACCTGCTCGTGACGGGCGGCGTGCTGATCCTCGCGGCGACGGTCGACGCGATCTCGCGCCTTCGCAGCGGCATGAGGGCTTAGCGCGCTCCCGACGAGTCGGTGGGGGAACGGGCGGCGCTTCGGCTCCGCCCGTTCTCCCTCTCGGCCGTCACTCCTGTTCGACCTCGCCCGCCCTGTCGCGCTCGGCGCGGCGCTTCGCGATCTCGGCCCGCAGGCGCTCCGCCTCGATCTCGCGTTCGAGATCGGCGAGCTGCTGCTCTGTCGACCGGAAGTCGCGCGGCGACGCAGCCGGGGCCGGAGGCTCTGTCGCCCACGGCGCGAACTGCGGGGGCCGCGACACCGCGCGCTCCGGATACTCCCGCCCCATCGCGAACCACAGGATCGAGCCGATGAGCGGCAGCAGGATCACCAGGAGCAGCCACACGAGCTTCGGCATGTGCTTCACCTGGCCCTCGGGACGCAGGACGATGTCGACGATCGCGAAGATCATGACGGCCAGGGTCAGCACGGAGAAGAGCAGGGGCATGGCGCGAGTCTAGGAACTTCCGCCGCGCGGGTCATCCCCCGGGCGGCATGCGCCTGACACACTGGACGCATGCCGGATCCTCAGAACCCCCGCGTCGCGGTGTACCTCGACTTCGACAACATCGTCATGAGCTGGTACGACCGCGTTCACGGCCGCAACTCGTACTCGCGCGACCGCCAGCGCATCGCCGAGGACCCGAGCGAGCCCGAGGTCGCCCAGCGGCTGAAGGACGCCATGATCGACGTCGGCGCGATCATCGACTACGCGGCATCCTTCGGGACCCTCGTGCTCACGCGGGCCTACGCCGACTGGTCGTCCCCTGTCAACGCGGAGTACCGCTCACAGCTGGTGGCCCGCGCGGTCGACCTCGTGCAGCTGTTCCCTGCCGCCGCCTACGCCAAGAACGGCGCCGACATCCGGCTCGCGGTCGACACCGTCGAGGACATGTTCCGCCTGCCCGACCTGACGCATGTCGTGATCGTCGCCGGCGACAGCGACTACGTGCCGCTGGCTCAGCGGTGCAAGCGGCTCGGCCGCGTCGTCGTGGGCGTGGGGGTGGCCGGATCCACGGCCAAGTCGCTCGCCGCCGCCTGTGACCAGTTCGACGCCTACGACTCGCTGCCCGGCGTGCGGGCGCCCGAGCCCGCCGCCAAGAAGACCGAGGCGCCCGTGTCTCGCCGCAAGCGGGCATCGTCCGATCCGACGGCCGATCTGCTGGCTCGCGCCCTGCGCCTGGAGCAGGAGCGCTCCGACGACGGATGGGTGCACCTGTCGGCGGTCAAGAACCTCATGAAGCGCATGGATCCGTCGTTCAGCGAGAAGGGACTGGGTCACCGGTCGTTCTCCGACTTCGTGAAGGCGTACCCGAAGGTCGCCGAGCTCGACGAGTCGACCAACATCGTGCGCGTGCGCCTCGTCGCCTGACCCCCGCGGAGCGGAGTCAGCGGGAGGGCGCGCCCATGATGCCGCCCACCAGCGCATCGACCCATGCGGGCACGACCACCGTGGCCGGCCCCTCCTTCACCTCGTCGAAGACGGAAGCCCCGGATGCCGTGACCGCCCGCGTCGGCGCGAGGTTCAGCTCGACCGTTCGCGCTCCTGCGGCCCTCGCGAGCGCGGCGAATCCGGCAGCGGGGTACACCTCCCCCGACGTGCCGATCGATGCGAAGAGGTCGCACGCGAAGACGGCCCGTTCGATGCGGTCCATCTCATAGGGGATCTCACCGAACCACACGACGTCCGGGCGCAGGGCGCGCTGTCCGCACACCGGGCACGGCGGGCCGGGCAGCAGGTCACCGTCCCACGCCGGCCGCTCCCCGCACGCGAGGCACAGCGCGCGACGCAGCTCGCCGTGCATGTGGACGACCCGCGTGGAGCCGGCGCGCTCGTGCAGGTCGTCGACGTTCTGCGTGACCACCAGCAGATCCTCGCCGACGACGGACTCCAGACGCGCCAGCGCCTCGTGCGCCGCGTTGGGCTCGACATGCGCGAGCGAGCCGCGCCGCCGGTCATAGAAGGCGTGCACCGTCTCAGGGCCGCGCTCGAACGCTTCAGGCGTCGCGACGTCTTCGACCCGATGGCCCTCCCAGAGGCCGTCGCCACCACGGAAGGTGGGCACGCCGCTCTCCGCCGAGATGCCGGCGCCGGTGAGCACGACGATCCGCATGCGTTCATTCTCGCCCGCGCGGGCCGTCGATAGGGTGAAGGGGTGACCGAGCTTCCCGAGATCGTGATCACGCGTCTGCCCGACGGCACCGTGAAGCAGGTCGGACCACTCACCGGCACGCGCGTGTGGACCGTGCCCGGGCGAGCGAACCGTCCGCTCTCCAGTCCCAGGGACGCGTCGCGGCGGCTGGCCCCCGGCGAAGAGCGTCGGCTGTGCGCGTTCTGCAGCGACCGGTACTTCGAGACGACGCCTGAGAAGTCACGGCTGGTCGGTCCGGACTTCGTCGAGCTCCGGCACGTGCCCGCGCACGAGCTCGACGACTCGACCGCGGAGTTCCGCCGCTTCGGCAACCTGTTCGAGATCGTGTCGGCCGAGTACTGGCGCGAGAACCACGGCTTCCGCCAGCCCGCCTCGGTCGTCGAGTGGGCACAGGAGTACCTGTCGCACCCCGTCGGCCGTGCGCACATCGAGAAGCTCGCGGAGATCCGCTCCGCGGCATCCGGTGTCGAGCAGTCGCTCGAAGAGGCGGCGCTCGACCTGCTGGGGGGATCGCACGACGTCATCGTCGCGCGACGTCACGTGGTCGACGGCGCTGAGTACGACGACCAGCTCGTGTCGTCCGGCCTGCTCACGCCCGACGAGCACGGGGCGTACTTCGCGTTCACGGTGGCTTCGCTCGCGGATATCCAGGCGGCGCAGCCGTTCGCCTCGCATGTCGCCGTATTCCAGAACTGGCTGCGGCCGGCGGGCGCGTCGTTCGAGCATCTCCACAAGCAGCTCGTGGCGATCGACGAGCACGGACCGCAGGTCGATCGCGAGCTGCGGATGCTGGCGAGCGACCGCCTGCTCTATCAGCACCGCATCCTCGATCTCGCCGTCGAGGAGGGGCTCGTCGTCGCGGCTGTCGACGGCGCCGTCGCCGTCGCGGGCGTCGGCCACCGCTACCCCGCGTTCGAGGTGTTCTCGACCGCCGCCGAGAACCTGCCGCAGGAGCACTCCCCCAAGGGCGTCCGCGCCGTCTCCGACCTCGTGCACGCGCTGCACGCGGCGACCGGCGTTCACGTGCCGACCAACGAGGAATGGCATTACCGTCCGCCGCAGGCCCCGTGGCCGATGCCGTGGCGCATCGTCCTGAAGTGGCGGATCTCGAATCCCGCCGGATTCGAGGGCGGCACGAAGGTGTACGTGAACACGATCGACCCGTGGGAGCTGCGCCGGCGCGCGATCGCGTCGCTGACCGACCTGCGCGACGCCGGGGCGCTCGCTCCCGGCATCCGCATCGGCGACGAATGCACACCCGCCGACGCGCGGCTGCACTACGCCGATGGCTACGCGGCGGAGGAGCCCACCGCCTTCGAGGCGGGAGCCTTCGACGCGTCGCCGGGCCGGGGAGCCGGCTCCTCGTGACGTTCCCCTTCGACGCGCTGCGGCGCAGGCCCGACATCGAGGCTCCCGGGCTGGTCGCCGCCGACGCGGCCGACCGGCTGCTCCTGAACGAGTCGGCCGATGCCCGCGCGGGTCTCGGCGACGGTGAACTGGTCGTGATCGGAGACTCCTACGGCGCGTTGACGCTGGCCGCCTGCCACGACGGCGCACGGAGCGTGCGGGTGCACCAGGACGCGCTCACGGGTGAACGCGCGCTCGCTGCAAACGCCGCCGACCTCGGCCTTGAAGGATCAGGCCCCGAGTCGCCGTTCCGCTCGCTGCCGCTCAATGCGGAGCTCGTCTCACGCGCCCGCGTCGTGCTGCTGCGTCTGCCCCGTTCGCTCGACCAGCTCCGGGACATCGCCGGCCTCATCGCCGCGCACGCCGCCCCCGACGTGGTCGTGTTCGGCGGCGGGCGCATCAAGCACATGTCGACGGCGATGAATGACGTCCTCCGCGAGTTCTTCGCGCACCTCGATGTCACCCACGCGCGGCAGAAGTCCCGGGTGCTCGTCGCGCGCGGGCCGCACGACGGCGCAGACCCGACGCCGACGACCGCTTCCGTCGAGGGCATCCGCGTCTGCGCGTTCGGCGGCGTCTTCGCCGGCGCGCGCCTCGACATCGGCACACGCCTGCTGCTCGAGCATCTGCCGCCCCGCCCCCGTGGCGGAACGCCAGACGATCCGCTGATCGATCTCGCCTGCGGCACGGGCGTGATCGCGGCGCACCTCGCGCTGCGGCATCCTGGGGCGTTCGTCTATGCGACCGACCAGTCCGCCGTCGCGGTCGCCTCGGCGCAGCGCACGGTCCAGGCCAATGGCGTCGCGGAGCGGGTGACGGTGGTCCGCGACGACGCGCTCGGCGCCGTTGCGGACGCCTCGGCATCCTTCATCGCGCTCAATCCGCCCTTCCACAGCGGTGCGGCGGTGTCCGACAGGGTCGCCCCGAAGCTGTTCGCGGATGCCGCGCGGGTGCTGCGTCCGGGCGGTGAGCTGTGGTGCGTGTGGAATTCTCCGCTCGGCTACCGCGGCGTTCTCGAGAGCCTCGTCGGGCCGACGCGTCAGGTGGCGCGGAACGCGAAGTTCACCGTGACGGTGTCGACGCGGCGCTGATCCCCCGGAACGCGCTCAGTGCCGGCCGCCGGGCGGGCCGATGATCAGGAGCGCGACGAAGAGCGCCACGACCGCCGCCGCGATGAGCGCGATCAGCGCCCACGGGCGCAGGAGGAACCAGCGCAGCAGCCCGTCGTACCAGCGTCGCTCGCCGGCATCCGGCTCCTGGGTGCGCCAGGCGCCGTCGAGCAGACCCTTGCGGTGCAGCCACCGCTCGACGGGGATCGTCGCGTAGGGGATCACTGCAGAGACGACAGCCAGCACGGTCGGACCCACCGGCCAGCGGCTGTTGAGCGAGACGAGGATGGCGGTCGCCCCGTAGGAGAGGAAGACGAAGCCGTGGATGCTTCCGGCCACCGTGGTCGCGAGGTCCCATCCCGCGACGGCGCGCAGGATGAGTGCGGCGATGAGGAGCGTCCAGGTGATGGCCTCGGCGATCGCGACGAGGCGGAACGCTCTGTAGGGGGTGCGCAGCATGCCTTCAGCGTAGTTGAAGGATGCGGGCGCGTCAGACGATGCCGGCGCGCATGCCGTCGAGCGACGCGGCGACTCCCGGAAGGCTCTCAGCGAGCCGGCTGTCGAGCTCCGACAGCCGGCGACGGGCTTCGCGCAGAACGCGTGCCCCCTGCGGCGTCACGTGGAGGTCGCTTGCCGCTCCCGCGTGCGACGTCGCGTCTTGGACGAGGCCGTCATCGACGAGTGAGCGCACGGCGGTGTGCGCAGACTGGACCGTGATGTGCGACCGGCGGGCGAGCTCGGAGAATGAGATGCCCGGCTCGGCGTAGATGTGCCCGAGGAGGCCGAACTTGCGGGTCGTGATGCCGAGATCCTTGAGCACGGCAGTCAGCTGCCCCTCCCACATGGCCGACACCGCGAGCAGCGCGATGACGGGGCTGAACCGGGGGTTCTCGTCGGTCATAGGCACCATGGTAATGATCAGCGCGCAATGTCCGAGGATCGGCGTAACGTGCCCTCCGACAGAGAGGAGACTCCTATGGACTGGAAGATCGAGCTGATCTTCGTGCCGGTCACCGACGTCGACCGCGCCAAGGAGTTCTACACCCGAATCGGGTTCAACGCCGACCACGATCAGCGTCCGACTCCCGACATCCGCTTCGTCCAGCTCACCCCGCCCGGCTCGGCCTGCTCCATCGCGATCGGCGAAGGGCTCGGCATCGACCTCGAACCCGGAAAGCAGAACACGATCCAGGTGGTCGTGCCGGATGCCGACGCCGCCCTGGCCCAGTTGCGGGACGCCGGTGTCGAAGCCCGCGGCGTGCAGGAGCTCGACTGGGGCCGCTTCGTGCAGTTCGACGACCCCGACGGAAACACCTGGACGCTTCAGCAGCTCCCCCAGTGGGGCTGACGCTGCCGCGCTCCGCCGCGCGGAAGGCAGGGATCATGATGCGCGCTGCGGCGGAGGGACCACCGTCAGCACGCGCTTGATGAACTCCAGGAAGTCCTCCATCCACCCTTGGAGGAACTCCCGGGTGCCGTCGTCGGTGCATTCGCCGTCGTCGGTGAAGAGCC
>CALANM010000042.1 GCA_937926065.1 uncultured Microbacterium sp.
CCGTCGGACGGCAGCACGAAGTCGAGGCGCCCGGGCTCGGCCGAGCGCTGCGCGAGAGCCGCCGCCGCGATCTCCGCGACCGCGAGCGGATGGTCGTCCACCTCGATCACCCGGTGACTGCGCGCCGCGAAGGGGCCGATGCGACCGTCGGCGTCGACGTGCAGACTCACGCGCGTGCGCCAGCGCGTGGCATCCGGGCTCTCCTCGGCGACCACCCCGCCGTCGGCATCGCGTGCCGGACGCGCGCCCTCCATCGTGACGGGCAGGTCGAGGCCGCCGATGCGCTGCAGGGCGTCACGGATGACACGGGACTTGAGCTCACGCTGGTGATCGAGCGCGATGTGCCCGAAGTCGGCGCCGCCGGCACGCTCGCCGGGTGCGCGGGAGAGATCGGCCGCCGCCCAGACGTGCGGCCGGCGATGCTCCGAGGACTCGAGCACCTCGAGCGTCTCGCCGCGCCAGAAGGACTTGTGGTTCGTGTCCGTCAGCCGCACGCGCACGCGCTCGCCCGGAATCGCATCGGGCACGAACACGACGCGGCCGCCGCGGTCGGCGCTGTCTGCGTCGACGTGCCGGCCGATGAACACCCCACCGTGCGCGACGTCGGTGATGTCCAGTTCGATCTCGCTGTCGGGTGCCATCCTCCGACTCTCCCACATCCGTCTGCGGGCGCCTCGGAGCGAGAGCGCCCGGCGGTAGCGTGAAGGGATGCGCGTGTGCCTCGCCTCCACCTCCCCCGCTCGTCTCATGCTCTTGCGTCAGTCCGGCATCGAGCCGCTCGCCCGCGCCCCGCGCGTCGACGAAGACGCCGTCATCGCCGACGTCGAGGCCGCCGAGGGGCGCACCCTCGCCCCCGAGGAGCACGTGCTCCTGCTCGCCCGCCGCAAGGCCGCCGACGTCGTCGCCGCACTCGCCGAGCACGACCCGGGGTTCGACGGTCTCGTGATCGGCGGCGACTCCATGTTCGAGATCGACGGGCAGGTGCTCGGCAAGCCTCACACCGCGGACGTCGCCACGGCTCGCTGGCATGCGATGCGCGGGCGCACGGGCGTCCTGCACTCCGGTCACTCCGTGTTCCGGGTGGCTCCGGGCGCCGACCCCGTCGGGGCGCACGCCGTCGCCGCTGCGTCCGTGACCTTCGCCGACGACGTCAGCGACGCGGAGATCGAGGCGTACGTCGCCTCGGGCGAGCCCCTGTTCGTGGCCGGCGCCTTCACGGTCGACAGCCTGGGCGGCGCGTTCATCACGCGCGTCGACGGCGACCCCTCGACGGTCGTCGGCATGTCGCTGTCGACGGTGCGCCGCCTGGCCGCGCAGCTCGGCGTGACGTGGACCGACCTGTGGAACCGGGTCTCCGCGTCCGACGCCGAGACGACGTCGTCGTCGTAGACTCTCGCTCACGATTCTGTCGTGACCTTGTGCGAATGATCCAAAGGATCGAGGGTCTGGCTGGGTAGGCTGGCATCCATGCCTCACATCGCCAAGGTCCTCATCGCGAACCGCGGCGAGATCGCCGTCCGTGTCATCCGCGCGGCCCGCGACTCCGGAAAAGCGTCCGTCGCCGTCTACGCCGACCAGGACCGCGACGCGATGCACGCCCGCCTCGCCGACGAGGCGTACGCCCTCGACGGCACCACCAGCGCCGAGACCTATCTGTCGATCGAGAAGATCCTCTCGGTCGCGCGCCGATCCGGCGCCGACGCCGTGCATCCCGGCTACGGCTTCCTCGCCGAGAACGCCGACTTCGCCCGCGCCGTCATCGCGGCCGGCCTCACGTGGATCGGCCCCTCACCCGAAGCCATCGAGGCGCTCGGCGACAAGGTCACGGCACGCCATGTCGCCGAGAAGGTCGGCGCTCCCCTCGCCCCCGGCACTCCGGGGCCCGTGTCGGGCGCCGACGAGGTCATCGCGTTCGCGAAGGAACACGGCCTGCCCATCGCCATCAAGGCGGCATACGGCGGCGGCGGACGGGGCCTCAAGGTCGCCCGCGAGCTCGACGAGGTCGCCGAGCTGTTCGAGTCGGCCACACGCGAGGCCATCACCGCCTTCGGCCGCGGCGAGTGCTTCGTGGAGAAGTACCTCGACAAGCCGCGGCACGTCGAGACGCAGTGCCTCGCGGATGCCGAGGGCAATGTCGTCGTCATCTCGACGCGCGACTGCTCGCTCCAGCGCCGCCACCAGAAGCTCGTCGAGGAGGCCCCTGCTCCGTTCCTCACCGACGAGCAGAACAGGATCCTCTACGACTCCTCGAAGGCGATCCTGAAGGAGGTCGGCTACGTCGGCGCGGGAACCTGCGAGTTCCTCATCGGCGCCGACGGCACCATCTCCTTCCTCGAGGTCAACACCCGCCTGCAGGTCGAGCACCCCGTCTCGGAAGAGGTCACGGGCATCGACCTCGTGCGCGAGCAGTTCCGGCTCGCCGAGGGCGGAGTGCTCGACTACGACGACCCCACCCCCGTCGGCCACTCGATCGAGTTCCGCATCAACGGCGAAGACCCGGGTCGCAGCTTCCTCCCGCAGCCGGGCCGCATCCACCAGTTCAAGACGTTCGGAGGCCCCGGCATCCGCCTTGATTCCGGTGTGACCGCCGGCGACAGCGTCTCCGGCGCGTTCGACTCGCTCCTCGGCAAGATCATCGTGTCGGGGCGCGACCGCGCCGAGGCCCTCGCGCGCTCCCGCCGCGCCCTCGACGAGTTCGAGGTCGCGGGGATGCCGACCGTCCTCCCCTTCCACCGCAAGGTGGTGCGCGACCCGGCGTTCACCGCCGAGAACGGCGAGTTCGGCGTCTTCACACGGTGGATCGAGACCGAGTTCGAGAACGACATCGCTCCGTGGGACGGCGAGCTGGAAGCCCCCGACGCCGGCGAACCGCGCCACACGGTCGTCGTCGAGGTGAGCGGCAAGCGCCTGGAGGTCAGCCTGCCCGACCGCATCGCGCAGGGTCCGGCCCAGACCGGCCGTCCCGCCGCTGTGCCGCCGTCGCGTCGCTCGCACGCGCCGACCGTCGTCGCGGGAGCCTCGGGCGACGCCGTGAAGTCTCCCATGCAGGCCACCATCGTCAAGGTCGCGGTCGAAGAGGGACAGCAGGTCGTCAAGGGCGACCTTGTCGTGGTGCTCGAGGCGATGAAGATGGAGCAGCCCATCCAAGCGCACAAGGACGGCGTCATCGGGTCGATCAACGCCGACCCGGGAACCACCGTTCCCGCCGGCCACCAGCTGCTCACCATCTCCTGAGACCCGCACGCGATGCCCTGAGCGCCGCTCGCGCTTCGCGCGACACGGGCCGACGGGGCTGACCTGGACGACGCGACAGGTTACCGTGGGGCGATGAGACGACTTTCGTCGATCGTCCTCGCCGGCGCCGCCGCCGTGCTTCTCTCTGCCTGCGCGACAACGACCCCGTCGGTCGACCTCGATGCGGCACGGGACTGGGTCGAGGAGGTCGTCGAGGCGCAGTCCGACGGTCCGGGCGCCGCCGGGCACGCCGTCCTGCAGGTCGACGGCGAAGGCGACGAGGCGCCCGACGGGTCGGAGGAAGACGGCATCCGCCTCGACTTCGCCGACTCCGCGAACGTCGTGCGCGCCGACGCCCGCTGTTACGGCGACGGGACGAACGTCGTCGAGGTCGGCGTGACCGTCTACTCCGAGAACGGGGCCGAGGCCTACTCGTACGGCCAGACGGTCGCGTGCGACAAGGAGGCTCACACCATCCAGCTGGGCGAGGGGATGCTGTCGTCAGCCGTGCTGATCGAGGCGACCGCAGACACGGCCACCTATGCGCACGTGACGATCATCGAGGAGCTGGTCGTCGAGCGGTGAACGCTGCCGACGCCGCGGAGCCGCAGGTCAGCTCATCGAGGTGTCGTCGCTGCCGACAAGGTGCATCGCACGCGTCGCGTCGGTGATCGATCCCGACAGCGACGGGAACACCGCGAACACGCGCGAGACCTGATCGACCGTGAGGCGGCGTTCCACGGCGATCGCGATCGGGTAGATGAGCTCCGACGCGCGCGGGCCGACGATGACACCGCCGAGCACCGTGCCCGACCCCTCGTGGGCGATGATCTTCACGAAGCCGTCCTTGATGCCCATCATCTTGGCGCGCGCGTTGGCCGCCAGCGGCAGCTTGTACACGTAGCCGTTGATGGCGCCGGACTCGATGTCCTTCTCCTGGCGACCGACGGTCGCGATCTCGGGTGCGGTGAAGATGTTCGCCGTGATGCGGCCCCGGTCGAGCGGGATGACGATGTCGCCCAGGGCGTGGAACACAGCCATGCGCCCCTGCATCGAGGCCACCGAGGCGAGCGGCACGAACGTCGTGCAGTCGCCCGCGGCGTAGATGTGGGGGACCGAGGTGCGGGCGACGCGGTTGACGCGGATGTGACCCGAGTCGGTCATCTGCACGCCCGCCTGCTCCAGGCCGATGTCGGCGGTGTTGGGGATGGAGCCGACGGCCATGAGGCAGTGGCTGCCTTCGACCGTGCGCCCGTCTGAGAGCGTCACGACGACGCCGTCGCCGACGCGCTCCACCTTCTCGGCGCGCGACTTGGACAGCACCGTCATGCCGCCGCGCTTGAACACCTTCTCGAGCAGGGTCGCCGCGTCGCGGTCCTCACCGGGCAGCACCTGGTCGCGGCTCGAGACGAGCGTGACCTGCGCGCCGAGGTTCATGTACGCCGAGGCGAACTCGGCGCCCGTGACACCCGAGCCGACGACGATGAGGTGGCTCGGCAGCGCCTTCATGTCATACAGCTGCGTCCACGTGAGGATGCGCTCGCCGTCGGGCAGCGCACTGGGCAGCTCGCGCGGCGAGGCGCCGACGGAGACGACGAGCGTGTCGGCCTCGACCCGATCGAAGTCAGTGCCGCCGGGGCCCGTCGAGACGACGACGGCGTGCGAGCCGTCGAGACGGCCGTGCCCCGAGACGATGCGCACGCCCGCCTCGACCAGGTGCGCGCGCATGTCGTCGGACTGCTGCCGCGCAAGCGACAGGAGCCGCTTGTTGACAGCGGCGAGGTTGATGGCGATCTCGGGCTTGAGCGGCTTGCCGGCCTCGGAGCGGGCGAACAGCTGCACTCCCAGATCGGATGCCTCGGAGATCGCGACGGCGGCGTCGGCGGTCGCGATGAGGCTCTTCGACGGGACGACGTCGGTGATGACGGCGGAACCGCCCACTCCCGCCCGTTCGACGAGCGTGACCTCGGCTCCGAGCTGCGCGGCGGCCAGCGCCGCTTCGTATCCGCCGGGTCCGCCGCCGAGGACGGCGACGCTCTGGGTGCGCTCGAAGCTCAAGGACATGTGCTCCATTGTCTCAGGCGAACGCGCGTCCCGCCGACCGCCGGCCCACGCCCCGCGCGGCCGGGTCGTCCTGGCACGGGATGCCGGAGGTTCCTAGAGTGGGTCCATGTCCGAAAACGTCCCTCATCCCCTCGACGAGCCCACCGCCGATCCGTTCGCCGTGGCCGCCGAAGCCGCCGCCGACATCGCCCGCCTCACGGGCGTCGAGAGGCACGACATCGCCCTCACGCTCGGAAGCGGATGGGGCAGGGCCGCCGACCTCATCGGCGAGACGACGGCGACGATCGCCGCCACGGAGGTGACCGGGTTCAGCCGGCCGGCCCTCGCCGGGCACGTCGGCTCGCTGCGCAGCATCCTGACGCCGCGGGGCAGGCGCGTGCTCGTGATCGGCGCGCGCACGCACTACTACGAGGGCCACGGCGTGAGGCGGGTCGTGCACAGCGTGCGCACCGCCGCCGCGACCGGTGCGAAGACGATGGTGCTCACGAACGGGGCCGGCGGCATCAAGACCGCGTGGAAGCCCGGGCAGCCCGTGCTCATCAGCGACCACATCAACCTCACCGGCGCGTCGCCGCTGGAGGGGGCGACCTTCATCGACCTCACCGACCTCTACTCCCAGCGTCTGCGCGACCTGGCCCGCACGGTCGACCCGACCCTCGACGAAGGCGTCTACTGCCAGTTCCGCGGCCCCCAATACGAGACGCCGGCCGAAGTGCGCATGGCCAAGACGATCGGCGGCCACATCGTCGGCATGTCGACGGCGCTCGAGGCGATCGCCGCGCGCCAGGTCGGCATGGAGGTGCTCGGCTTCTCCCTCATCACGAACATGGCCGCCGGCATCCAGACCACTCCCCTGAGCCACCAGGAGGTCATCGAGGCCGGACAGCAGGCGGAACCGGTGATCTCTGCCCTGCTGGCACGCGTGATCGGCGAGCTGTGATGAGCACCGCTGTCATCGATGCCGCCCGCGCCTGGCACGCGCAGGACCCTGACGAAGCCACCCGTGCAGAGCTCGCGCTCCTCATCGAGGCGGCCGACGGCGGCGACGCGGCGGCGATCGCCGAGCTCACCGACCGGTTCGGCACACGGCTCGCCTTCGGCACGGCCGGCCTGCGCGGACGCCTCGGGGCCGGGTCCAACCGCATGAACCGCGTTCTCGTGTCGCAGGCGGCCGCAGGCCTGGCCGCGTACCTGCTCGAGAAGGCGCAGCAGAGGGGGGATGCCGAGGCGCCGCTCGTCGTCATCGGCTACGACGGCCGCCGCAACTCCGACGTCTTCGCGCGAGACAGCGCCGAGCTGTTCGCCGGCGCCGGCCTGCGCGCCGTCCTGCTCCCCCGTCTGCTGCCGACGCCCGTCCTCGCCTTCGCGGTGCGTCACCTCGGAGCCTCGGCAGGCGTCATGGTCACGGCATCCCACAACCCGCCCGACGACAACGGGTACAAGGTGTACCTCGGCGGCGCGGACGACGGCTCGCAGATCGTGTCGCCCGCCGACGCCGAGATCGCGGCCCACATCGAGGCGGTCGCCGCGACGACGACGGTGGACGCCCTGCCCCGCGGCGCCTACGACATCGCCGACGAGGCGGTCGTCGAGGCCTACGTGTCGGCGACCGCGACCGTCGCACCCGCCCCGGCCGGAGCGGCCGGCATGACCTGGGTCTACACGGCGATGCACGGCGTGGGATATGAGACGCTCGAGAAGATCCTCACGCGCGCGGGCTACCCGCATCCGGTCGTCGTCCCCGAGCAGATCCAGCCCGACCCCGCGTTCCCGACCGTCGCCTTCCCCAACCCCGAGGAGCCGGGAGCGATGGATCTGTCGTACGCGACGGCGAGCGCAGCGGGGGCCGAGTTCATCCTCGCGAACGACCCGGATGCCGATCGCCTCGCGGTCGCCGTGCCCGACCCGTCGGCACCCGATGGCTGGCGGCGACTCACGGGGAACCAGGTGGGGCTGCTGCTCGGCTGGCGGGCCGCCCAGACCGCATCGGGCGGATCGCTCGCCTGCTCGCTCGTGTCGTCGCCCGGACTGCAGGCGGTCGCCGAGCACTACGGCCTCGACTTCCACGCGACGCTCACCGGGTTCAAGTGGATCTCGCGCGCGCCCGGCATCGTGTTCGGCTTCGAGGAGGCGCTCGGCTACCTCGTGAACCCCGCGACGGTGCGCGACAAGGACGGCATCTCGGCCGCTGTCGCCATGCTCGGCCTCATCGCCGAGGCGCGCGAGCAGGGCCGCGCGCTCACCGACGTCATCGCGCAGTTCCAGGACACGTTCGGGCATTTCGAGTCCGGGCAGGTGTCGATCCGCGTCGACGACCTCTCGGTCATCGGACGCATCATGAGCGCCCTGCGCGCCGCTCCGCCGTCACAGGTGGGCGGTGTCGCGGTCGAGCGCATCGACGACCTGCTCACGGGCGTCGACGGGCTCCCGCGCGGCGACGTGCTGCGGCTGTGGCTCGCCGACGGCTCACGGCTCATCGTGCGCCCGAGCGGCACCGAGCCGAAGCTCAAGGCGTACCTCGACGTGCGCGGCGACTCCGCCGCCGACGCCGAGGCACGCCTGGCGGCTCTCGACGCCGGCACCCGGGCGCTGCTCGCCGCCGCGCAGGGC
>CALANM010000043.1 GCA_937926065.1 uncultured Microbacterium sp.
CCTCGAGTCGTTTGCGCCGCTCCGTGGTGTGCGCTCGTCGCCCCTGGAGGGCGACGAGCCCCGACACATACGCCGTGCGCACGACGAGCACGATCGCGAGCGCTGCGACGGCGAGGCCGAGCGCGACCCAGACGCCGTTGTGCTGTTCGAGGTTGGCGGTCACGAGGTCTCGCAGCTCGAGCCCCATGATGAGGAAGACCGCGCCTTCGAGCAGGAACTCGACCGTGCGCCAGTTGAGCCGGTCGGAGATGCGCTCTTCGGCGGTGAACCAGCGTGTCGACCCTTGACCGACGCCGATGCCCGCGACGACCGCGGCGACCAGACCGGAGCCGCCGAAGTGCTCCGTGGGGAAGTAGGCGGCGAACGGCACGACGAACCCGATGGCGGTGGATGCCGCGGAGTCTGTGAGCGCGTGCCGCACCCTCAGTGCGAGGATCGCGACGATGATGCCGATGACGACGGCGACCACGACTCCCATCGCGAACGTGCCGACCGTCCCCCAGAACGAGAAGCCCGCGGCGACAGCGGCGACGGCGCTGCGCAGCAGCACGAGGGCGGTCGCGTCGTTCAGCAGGCTCTCGCCTTCGAGCATGACGACGACGCGCGGCGAGATGCCGAGTCTCTTGACGATGGAGGTGGCCACGGCATCCGTGGGCGAGAGGATCGCGCCGAGCGCGACCGCGAGCGCGAAGTCGAGGTCGGGAAGCATCCACCAGAAGAACGCGCCGAGCACGAGGGCGCTCACGACCACCAGCACCACCGCCAGGCCGGAGATGGGGAGCGCGTCGCGCCGGAACTCGATGGCCGGCACCCGCACGGCCGCAGCGAACAGCAGTGGCGGCAGGACGCCGGCGAGGATGATCTCGGGTTCGACCGCGAAGGCCGGCAGGAAGAGCGAGGCGATGAGACCGATCGCGACGAGCACGAGGGGCCCCGCGATGCTGAGCCGTCGGGCCAGCACCGTCGACGCCGCGATCACGACCACGCCGATGATGAGCGAGGGCACCAGTTCCACGGCCCGAGACTACTCGCGCCGCGCGGCCGGCACCTCCTCGGGCTGACACGCGTCTAGCTGTACCCGGTCATGAGGTTGGTGACACCCGGCTGATCGGGGGTCGGCCGCCGCAGGCGGTGTGTGGTCGAGCGTAGTTGTAGTGCTCGAGCCAGGGCGCGAGCGCTTCAGCGCGGTGCTGGTTGGAGACGTAGGGGGCGCGGTAGGCCCAGTACTCCTGCATGGTGCGGTTGAACCGTTCGGCTTTGCCGTTCTGCCAGGGGCAGTGCGGCCGGGTGGTGATGTGCTTCGCGCCGAGCGCTTGGAGCTGGGCCTGGAACGCGGCTGAGATGGTGTAGTTCTTCGCGTTGTCGGTCATGACCTCGCGGATCGGGATCCCGTGGCGGGCGAAGAACTCGGCCGCGGCGGCGAGGAACGCCGCGCAGGTGGTGCCCTTCTCATCGGGGAGGATCTGCGCGAACGCGAGCCGGGAGTGGTCATCGACGGCGACGTGGACGTAGTCGAACCCGAGCTTGACCTTCCGATCCCGGCTGCCGTGATGATCGATCGTGTCTGGACCTGCGACGCGCCAACCGCCGCCTTCGGGGATGCGGCCGAGCTTCTTCACATCGATGTGGACCAGGTCCCCCGGGGTCTCGCGTTCGTAGCGGACCTGGGTGCGTCGGGACGCGCGCAACGCGATCCCGGTGACCGGGTCCAGCTCGTGCAGCGGCGGAAGGCCCGCTCGGGCGATCAGCCGGGATGCGGTGCGTGGACTGACCCCGCAGGCGCGGGCGATCTCGTCGCGTCCGAGCCGCTCGCGCGAGCGCAGCTCGACGACCGCGGCCGCTGTCTCCAACGGTGTCGCGGTCGGCGACGAGGCTGGGCGCGAGGAACGGTCAGACAGCCCTGCCTCGCCGAGATCGCGGTAGCGGGCCAGCCAGCGGTGTGCGCACTGCCGGGACACGCCCATCTCTTTCGCGACGTGCGAGACGGGCCGGCCGGCGAGGACACGGCGTACGAGGATCAGTCGGCCCGTGACAGTGAGCCGCGCGTTACGGTGGACCAAGAGAAGGCCTCCACTTCGGTGACGTTAGACACCACCAATCGTGGAGGCCTTCTCCCTACCCGACTGTCAACAACGTGCTGACCGGGTACAGCTAGCCGCTGAAGATACCCAGGCATTCGCGTCCCAGTCAACCCCCTCCCGGTGGCGCGGCGACCGCACCAGGTTTGGCGCGAGCGCGTGATCATCATCAGGCGCGCCGACGGAGCCAGAAGGGCGGGCGATGACCGAAACGCGCACTGACGAGACCGCACAGCGGCCGCGCACGCTCCCTCCGAGGCAGGCTTCGCTGCTGAGCGCATCGCGCGTCGAGCAGAAGGGCAACGTCATCGTGCGGTGGATCACCTCCACCGACCACAAGACGATCGGCTACATGTACATCGGCGCCGCGCTTCTGTTCTTTCTGTTCGGCGGGCTGCTCGCGCTGCTCATCCGCGCCGAGCTGTTCGAGCCCGGTATCCAGGTCGTGCCGACCAAGGAGCAGTACAACCAGCTGTTCACGATGCACGGCACGATCATGCTGCTCATGTTCGCGACGCCGCTGTTCGCCGGGTTCGCCAACGCGGTCATGCCCTTGCAGATCGGCGCACCCGATGTCGCGTTCCCGCGGCTCAACGCCCTGTCGTTCTGGCTGTTCCTGTTCGGCTCGCTGATCGCCGTGAGCGGCTACCTCACGCCGCAGGGGGCGGCCGGCTTCGGCTGGACCGCCTACCAGCCGCTCTCGAACGCGACGTTCTCGCCGGGTGCCGGCGGCAACCTCTGGTTCCTGGGGCTGGGGCTGAGCGGTTTCGGCACGATCCTAGGTGCCGTCAACTTCATCACGACGGTCATCACGATGCGCGCCCCCGGGATGACGATGTGGCGGATGCCGATCTTCACCTGGAACACACTGATCACAAGCATCCTCGTGCTCATGGCCTTTCCCATCCTCGCGGCCGCGCTGTTCGCCGCGGCGGCCGATCGCGTGCTCGGGGCACACATCTATGATCCGCAGAACGGGGGAGTGCTCCTCTGGCAACACCTGTTCTGGTTCTTCGGTCATCCCGAGGTGTACGTCATCGCGCTGCCGTTCTTCGGCATCGTGTCGGAGATCTTCCCGGTGTTCAGTCGCAAGCCGATCTTCGGCTACAAGACGCTCGTCT
>CALANM010000044.1 GCA_937926065.1 uncultured Microbacterium sp.
TTCGACGTAGCGGCGCTGCCCCTCGGCGTAGATGGTGTCGAACGCGAGGCTCGACTTGCCGGAACCCGACAGCCCCGTGAACACGACGAGCGAATCGCGCGGGATGTCGAGGTCGACGTCCTTGAGGTTATGGACGCGGGCACCGCGAACACTGAGCTTCGAGGAAGTGGCGACGGGGACGATTGGCACCGGACAAGTCTAGGTCGAGCCTCGGACATCGGCTCGGGACCGGGGGTTCACACAGGTGCTGCACGGCGACGGCGCACGCGCGGAGCCTACGCGGCTCCCTCCTCCGACGGCGACTCCGCGCACCAGCCGTCGAGCACAGTCAGCGCGAGGCGTGGGAGCGTCGGCCGGCGAAACGGCCGAGCGCATCCCGCAGCCCCTCGATCTCAGCGACGTCCATGCCGACGCGCTCCATGATGCGCTCGGGGATCTCGAGGGCCTGCTCTCGCAGCCTGCGTCCATCCTCCGTGAGCCCGATCTCCAGGACGCGCTCATCGGCCACGCTGCGAGCCCGGGCGACCCTCCCCTGCGCCTCGAGGCGCTTGACGAGCGGCGACAGGGTCGCCGGCTCCATCGCCAGCTCATCGGCGAGCTCGGCGAGCGACCGCGGCGCGCGCTCCCAGAGGGCCAGCATCACAAGGTACTGCGGGTGCGTGAGCCCCAGCGGCTCGAGCACCGGACGGTAGAGCGAGACGACGTTGCGCGCCGCCGTCACCAGCGCAAAGCACAGCTGGTTCTCGAGTCTGAGGAGGTCGTCGCGGGAGTCCACCCGCCCATCCTATTGCTTAGTACACTAATAGTCATGACACGAAACGAACGCCGGAAGCCGATGCGTGAGCGAGCCCGTGAGGCCGGCGGCTGGTACGCGTTCCTCAACAGCAGGCTCATCCGCTTCGCAGGACCGGCATCGGTCGGACCGTACGACACCGAGCCGGAGCCGGTGCGCACAGAGCGCGCATGCCCGCTGTGCGGCCATCCGATGTCGCAGCACACGTTCGATCGGTCGGGCCCCAAGCCCCTCATGCACTGCCCCTGAAGCGCCGGCCGTTCAACCCAGCCGGATCGAGCCGTCGGCGGCGATCTCCCAGCCCGGATTGACTGCGATCTCCCACGGGTGCCCGTCGGGGTCGGCGAAGACGCCCGAATAGCCGCCCCACTCGGTCTGGCCCGCCGGCCGTGTGATCGCCCCGCCGGCTGCCTCGGCCGCCGCGAGGATGTCGTCGGCCTCCTCGCGAGTGCGGACGTTGTGCGCCAGGGTGACGCCGCCCCACCCGCCGGCATCCACGACGCCTGAGTCGGCCGCAAGCGCTTCACGCGACCAGAGCGCGAGCACCATGGCCCCGCTCTGGTAGAAGGCGACCTCGCCCGGCACGGAAGTCGGGTGCGGCTCCCACCCGAGCGCACGGTAGAAGTCGATCGCCCGGCCGAGGTCGGCGGTGCCGAGGGTGATCAGGCTTACTCGCTGCTCCATCGTGGCCTCGCTATGCGTGTCCGGCGCGCTCCATCGCGCGCAGCTCCTTCTTCAGATCCTGCACCTCGTCGCGCAGCCTCGCCGCCAGCTCGAACTTGAGCTCCTCAGCCGCCGCGAGCATCTGGTTGGACAGATCCTCGATCGTCGCTTCGAGCTGCGCCGCGCCCTCGGCGGCGATTCCCTCGCGACGGAGCTTCGGCGTGGGACTCTTGCCCTTGCCCGACTTGTTCTTCTTGGAGAGCATCTCCTTGGTGTCGGAGGCCTCGCGGGCGAGGACGTCAGTGATGTCGGCGATGCGCTTGCGCAGCGGCTGTGGATCGATGCCGTTCGCCTTGTTGTACGCGATCTGCTTGTCGCGACGCCGCTCGGTCTCCTCGATCGCTGCGCGCATCGAGTCGGTCATGCTGTCGGCGTACATGTGCACCTCGCCCGACACGTTCCGCGCCGCGCGGCCGATCGTCTGGATGAGCGATGTGCCCGACCGCAGGAAGCCCTCCTTGTCGGCGTCGAGGATCGCCACCAGCGACACCTCCGGAAGGTCGAGCCCCTCTCGCAGCAGGTTGATGCCGACGAGCACGTCGTAGACGCCCTGCCGCAGCTCGGTGAGCAGCTCGACGCGCCGCAGGGTGTCGACGTCGGAGTGCAGGTAACGGACACGCACCCCGTGCTCTCCAAGGAAGTCGGTCAGCTCCTCCGCCATCTTCTTCGTCAGCGTCGTGACCAGCACACGCTCGTCGCGCTCGACGCGGATGCGGATCTCCTCCAGCAGGTCGTCGATCTGCCCCTTCGACGGCTTGACCACGATCTTCGGGTCGACCAGGCCGGTGGGGCGGATGATCTGCTCCACGACGCCGTCTGCGATGCCCATCTCATATCGTCCCGGCGTCGCCGAGAGATACACGGTCTGACCGATCCGCTGCTTGAACTCGTCGAAGCGGAGCGGACGGTTGTCGAGCGCGCTCGGGAGGCGGAAGCCGTGGTCGACGAGCGTTCGCTTGCGCGACGCGTCGCCCTCGTACATCGCGCCGATCTGCGGCACGGTCACGTGCGACTCGTCGATGACCAGCAGGAAGTCGTCGGGGAAGAAGTCGAGCAGAGTGTGCGGCGGCTCCCCGGGGGCCCGCCCGTCGAGATGCCGCGAGTAGTTCTCGATGCCGGAGCAGAATCCCAGCTGCTGCAGCATCTCGAGATCGAACGTGGTGCGCATGCGCAGTCGCTGCGCCTCGAGCAGCTTGCCCTGGCTTTCCAGCTCCTTGAGCCGCTCGGCGAGCTCCGTCTCGATCGTCCCGATGGCGCGCTGCACCGTGTCAGTTCCGGCGACGTAGTGCGATGCGGGGAAGATCGGCACGCTGTCGAGCTTCTGGACCACCTCGCCCGTGAGCGGGTGCAGCATATACAGCGCTTCGATCTCGTCGCCGAAGAGCTCGATGCGGACGGCGTACTCCTCGTACACGGGGATGATCTCGATGGTGTCGCCGCGAACGCGGAAGTTGCCGCGCGAGAAGTCGACATCGTTGCGGTTGTACTGCATCGCGATGAACTTGCGGATGAGTGCGTCACGGTCGTAGCGCTCCCCCACCTGCAACGCGACCATGGCACGGAGATACTCCTCCGGTGCGCCCAGCCCGTAGATGCACGAGACCGTCGACACGACGACCACGTCGCGTCGGCTGAGCAGCGCGTTGGTCGTCGAGTGCCGCAGCCGTTCGACCTCGGCGTTGATCGACGAGTCTTTCTCGATGAAGGTATCGGTCTGCGGGACGTAGGCCTCGGGCTGGTAGTAGTCGTAATAGCTGACGAAGTACTCGACGGCGTTGTGCGGCATGAGCTCGCGGAACTCATTCGCCAGCTGCGCCGCGAGGGTCTTGTTGTGCGCGAGCACGAGCGTGGGCCGCTGCACCTGCTCGATGAGCCACGCCGTCGTCGCGGACTTTCCCGTTCCCGTCGCGCCCAGCAAGACGACGTCGGTCTCACCCGCGTTGACGCGCGCCGCGAGCTCGGCGATCGCCTGCGGCTGATCGCCGCTGGGCTGGTATTCGCTCACGACCTCGAAAGGGCGAACGGATCTCGTGGTCTGCATCCGTCCAGCGTATGCCGGGCATCCGACACCGGGACCGGTGTTCGCCCTCGGCGACTCCCCCTACGCTGGTGCCGTGCTCGAATTCCTGGTCGGCTCCGGTCTGGCCGCCGCTGCCGGCCTCAATGCGTGGATGCCGCTGCTCGTCCTCGGTCTGGCCGATCGGCTCGTCGAGGCGGTCGAGCTCCCCGCCGGCTGGACGTGGCTCTCCAGTGACATCGCCCTCTGGCTGGTCGGCATCCTGCTGGTCGTCGAGATCGTCGCCGACAAGATCCCCGCGGTCGACTCCCTCAACGACATCCTGCAGACGGTCATCAGGCCGGCGTCCGGCGGAGTGGCGTTCGGCGCGGGCGCGACCGCCGAGACGGTCCGGGTGGACGATCCGTCGTCGCTGCTCGCCGACGCGGTGTGGGCGCCGATCGTCGCCGGCGTCGTGATCGCGCTCGCGGTTCACGCCCTCAAGGCGTCGGCCCGTCCGCTCGCCAACCTCGCGACGGCCGGCCTGGCCGCCCCGCTCGTCTCCACGGCAGAGGACGTGTCATCCCTCGCGCTCGCCGTCGCCGCGATCTTCGTTCCCGTCCTGGCGGGCATGCTGCTCCTCGGACTCGTCGTCGCCGCGATCCTCGTCGTGCGCCGCCGCAGAAGGCTGCGCTCGTCGCGGCTTCCGGCGCCCCCGGCGCACGCCTGAGCGCACCCGCAGGCGTCAGGCGGCCCCGCCGGTCAGCCGCGTCCACAGATCGTCGACCTGCGCGCGAGTGTCCTCCATGCTCCCCGCTGTGTCGATCACGACGTCGGCCAGCGCCAGCCTCGCCTCGTCGGACACCTGCGCGGCGATGCGCGACCGCGCCTCATCGGACGTCATCCCGCGCAGCTCGACGAGGCGTCGCTCGCGCACGTCGGCGGGGGCGTGCGCGACGACGATGAGATCCCACGGGTCATCGGCGCGGGCCTCGACCAGCAGCGGCACGTCGTAGACGACCACCGCATCGGCATCCGCCGCGAAGGCCGCGCCGAAGCGGCGGGCGGACTCCGACCGCACGGCCGGGTGCACGATCGCGTTCAGCTGCGAGAGCGCGTCCGCGTCGGAGAAGACGATCGCGCCCAGCGCCGCGCGATCGAGCTCGCCGTCGCCTCGGATCACCTGCTCCCCGAAAGCGTCGGCGATCGCTGACAGCACGGGCGATCCCGCCCGCTGCACGTCGCGGACGATGGCATCCGCGTCGACGATCACGGCGCCGTGCTCGGCAAGACGCGACGCGATCGTCGACTTCCCGGACGCGATTCCACCTGTGAGAGCGATGAGAGGCATGCAAATGAGGATGTCATGAGGTGGCGGTGCTGATCTCCTACGGCAAGGCCAAGCGGCGCCTGAGGCGTCCTTGAGGGGAACCTGAGGGTGCCTCCCTAATGTCGTCTCTCGGCGGACGAACCCCCGTTCCGAAGCCGCCGAGCGGGAACCCGAACCCGACCGGCACACCCGACCAGCCCGTCTGAACAGACCGTGCTGACACACCTCGGTCTGCCCGAACAGACCGACCCGACCGACCGGCCAGGCCCCCCGAAGGCGCCGTGCCGGTGGGCTGGTCGGCGTGTCCAGAAGCCGCACCCCCGCCTGAAAGGCTCCGCCATGAACACCTCCACCCCCCGCAGCGCCGACGTCGCGCACAACGAAGAGCGCAAGACCAAGCGCCGCGCCGTCCTCGCCTTCGTCCTCGCCGCTCTCGCAGTCGGCGGCATCGGCGCCGCTGCGACGAGCGCCGCCTGGACTGACAATGTCTTCTTCTCCGCCAAGTCGGAGGCGGCCTCCTTCAATCTCCAGGGCTCGCTCGACGGCAGCACCTGGAGCGAGTCCGACAGCCAGGGAAGCATCCAGCTCGCCGTGCCCGCCACCACGCTGGCCAACCTGGTCCCCGGCGAGACCCGCACGGTCGACCTTTACGTGAAGAACCTCGGCTCCGTCGGCGCGGCGCTCGCCTCGTCGGTCTCGTGGGCCGCCTCGCCGGCCCCCACCTTCACGACCGCCCCCGGCGTCTCCGTGGACGGCCTCGCCGCGACGCTCACCCCGACCGGCGGGGCGGGCGACACCGACCAGTTCCAGCTGAAGGTCACGACCGACGCCAACTGGGCAGTCAGCAACCAGGGCAAGAGCGGCACGATCATCGTCACCGTCACCGGCACCGCCGTCGCCCCGTAATCCACCACAGCCACCACGCCTCAGAACCGCCACAGCGCGCAGAACAGAAGGGACGCCGATGCAGCTCATCCGACGCTTCGCAGACGTCACCCTCTGGCTCCTCGCCGCGGTGGGTCTGATGTGCGTGCTCATCTGGGGGGCCACCGCCACCGGCCACATCAAGCCGCTCATCGTCATCTCGGGCTCCATGGAGCCTGAGATCGCGACCGGCGACCTTCTGGTCGATGTGCCCGTGGAAACCGCCTCCCTCAAGGTGGGCGACGTGGTCAGTCTTCCGTCGGAACTGACGGAGAACCTCGTCACCCACCGCATCGAGAAGATCACCGATCGGGGGAACGGCGAATTCTCGATCTCGATGAAAGGCGACAACAACGCCTTCTCGGACGCCCTCGACTACACCGTCGGCGAAAAGGTGTGGCAACCGGCCCTTCAGCTCACCGGATGGGGATCCGTTGTGCAGAAGCTGACCACACCGCCCGTCGCGGTCCCTCTCGTCGTGGGGCTCATCGCTCTGCTCGGCATCGCACTGCTCCTTCCTGCGCCCGTCCGGCGCAGGGTCTCGGCCCCGGGAGCCTTCGCGAACGCCGAGCAGAGCGAGCAAAAGGAACCGGCGCTGCAGTGACGGCCGTGGGGAATCGCCTCCGCGCGATCGGCCGAACTCGAGCACTGGCCCTGGCCGCCGGACTCGTGCTCGCGATGGGGATCGCGGGCACGGTCTCCGGCATCCGGCCCACGCAGTCCGCGTGGACCGATCGTGCGCACGTGTCAGCGGTCGCAGCCGCCGGCACCTGGGCGACGCCCGTCACGACCGGCTGCGTCGCGATGGACGCGAACGGCACTCCCAAGACGGGAGGCTCCTGCCATGTGACGTCCATCGTCGTCTCCGCGCAGTGGGGCGCGAACGGCGAGCGCATGCGCAACTACGACGTGACCTTCGCCTCCAACGCACAGGAGGGCTACATCCAGTTCACGGTCGACCTGTCGGCTGCCGGACCGGGCGGATTCTCCTGGGCGACGGCGGGGCTGACGGCGGGGAGCTCGCACGTGACGCCGACGAACGGCTGGACCTGCGCACAGCTTCCGATCCTCACCGGCAAGACGCCCACCAACTGGGGCTGGGGAGCCGCGAGCTCGATCTTCTTCCAGATCGCGGAGGACCGCGCCTCGCAAGCCGTCAAGTGCTCGTGAGTGCGCCGCCACGCGGCTCCGCCGAGCCGAAGCGCGGTGTGTTCTGGGATATCATCACCGGTGCCGGTCACCGTGATGGGGTCCTCGGCCGGCGTACGGAAGGATTGCCGTTGCCGGATTCGCAGGTCGCCGTCGTCATCGAGGACGATCCGGACATCCGCTCACTCGTCACCGAAGTGCTGGATCAGGCAGGATTCACCGTCTACTCCGCCGGCACCGGCACCGAAGGGCTCGAGCTCGTCCGCACGCACCAGCCGATCGTGACGACGCTCGATGTGAGCCTTCCGGGCATGGACGGCTTCGAGACGGCTCGCCGCATCCGCGCGCTGAGTGCGACCTACATCGTCATGCTCACCGCCCGCGCGGAGGAGATCGACACCCTCCAGGGCCTGCAGGCCGGCGCGGACGACTACGTCACGAAGCCCTTTCGCCCCCGCGAGCTGCGCGCCCGCATCGAGGCGATGCTCCGGCGTCCGCGCACGATGGGCACGCCGGATGCCGCGGGGACCGCAACCGTGCGCACATCCGCCGCCGAGCAGCCCTCGCCCACGGTCACGGCAACCATCGCCGTACCCTCGACGGCGCCCGACGAGGCGGGCTGGCTCGAGCACAAGGGGCTGCGCCTGCACCCCGACATGAGAGTGGCGCTCGCCGACGACAAGCCGCTCGACCTCACCCGCAGCGAGTTCGACATCCTCCAGGACCTGCTCAGCGCGGGCCGGCGCGTGGTCGGCAAGAACGAGCTGGCGCTCATGCTGCGCGGTGAGAGCCACCTGGGGCTGAGCTTCGTCAGCGAGCACGACACACGCGCGATCGAGGTCCACGTCGCGAATCTCCGCCGCAAGCTGGGCGAGTCGGCCTCGGCACCGAGGTGGATCGAGACGATCCGCGGGGTCGGCTACCGCCTCACGCTGTGAGATCGGAGGCGTCGCGCCCCCCGTCGCCCTCGGCGAGGATGACAGACGCCTCGACGCTCGTCGACGACCGGCGTGCCGCGTCCTCAGCGGCGATCACCATCGTCCTCGCGTCGCTGCCCGCATCGCGGCTCAGCGCCACCCCGACGCCCACGACGGGGATCACCGCGCTCCCGCGCGTCGCGAAGTCGTCAAGCAGGCGCCGTTGCACGCGGCTCGCGGTCAGACGTGCGTCGGCCTCCGACGCCGGCCCGAAGGCGAACACGACGCCGCCGCTCGACCCCTCCGCCACGACCGAGACCGTCGGCGCATAGCGCCGCGCCCCCTCGCGGTGCTGCGCAGCGATCGACGCCTCCTCGTCGGCGCCGAAGGCCATGCCGATCTGCGGCAGATCGTCGACGCGCAGCGCTACGACCGCGATCGGCTCCCGCGTGTGCCGCGCGCGTTCGAGCATGCCCTCGAGGGCCGTCTCGAACGACCGAGCGCTCAGCAGGCCGTCGGGCGCGACCTCGCGCGTCGTCGGGAGCGCACCGCGGCGCATCACGACATGACCGCCGCGCAGCATCGTGGCCGTCGTGAGAGCGACGATCGTGAGCACGACCGATACGAGGCCGGTGTTCGCCGAGTTGAACCATGTCTGGAAGACCGACCCCTCTGGACCCCCGGCATAGAGCGTGACGGCACGGGCGGTGTAGTACGCGGCGACGAACAGCAGCACGAGCGTGAGTCCGAGCGAGCTCCATGTCAGACCCATCGTGCCGCGCCGTGACTCCACGGCGCCCAGCAAGGCGAAGACACCGATGGCGATGAAGAGCAGCTCCGCGCCCGCCCAGTCGCCGCCGTCCACCCCCTCTGCCAGCGCCGCCATCAGGAGCAGGACAGCGACGCCGGCGACTATGAGGGCCGGACCGCGCAGCGACCGCTCGTTGAAGCTGCGGCATCCGAGCCAGAAGAACCCCACGGTGCTCGCGAGTGCCGCATTGCCGATCGCGATGGCGATCCAGGGATCGTCGGTGCCCTGCCACACCAGGTAGCAGGCGACCGTCAACACGCCACTCAGGAATCCGAGCGCCCATACGCGGCCCGGGCCCACCTCGCGGCGCAGGATCGTCTCAAGCAGGAACATCACCGCGGCGGCGACCGTGACGACGGCGACCACCACGTTGATCGTGAACATGTCCAGCACGTCAGCGTCCTTCCTCTCTGGTTTGTGCGGGCAGGCGCACGGTGAACGTCGAACCCTCGCCCGTGGCGGTGCGAACCGTGATCTCACCTGCGTGGGCGCGCACGATCTCCCGGCTGATGGCGAGGCCCAGTCCGCTGCCGTGGGTCGTCGACTTGCGCACCCGGTCAGAGCGGAAGAACCGCTCGAACAGGCGCGGAAGCTCGGTCTCAGGGATGCCGTGCCCGGTGTCGGTCACACGGAGCCACACGTGGCTGCCGTCATCGTCGAGCGCGACGTCGACTCTGCCCCCGACGCGGTTGTACTTGATGGCGTTCGACAGCAGGTTGTCGATCACCTGCCGCATCCGATGCGGGTCCGCCATCGTGCGCACCGGGGTGACCGCGCTGGTGTCGATCGTGATGCGCCGCTCCTCCGCCCACGGCGTCGCCGCCTCGACGGCGCCCGCTACAGCGGCCGACAGGTCGGTCGGCTCAGTGTGCACAGTCAGTTCGACGCCCATGCGCGAGGCCGCCGACGCCGCGAGCAGGTCGGCGACCAGGTCGAGGAGTCGTCCGGCATTGCGCTCGACGACCTCCAGGCTGCGGCGGGTGACAGGCGACAGTCCCGGGTCGTCGAGCGCCAGCTCGACATACCCGGTGATCGAAGTGAGCGGTGTGCGCAGCTCGTGCGACACCGAGGCGATGAGATCCTCCCGCGACCGCAGCGCGAGCTCCTCTGCGGTCACGTCAAGGGTCACGAGGATCATGCCGGCATCCGACAGATCCTTGTCGCGCAGGCGCCGGGCGGTGGATCGCAACGCCCGGCGCTGCTCGTCTCCCGGCTCGCCGTACCAGACGAGGGCGTTCTCGAACTCCTCGCCGCGGCGTGCACGGGCGAGCGGAAGGTCGTCGTCGTCGAGGCGCGTGAAGCCGTCGGCGCCGTACGCTCGGGTGCCGACGAGGCTCGCGCGCTGCAGCCGGCCATGCGCGTCGTTCGTCATCACCAGCTCGCCGTCGGGCGTGAGGCGGATGACTCCGAAGTCGACGGCCTGGAGCACCTCCGTCACGAGGTCCTCCTGGCGCCTCGCGCGGTCGACGGAGCGCTGCAGGAGCGCGGACTGCTTGTCCAGCAGGACCCGCTGGGCATCCGCACGACGCGCGCCCGAGGACGCGATGATCGCGACCGCAGCGATGACGACCGGCAGCAGCACGGTCGCGGGCGTCATCAGCGCAGCGTCGTCGACCGCCGTGAGCGCCCAGTAGATGAGCGACACCAGGAGGACGGCGAAGATCGCGCCACGACCGGCGAACGCCGAGGCGATCCACACCACCGGGAAGATCCAGAGAAGCCCGAGCGACGCGGACGGTGCCGAGGCGCGCATGAAAGCGATCGCGACGATGTCGGCGACCGGGAGCGCGAGCATCGTCCACGCAGGCAGCCGCGTCCACGGCAGCGCGAACGACAGCCCGGTGGCGGCGAACGTCAGAGTGACGCCGATGATCAGAATCGTCGGGAAGAGGACGGTTCCCAGCAGCACGGCGAGAACCGTCGACAGCAGCACGATGCCGGCGAGCACCACCTGGTTGAGGATGATCGAGCGGTCGCCGTCGAGCCCGAGCGTCTTCGCGCGTGGCGTGCCCCATGCTCTGATGGTCACAGTCAGACGGCACCTTCCTCCGCGCGCCGGCCCCTGCACGCGGGCCCGCGGAAGGGGCCGCGGCCCGACGGCCGCGACCCCCTCTCAGCGATTCGGCTCAGCGACCGGACAGCTTCTCGCGGAGAGCCGCGAGAGCCTCGTCGTCGGCCAGCGTGCCACCGATGCTCGTCGAGTCAGACGAGAAGGACGAGCCGCCGAGGTCGGCGGGCGCAGCGGCCTCGGCCTCGAGGGCCTTGGCGACGGCGGCCTTGTGCGCCTCCCAGCGAGCCTGGGCGGCAGCGTACTCCTGCTCCCACTTCTCGCGCTGAGCGTCGAAGCCCTCGAGCCAGGCATTGGTCTCGGGGTCGAAGCCCTCGGGGTACTTGTACTCGCCGTTCTCGTCGTACTCGGTGACCATGCCGTACAGCGCCGGGTCGAACTCGGTGCCGTTGGGGTCGACCGCCTCGTTGGCCTGCTTGAGCGACAGCGAGATGCGACGACGCTCCAGGTCGATGTCGATGATCTTGACGAAGACCTCTTCGCCGACCGAGACGACCTGCTCGGCCAGCTCGACGTGCTTGCCGGAGAGCTCCGAGATGTGCACGAGGCCCTCGATGCCGTCGGCCACACGGACGAACGCACCGAACGGAACGAGCTTGGTGACCTTGCCCGGCGCGACCTGGCCGATCGCGTGCGTACGGGCGAAGACCTGCCACGGGTCCTCCTGCGTCGCCTTCAGCGACAGCGAGACGCGCTCGCGGTCGAGGTCGACCTCGAGGATCTCGACGGTGACCTCCTGGCCCACCTCGACGACCTCGGAAGCGTGCTCGATGTGCTTCCACGAGAGCTCGGAGACGTGCACGAGGCCGTCGACGCCGCCCAGGTCGACGAACGCGCCGAAGTTGACGATCGACGAGACGACGCCCTTGCGGACCTGGCCCTTGTGCAGGTTGTTGAGGAACGTCGTGCGCGACTCGGACTGCGTCTGCTCGAGCAGGGCGCGGCGCGACAGCACGACGTTGTTGCGGTTCTTGTCGAGCTCGAGGATCTTCGCCTCGATCTCCTGGCCGAGGTACGGCGTCAGGTCGCGGACGCGACGCAGCTCGATGAGCGACGCCGGCAGGAAGCCGCGGAGGCCGATGTCGACGATGAGACCACCCTTGACGACCTCGATCACGGAGCCGGTGACCACACCGTCGTTCTCCTTGATCTTCTCGACGTCGCCCCAGGCGCGCTCGTACTGCGCGCGCTTCTTGGAGAGGATGAGGCGGCCTTCCTTGTCCTCCT
>CALANM010000045.1 GCA_937926065.1 uncultured Microbacterium sp.
GACGGCGGCGGCGCGGCTGGCGGGCGTCGCCGAGCCGGAAGCGACGGATCTCGACCCGGTGCGTGTCGCCATCGCCTACTCGAGCGAACGATGGCTGCGCGTGGGCGCCGAGAAGCCCACAGCGTTCGCTCCCCTCTCCGGCTTCTTCGCCACGGACGACGGCTGGGTGCGCACGCACGGCAACTATCCGCACCACGCGCGCGCGATGCGTGCGGCACTGGGCCTTGCCGCCGACGCCGGACGCGAAGCGGCGGCCAGCGCGTTCCTCCGGCAGCCCGCCAAGGTCGTGGCCGAGCGGATCACCGCCGCCGGCGGGCTGTGCGTTCCGGTCGACGTCGAAGATCCGGACGCGGACGCCGCGCTCCGTGCCGCGCCCCTTGTCCGCAGCGAGCCGATCCGCAGCGAGCGCATCGGCGCCGATCGCGTGAGCGCGGCCTCCGTCCCGCTCCGGGGAGCCGATCCGCATGCGCCGCTCGCCGGCATCCGCGTGCTCGACCTGACCCGCGTCATCGCCGGGCCGGTCGCCACTCGCACACTCGCGCTGCTGGGAGCGGACGTTCTCCGCATCGACGCCCCACAGCTGCCGGAACTCCCCTGGCAGCACCTCGACACCGGTCACGGCAAGCGATCCGCTCTGCTCGACCTGCGCGACAGCGCCGCGCGCCGCACATTCGATGGGCTCCTCGCCTCAGCCGACGTCGTCGTACTCGGCTACCGTGCGGCCGCGCTCGATCGACTCGGTCTGGCACCCGCGCAGCTCGCCGAGCGGCGGCCGGGGATCATCGTCGCCCGACTCAGCGCCTGGGGCTCGCCCGACAGGCGCGGATTCGACTCTCTCGTACAGGCGGCATCGGGGATCGCCTGGATCGAATCGCCCGACGGCTCGACTCCCGGCGCCCTCCCCGCACAGGCCCTCGACCACAGCGCCGGCTACCTCCTGGCCGCCGAGATCATGACGCTTCTGAGCCGGCGCGCCGACGAAGGCGGCTCGTGGATCGCGGAGACCAGCCTGCGCCGTGTCGCCGCAGAGCTGCTCGGGCTGCCGCGATCGCCCGAGCCGCCGGCGCAGCCCCCGCTCCAGGCACCCGCCGAATCGGTGCAGGAGTTCGACGTCGACGGCATCCAGGTCACGACCGCCGCACCCGCACTCTCCTACCCCGGTGCCCCGACGCGGTTCCGCGCGCCGCGGCCATGGGGCGGCGACATCGCAGAGTGGTCCAGCGCTCCGTGAACGCCCGCCGCACCGCAACACAGAGGGCCCCGCAGCCGAAGCTGCGGGGCCCTCGTGCCGATGAGCGTCAGCGAGTCTCGATGCGCTCGTGCGTGTTGTCGGCCTTGTACTGGAAGATGCCGATCGAGGCCTCCGTCGGGTCGCCGTTCTCGTCGAACGTGACCGGGCCGGAGACGCCGTCGTAATCTGCGGTGCCGCCCTCGAGGATGATGTCGGCGCACTCGGCGAACGACGTGCACTTGGTGCCCTCACCCGCGCCGCCCGAGACCTCCTGGAGCTTGGTCGCGATGTCCGCGCCCTCGCTCGAGCCGGCCGCGAGCGAGGCGAGCGCGAGCAGGATGACGGCGTCGTACGACTCAGCGGCGTACGAGTAGTCGTCGAGCTCGGCGTTGCCCGCCTCGGTCCAGGCGTCGTTCAGTCGGCCCTGGAAGTCCGACTCGAGCACCGGGCCGGGCGTCGTGCCCTTGGCGCCCTCGAGCGAGACCGACACGTCGTCGCCCCACTGCTTGAGGTTGCCGTCGACCAGGTAGTAGTTCTCAGGCGAGACGCCTGCGTTGGCCAGCAGCGGCGCGATCGTCGCGAACTGGTCGAACGTGATGAGCACCACCGCGTCGGGGTTGGCCGCCGCGATCGTCGACACCTGCGCGTCGAACGAGCTGTCGCCGTCGTTGTACGAAGCCTCTGCCACGACGGTGCCGCCGGTCGACTCGAAGACCTCCTTGATGACACCGAACAGGCCGGTGCCATAGGCGTCGTTCTGGTAGAGGATGCCGATGTTCTTGTGGCCGTCCTCGGCGATCAGGTTGCCGAGCACCTCGCCCTGGAGCAGGTCGCTCGGAGCGGTGCGCCAGTACAGGTTGTCGTCATCCCAGGTCGTGAAGTCCGGCGACGTGTTGGCCGGCGAGAACGTGATGATTCCCGCGTCGACGTTCGAGTCGAGGAACAGCTTCGTCACACCCGATGCCGCGGCGCCGATCATGGCGGAGACGCCGGCGTTCTGCAGCTTCGGGACCGTCGTCTCGAACGCCTTGTTGTCCGCGTCGCCCGAGTCGCCCGGCGTGAAGTCGATCGTCAGGTTCTTGGCGGCTTCGTTGACCTCGTTCACGGCGAGGAGGACGCCGGCCTCCTCGGGCGGGCCGAGGAACGCGAGGCTGCCGGACTGGGGCAGCACGGTTCCGATCTTGAGCGTGAGATCCTCCGCGACGGGAGCCTGGCTCTCGGTGGGTTCCGTCGTGGTTCCGCCGCTGGCGCAGCCAGCAAGCAGAAGCGCGCTGACACTGGCGACGGCGATGGCGCCATACACCTTGCCCGCACGCGAACGTGTGAAGACGGTCATGTTGCTCCTTGTTATGGGATGAGAAGCGACCTCGGGTGCCGCTTCGATTGGCACTAACCTAATCGCCGCGGAGCGTCGGCAATGTTGCGATCCGTTAACGCTGTGTAACGCGACCCAATCGTTATGTTCAGGTCACGACCGGGGGTTTTATCGAGTGGTCGCGATGACGGGCCGGCGCGCGTGCTGGAGCGAGTCCACCGAGAGCACGACGAGGGCCACCCACACGAGCCCGAAGCCGATCCAGCGCTCGAGCGGCATCGGCTCCCCGAGAATCCACGCCCCGGAGATGAACTGCAGCACGGGGGCCGCGAACTGGAGCAGGCCGACCACCGTGAGGGGCGCCCGCCGGGCGCCCGCAGCGAAGAACAGCAGAGGCGTCGCGGTGAAGATGCCCGCCAGCAGCAGCAAGGCGGTGTGACCCGCGCCCGCCTGCCCCATCGTGAGCCCTGCCGTCGCGCCGACGATCACGAGCTGCAGCACGGCGACGGGCATGAGCCACAGCGACTCGAGCGTCAGGCCGCTGATGGCGTCGACGCTCGGCCCGATCTGCTTCTTGACCAGGCCGTAGAGCCCGAAAGACGCCGCCAGCGTCAGCGCGATCCACGGCACCGACCCGTACGCGACGATGATGACGACGACGGCGACACCGGAGATCCCGATCGACACCCACTGTGCGACTCGCAGCCGCTCGCCCAGCACGAGCACGCCCAGCAGCACCGTGACGATCGGGTTGATGAAGTACCCAAGGCTGCCCTCGATGACGTGACCGGTGAGCGTGCCGATGAGGAACACCTGCCAGTTCACGTAGATCAGCACGCCGGCCACGATCGTCCACAGGACGAGGCGCCGGTTGCGCAGGATGACCCGCAGCCTGCCCCACGTGCGGGTGACCGCCAGCAGCAGAGCGCAGAAGACGAGCGACAGGACGATGCGCCAGGCGACGACCTCCCACGGGCCCGTCGGCGCGAGCGCCACGAAGTACAGCGGCAGGAAGCCCCACAGCAGGTACGCGATGAACACGTAGACCCCGCCGAGAGTCTGCTCACGGGCGGGGTCGCGGGGTGTCATGAGTCCAAGACTATGACGGTCATGACCAAGGAGCGCGCGGGAATGCGTCATCGCTCTGCCGTCCACCGTGCTCGGCCTGCCAAAAGCCGCCGCGCCGAGCCGCGTCGCGCGTTCCCGACAACGCGAAAGACCCGGATGCCGCGGCATCCGGGTCTTTCTGAGAAGTTCGCTGCGCGAGGATCAGCGGACGACGACGGCGAGCACGTCGCGGGCCGACAGCACGAGGAACTCGTCGCCGCCGAACTTGACCTCGGTTCCGCCGTACTTGCTGTAGATGACGCGGTCACCGACGGCGACGTCGAGCGGCACGCGGTTGCCGTTGTCGTCGATGCGACCCGGGCCCACCGCGACGACCTCGCCCTCCTGGGGCTTCTCCTTCGCGGTGTCGGGGATGACCAGTCCACTGGACGTGACCTGCTCAGCCTCGACCTGCTTGATGACGATGCGGTCCTCGAGCGGCTTGATGGAAACCGACACGGTCTACCTCTTTCTGCTTCAGGGGTCTTGATTCAAGACTCGTTAGCACCCGCACACTTCGAGTGCTAACGCAAGTCTAGGGCGCGGTTGGCACTCGTGCAACGCGAGTGCCAACTCTTCGAGACATAGGCTGACGGCATGGACAACGCCGAGCTCGCCGCGCTCCTCACCCCCGACGCACTGCGCCTGCTCGACGCCCTCGGAGAGATCTCCTCCACCGCCGACGCGGCAGATGCCGTGAGCCGCCTCCGCCGCGACGGACACTCCCCCGAACTCGTCTCGGCGGTCGTCGGGCAGGCCCGCCTGCGCACGCGCGCGACGGCGAAGTTCGGGGAGTTCGCCGGCAGCATGCTCTTCACCCGTGCGGGACTCGAACAGGCTTCGCGGCTGCCCGTCGCGGCGCTCCACGCGGGGCGGTTCCGCGCGGCGGGACTCCGCCGCGTCGCCGACCTCGGCTGCGGCATCGGCGGCGATGCCCTGGGCCTGGCCGCGCTCGGTCTCGAGGTCACCGCGGTCGACGCCGACGAGATCACGGCGGCGATCGCGTCTTACAACCTGGCGCCCTTCGGCGACGCCGTCACCGTGCGTCACGGCACGGCCGAGGACGCCGACCTGTCGGACATCGACGGGGTGTGGCTCGACCCGGCGCGACGCACTGCCGGCCACAGCGAGACCACCCGCACCCGATCGGAGGACTGGTCGCCGTCGCTCGACTGGGCGTTCGATCTCGCGCAGCGGATGCCGACCGGCATCAAGCTCGGACCGGGATTCGACCGCACGCAGATCCCCGACAGCGTCGAAGCGCAGTGGATCAGCGTCGACGGCTCGACGATCGAGCTGGTGCTGTGGTCGGGGACGCTCGCGCGGCCCGGCGTCACACGCGCGGCTCTCGTCATCCACGGCGGGACAGCCCACGAGCTCACGGCCCCGGGCGACGCGGAGGACGTCGACGTCCGCCCGCTGGGCGCGTTCCTTCACGAACCCGCCGGCGCCGTCATCCGCGCCCGCCTGATCGGCGACGTCGCCCGCGAACTGGACGCGGGCATGGCGGCCGAGGGGATCGCGTACCTCACCTCGGACGCGGCGCTCACCAGCCCGTTCGTGCAGACGTTCCGCATCCGCGAGACGCTCCCCGCCGACGTCCGGCAGCTCGCGAAGGCCCTCCGCGAGCGCGGCATCGGCGCACTCGAGATCAAGAAGCGCGGCGTCGACGTCGACCCGGCGACGCTGCGCACGAAGCTGAAGCTGCGGGGGCCCGAGTCGGCGACGCTCGTGATGACTCGCATCGGCGGCAGGCGCGTCGCACTCCTCGCCGACCGCGTCTGACCCGGTCGCCCGCGCCGCGGGTTCGCCTGTGAGGTCAGAAGAGCGGGCCCTGCGAGGCGGCCCACCACAGCCAGCCCGCGCTGTAGACGAGCGACAGCAGCGCAAGGCACAGCGCCCACACCGCCACACCGCGGCTCTCCCACGGGCGGCGCAGTGCGACGACCGCCAGGCCGGTCGCGAGCAGCCCGATGAGGAATCCCCATCCGACGAAGAGCGACACCAGGAGCCCGAGGACGGCGAACGTCAGCGCCCACGGCGCACTGCGAGGCAGCGGCGCAGGCGGCTCGGGCGCCCACCGCACGTCAGCCGTGACGGGCACGATGGCGGCGACCGTCGAGCCGTCCGCCTCCGACATGGATGCCGAAGGGTGCGCCGCCGTCGGGATGTCGATCGGATCGGTCAGCGGCCGGCGGAATCCCCCGCGGTGCTCGCCCGGGAGCGCGGCCGCCTCCGAGGGCACGGCATCCGGTCCCGGCACGGCATCGGAGTGGGCGGGCACGCCCGGGTCGCCGTGCGCGGCGGCCTCGCGTGCGGCGTCGTCGCCCGGTGCGCCCGTCATCGACTCACCGCCACCTGGATCTCCGTGACCGGCAGAGTCGAATCGGCGCCGAACTCGAGGGTCGACGCGGGCTGTCCGCTGCGGATGAGCTCGGCGGCGAGCGCCGCGATCATCGCACCGTTGTCGGTGCACAGCGACAGCGGCGGGATGCGCACGGCGACGCCCGCGGCCGCGGCGCGCTCCAGCGCGACGTCGCGCAGGCGACGGTTGGCGATGACGCCCCCGCCCAGGAGGAGTCGTGGCACGCCGTGGCGCTCGCACGCATCGAGCGCCTTGGTCACGAGCACGTCGACGACCGCCTCCCGGAACGACGCTGCCACGTCGGGCACCGAGACCTCGGCACCCGATGCCTCGGCCTGCTCGACCCAGCGCGCGACGGCCGTCTTGAGTCCGGAGAAGGAGAAGTCGTAGCGGTGCTCGGCCATGTCGGAGGCCCGGGACAGTCCGCGGGGGAACCGGATCGCGTTCGGATCGCCCGACGCGGCGGCCCGATCGATCTCGGGACCGCCCGGGTAGGGCAGACCGAGGATGCGAGCGATCTTGTCGAAGGCCTCTCCGGCCGCGTCGTCCATCGTCTCCCCCAGCAGCTCGACATCGGATACGAGGTCGCGCACCAGGAGCAGAGAGGTGTGACCGCCCGACACGAGCAGCGCCACCGTCGGGTACTCGACCTCCTCGCCCGTGAGGATGTCGGCGGCGATGTGCCCCACGAGGTGGTTGACCGCATACAGAGGACGGCCGAGTGAGACGGCGAGCGCCTTCGCCGCCCCCACCCCCACCATGAGAGCGCCCGCGAGTCCGGGACCGCTCGTGACGGCGACGGCGTCGATGTCGGTGAGCGCGACCTGTGACTCCGCGAGGGCCGCCTCGATCGCCGGCTGCAGCGCCTCCAGGTGCGCGCGCGCCGCGACTTCGGGCACGACACCGCCGTAGCGTGCTCGGCCATCGAGCTGGCGATCGTGTTCGACAGGAGCGTGCGGCCGCGGACGATGCCGATGCCGGTCTCGTCGCAGCTGGTCTCGATGCCGAGCACGAGCGGTTCTTCGCGGTTCATCAGCACCATCCCGTTCCGGCGGTCGTTCTCGGCGCAGCGGTCGTTCGCGTCGCAGCGGTCGCGGCATCCGTCTCGGCGACCTGCGCTCCCGTGGTCTCTGCGGCGGCGTCGCGGCCGGCCCACGACCGCAGGTCGAGCTTCATGACGATGGCGTCGACGTCGTCGGGCTGGTAGTACCGCGGGCGGCGTCCGACCTCGACGAAGCCCTCGGAGCGGTACAGCGCGGTGGCGACCGGGTTGTCGGCGCGCACGTCGAGGAACACCTCGCGGGCTCCGCGATCGAGCGCCGTCCGCAGCAGCTCGCTCAGCAGCGCGCGGCCCCGGCCGCGGCCGCGCGCCGAGTCGGCGAGCGCGATGGTCTGGATGTCGGCATCCGTCCCGCCCTGGACGGCGCGCACTCCGCCGTAGCCGATCACCCGCCCCGCCTCCTCGTCGACGACGTAACGGCCGTACGGCGACGCGAGCTCAGCGGCCATCATCGCCTCGCTCCACGCATCGGTGGGGAATGCGGCGCGCTCGATCGTCATGATGGCGTCGAGGTCGGATGCCGTGGCGGTCCGCAGCGTCATGAACCGACTCTCTTCGGCTGCCCGGGAAGGGTCACGTCAGGAGCGCGGAGGTACAGGGGCTCGCCGCTCGCGAGCGTGCGCCCCGAGGCGACGGCGCGGGCGGCCACGAGCGCGAGCATCGCGGCCGAGATCGACGTGACGTCGCAGCGACGGACGCCGCGGGCCTCGAGGATGCCGTCGAGGTCGGTGCGCGGGGCGAGCGCGGGCTCGCCGACCCGCACGGGCAGGCCGTCGTCGTCGAGGCCGGAGTACACCGTGTAGGCCATCTCCCGACGGCGCGCATCGGTCACGACGGCGAAGGGCGGCACATCGTCGGCGAACGGGTCGGCCAGCAGCAGAGCGAGAGCAGCCGCGTCGTGGCTCGGCACCGGCACGACCGGGACGCCCCGCCCGAGAGCGAACGCACGCGCCGCCGCGATGCCGACGCGCAGACCCGTGAACGGCCCCGGCCCCATGCCTGCCGCGACGTGCCCGATCTCGATCCGCTCCGGGGCGGATGCCGCTCCGATCGGGCCGAGCTCGGCATCCGCGAGCGCACCTTCGATCAGCAGCCCGATGACCTCGGCGTGTCCCAGGGGATCTGGGCTCGTCGCCTCCGCGCGCACGACACCGTCGGGTTCGACGACGGCGACGGCGGTGCCGAGGGAGGTGTCGATGCCGAGGATCATGCTTCCAGGGTAGTCGCGCCACCCGGACCGTCTGCCCGTGCCTACGGGCGTCGGGTGACCGTGACACGCCGGGGGGCGCTGTCCTCCATCTCGCGCGCCGCCGGTCCGCTCGTGCCGCACGCCGAGTCGACACCGGTGCCGCCCCACTCGCGCTCCAGCTCGATCTCCCACCACTGGTCGACGAGGCCGTCGACCATGCCGCGGCCCCACTCGACGATCGACACCGACGAGTCGAAGTCGAGCCCCAGGTCATCGAGCTCCGCGGGAGATCCCAGCCGGTAGGCGTCGACGTGCACGAGCGGCGCCCCAGCGACGAGCGACGGGTGCGTGCGCGCGATGACGAACGTCGGGCTCTGCACCGGACCGCGCACGCCGAGGCCGTCGGCGATGCCGCGGGTGAGCGTCGTCTTGCCCGCGCCCAGCGGTCCCGTCAGAACGACGAGGTCCCCCGCGCTCAGCGACCGCCCCAGCTCACGCCCGAACTCCTCCATCGCCTCGGGCGAGTCGATCTCGCGCTCGCCCTCGAAGGCGGCCAGCCCGCTCACCGTGACACCGCCCGTCGAGGGATGCGCGGACCGATCCGCGTGACGATCTCGTAGTTGATGGTGCCCGCGGCATCCGCCCACGCCTCCACCGGCGGGGCACCGCGCGACGGGTCGCCGAACAGCACCGCCTCGTCGCCGACGGCCACGGGGTGGTCGCCCACGTCGACGACGAACTGGTCCATCGCGATCGTGCCCGCGACAGGGAACACGCGGTCGCCCAGCCGCACCGCCGCACCGCCCGACGCCGCACGCGGGATGCCGTCG
>CALANM010000046.1 GCA_937926065.1 uncultured Microbacterium sp.
CGCGAGAAGACGACCTTCGACTGCATCGTCCAGTCGCCGTCGACATCGTCGAGCGGGCCGTCGACGCCCTCACCACCACCGCGCGCGCCGCGTCCGACGCCGGCTCGGCGGTCGCCCTCCTCGGCGGCCTCTCCGGGCACGACGGATTCCGGCGACGCCTGACCGCCGCACTGCTCGCCGCGAACCTGCGCCCGCAGGCAGCCGCGGCCTCCGCCATGTCCGGCGCTGCGACGGCGGCGCTGCGCACCGACCTCCCCCACGAAAGGCTCATCTATCGTGCAGGCTGACTCCGCGCGACTGCGCGACATCATCGTCGAACTCGACACGCTGACGACCGAGTCGATCATCTCGGATCGCGAAGACCTCGATGCGCTCCCCACGCGCGACCTCGTGGCCGCGATGAACGCCGACGACCTGCGCGTGCCGCAGGCGATCGCCGAGAGCCTCGACGACATCGCCCGGGCCGTCGACGCCATCGTGGAGCGCATGCGCCGCGGCGGCCGCCTGATCTACGTCGGCGCGGGAACAGCCGGCCGCATCGGCATCCTCGACGCAAGCGAGTGCCCGCCCACCTTCGGCACACCGCCCGAGCTCGTGGTCGGACTCATCGCCGGGGGCCCCACCGCGATCCACACCGCGGTGGAAGGCGCCGAGGACGACCCCAAGGGCGCAGCCGACGACTTCGAGCGCCTCGGAGTAGGCGCCGACGACGTGGTCGTCGGCATCTCGGCCTCCGGTCGCACGCTCTACGTGTGCGGGGCGCTTGAGATGGCGCACGCCCGCGGCGCCCTCACGATCGCCCTCGCCGCCAACGCGAACTCCGCCATCGGACGCATCGCCGACATCGCGATCGAGACGGTCGTCGGACCGGAGTTCATCTCCGGCTCGACGCGCCTGAAGTCAGGCACCGCCCAGAAACTCGTCGTCAACATGCTCTCGACGCTCACGATGATCAAGCTCGGCAAGACCTACCGCGGCGTCATGGTCGACCTGCAGGCCACCAACGACAAGCTGCGCGCGCGGTCGATCCGCACCGTCGCGCTGGTCGCGGACTGCGACTACGCCAAGGCCGAGGCCGCACTCGACGCCGTCGGCGGAAGCGTCAAGCGTGCCATCCTCACCGTGATGACAGGCATCGACCCCGCGCGCACCACGACCTCCCTCGAGGAGGCCGGCGGCCTGCTGCGGGTCGCCATCGAGAAGAACACGCCCGCTGTCGCCGGCGACCGCTGACGTCGGCGTCCGACTCGGAGGGAGTGCTGCCGTGAAGCGAGCGGACACCACCGCGCCCACCGCGTTCCTCGCGGCCCTCGACGGAGGAGCGGCGGTCTCGACACGACTGATCGACCGCGTCGCCGCCGCATCCGATGCGTCCCACTACCTGCTGACCCCGCACGCCGTCGCGACCCCCTCCGACGTGCACGAGGTCGCGGCGGTCCTGCGCGCCGCACACGCGGCCGCGACGCCCGTGACCTTCCGCTCCGGCGGCACGAGCCTGTCGGGACAGGCGAGCAGCGACAGCGTGCTCGTCGACACGCGCAGCCGCTTCCGCCGGATCGACGTGCTCGACGGCGGCGCCCGCGTGCGCGTCCAGCCGGGCGCGACGGTGCGTCAGGTCAACGCGCGCCTTCAGCGCCACGGCTTCCGGCTGGGCCCCGACCCCGCGAGCGAGGCCGCGTGCACCATCGGCGGGGTGGTGGCGAACAACTCCAGCGGCATGGCCTGCGGCACCACCGAGAACACCTACCGGACGCTCGAGTCCATGGTCTTCGCACTGCCGTCGGGCACCGTCGTCGACACCGCCGCACCCGGAGCCGACGCACACCTGCGTCAAGCCGAGCCCAAGCTGTACGACGGCCTCGAGCGCCTCATCCGCCGCGTGCGGTCGAACCCCGAATCCGTGCGCATCATCGAGCGCCAGTTCTCGATGAAGAACACGATGGGCTACGGCATCAACGCCCTCCTCGACTTCGACTCGCCCGTCGAAGCGCTCGCCCACCTGATCATCGGCAGCGAAGGCACGCTCGCCTTCGTCGCGGAAGCGACGTTCCGCACCGTCCCCACCAAAGCATGGACGACCACAGGCCTCGCACTGTTCCGCACGATCGACGACGCGACGCAGGCCCTCCCGCAGCTCGTCGAGACGGGTGCGGCGACCCTCGAGCTCATGGATGCCGCCAGCATCCGCGTCGGCCAGTCGCTCCCCGGCGCGCCCGCCGAGATCCTCGGCTTCGACGTGACGAACGAGTCCGCGCTGCTGATCGAATACCACGCCGACCACGCCGACGAACTCGAGACGCTCGCGGCGCGCGGCATGGGCGTGCTCGCCGAACAGCCGCTGCGCGCGGCCGCCGCGCTCTCGCCCGACCCCGCGGCCCGCGCGACCGCCTGGAAGCTCCGCAAAGGCCTCTACGCCTCGATCGCGGGGGCGCGACCCGCCGGCACCACCGCGCTGCTGGAGGACATCGTCGTGCCCGTGCCCTCGCTCGCGCGCACCTGCGCGCAGCTGCAGGGGCTCTTCGAGCGCTACGGCTACCGCGACAGCGTGATCTTCGGCCACGCCAAGGACGGCAACATCCACTTCATGCTGACCGACCGGTTCGAGACGGACGACGCGCTCGGGCGCCTCAGCGGCTTCACCGAGGACATGGTGGACGTCGTCCTCAGCGCCGGCGGCAACCTCAAGGCCGAGCACGGCACCGGCCGAGCGATGGCACCCTACGTGCGCCGCCAGTACGGCGACGAGCTTTACGACGTGATGCGCGAGATCAAGCGCCTGTGCGATCCGCACGGCATCCTGAACCCGGGCGTCGTCATCGACGACGACCCCGGCGCGCACCTGCGCAACATCAAGCCGACCGTGCCGATCGAGCAGGAAGCCGACCGCTGCGTCGAGTGCGGCTACTGCGAACCCGTCTGCCCCTCCAAGGACCTGACGCTCACGCCCCGCCAGCGCATCGTCACGCGCCGCGCGATCGCGCGCGCCGAGGCCGCCGGCGACACCGCCACCGTCGCCGAGCTCGAACGCGACTACACCTATGACGGCGTGCAGACCTGCGCCGTCGACGGCATGTGCGGCACCGTCTGCCCCGTGCAGATCGACACCGGACAGCTGGTCAAGCGACTGCGGCGCGAGGCGGCCGCGCCGATCCCCGCAGCGGGCTGGAAGGCGGCGGCGCAGGCGTGGGGTCCCGTCACGCGCGCCGGCGCCACCGCTCTGACCGTCGCCTCTGCCGCCCCAGGCGGGCTCGTGCGCGGAGTCACCCGCGCGGCCCGCGCTGTCCTCGGCGACGACACGGTTCCCGAGTACGACCCCGCGCTCCCCCGCGGCGGTGTGAACCGACGCAGCCTCACCGGCACGCTCGGCTCGGGCGACGAGCCGCCCGTGGGGGTCTTCCTCCCCGCGTGCGTCAACAGCATGTTCGGTCCCGAAGGCGACGGCGTCGGCGCGACGAAGGCATTCACACTGCTGCTCGAGCGGGCCGGCGTGCGTGTCATCGTGCCGGCCGGCATCGAGTCGATGTGCTGCAGCACACCCTGGACGTCTAAGGGCTTCGCCGGCGGCCGCGACGTCATGAGCGCGCGCGTCGTCGCCGCCGTTCGCGAGGCCACAGGCGACGGATCGCTCCCCGTGATCAGCGACGCCGCCAGCTGCACCGAGGGCTTCCACAAGATGTTCGCCGACGCCGGATTCGACGGCCCCGTCGAGGACTCCGTCGCCTTCGTCGAACGCGTCGTCCTCCCGCGCCTCGGCAGCATCGATCCGGTCGTCGGGTCGCTCGTGCTGCACCCCACCTGCTCGACGACGCACCTGGGACTCGACCCCGCGATGAAGGCGGTGGCCTCGGCCGTCGCCGACGTCGTCACCGTCCCGGACGCCTGGGGCTGCTGCGGCTTCGCCGGCGATCGCGGCATGCTGCATCCCGAGCTCACCGCCTCGGCGACGGCGGCCGAGGCGGCGGAGGTGAGCGCACTCGGCGAGCGCGGACTCGCCGACGCGCACGCCTCGTGCAACCGGACATGCGAGATCGGCATGACCCGCGCCACCGGGCAGAGTTACGTGCACATCCTCGAGCTGCTGGAGCGCGCGACCCGCTGAGCCTCGACCCGGGCGTGCCGCGGCTCGGGGTGGCCGCAGCTCCGGGTGGCCGCAGCTCGGGGTGGCCGCAGCTGGGGGTGGCCGCTGGGTCGAGCAGTCGGCGCCTGCGCCGTTGCGCGTTCGGTCTGGGCGCCCCCGCGGCGCGTTCACAACTCCGGAGA
>CALANM010000047.1 GCA_937926065.1 uncultured Microbacterium sp.
GACGCGGGCGACCGGAGCGCTCGTCGTGCTCACCGGCTGACCGTGATCACCTGCTGGCCGTGATCGCGGGCCGCCCGCACGGCTCGGGTCAGCGCCCGGCGATCCAGTCGGCGACGTGCGCGACAGGCGACGTGCGCCGACCTCCGCGCGCCTCATGGCGGTCGGCCACGTGGTACGCCGCGTACAGCGCCTGCACGGCGATCCAGCGCAGCGGCTCGACCTCCCAGCGCTTCGCGCGGTGGCCGACCCAGGGCAGCGTCACGAGGTCGGTGTCGCGGCGCAGCACGAGGTCGGCCAGCGTGCGTCCGGCGAGGTTCGTCGTGGCGACGCCCGTGCCGACGTAGCCGCCGGCCCACCCCAGACCCGTCTTCGGGTCGAGCCCGACGGTCGCCGCCCAGTCGCGAGGCACCCCCAGCACGCCCGACCACGCGTGCTCGATCGGCACGCCGGCCGCTGCCGGGAAGAACTCTCGAAGCAGGCGCGTCAGCGAGCGCACCGTGCGCTCCTGCGTGCGGCCGTCGGAGTCGACCCGGGAGCCGTACCGATACGGCACCCCGCGCCCCCCGAAGGCGATCCGGTCGTCGGCTGTGCGCTGGGCATACATGTAGACGTGGGCGAAGTCGCCGAGCGTCGCGGCATCCTCCCAGCCGACCTCGTCCCAGAAGTCGGCGGGGAGCGGTGCCGTGACGACCATCGACGAGTTCATCGGCAGCCACGTGCGATGCTCGGCCGCGAGACCCGCCGTGAAGCCCTCGGTCGCGCGGATGACGTGGTCAGCGCGCACCGTGCCCCGCGTCGTGACGGCGCGGCCGGGTTCGATCGAGAGCACCTCGGTGTCTTCGCAGATCGTCACGCCGAGCCGTTCGACCGCCTCTGCCAGCCCGCGGGCGAGCCTCGCCGGGTGGATGCGGGCGCAGTGCGGATGCCAGAGGCCGCCGACCGCCCCCTCGATGCGCACGCGATCGGCGAGCTGCGCGGCATCCCACTGCTCGACGTCGGTGTGCGGCCACGCCGCCTCCTCGGCGAACGCCGCGCGCAGTCGGCCGAGCTGCGCCTCGTTGCGGGCGACTTCGAGCTCGCCCCCCTTGCGGATGCCGGCGTCGATGCCCTCGGCGGCGGCCACGCGGATGACCTCGTCGACGGTCTCGTTCATCGCCCGCTGCTGGCGGGCTCCGCCCTCACGGCCATAGCGTGCGCGTCCGCCGGTGACGGAGTTCGTCAGCCAGCCGCCGTTGCGTCCCGACGCGCCGAACCCCGCGAAGCGGCGCTCGAGCACCATGACCCGCAGGTCGGGCTGGAGCGTCTTGAGGTAGTACGCGGTCCACAGGCCCGTGTAGCCGGCGCCGACGATCGCGACGTCGACCTGCAGGTCTCCCGCGAGCGGCGGGCGCGGGGCCGGCATCCCCTCCTGCGCCCACCAGAACGACACTTCGCCGTTGACGGTCATCGCGCCCCGTTCAGTCGCGGGCGGTACGTGCCTCGGCGGCGGCGCGGTCGGTCACGTCGAGGGCCGCGTCGATGATGTCGAGGCCGCGTACGAGGTCGTCCTCGGAGATCACGAGCGGCGGCGCCACGTGCACGCGGTTGAAGTGCGTGAACGGCCACAGTCCGGCGTTCTTGCACGCGGCGGCGAACGCGCCCATCGGGGCGGCGTCGGCGCCGGAGGCGTTGAACGGCACGAGCGGCTCGCGCGTGTCCTTGTCGACGACGAGCTCGATCGCCCAGAACAGGGCTCGGCCGCGCACCTCTCCCACCGACGGGTGGCGCTCGGCCATCGCCGCCAGACGCGGTGCCACGACGCGCTCGCCGAGGTCGCGCACGCGCTCCAGGATGCCGTCCCGCTCGAAGACCTCGAACGTGGCGACTCCGGGCGCGCAGGCCAGCGGGTGACCCGAGTAGGTGAGGCCGCCGGGGAACGACACGGTGTCGAAGTGCGCGGCGATGCGGTCCGAGATCACGACGCCGCCCAGCGGCACGTAGCCCGAGTTGACCCCCTTGGCGAAGGTGATGAGATCGGGCACGACGTCGAACGCCTGGAACGCGAACCATTCCCCGAAGCGCCCGAAGCCGACCATCACCTCGTCGGCGATGTACACGATGCCGTACTTGTCGCACAGTGCGCGCACGCCGGGAAGGTAGCCGGGCGGCGGCACGAGCACGCCGTTGGTGCCCACGACCGACTCGATGAGGATCGCGCCGATCGTCGACGCGCCCTCCAGCACGATGGTCTGCTCGAGGTGCTCGAGCGCGCGCTGCGTCTCCTGCTCGGGGCTGTCGGAGTGGAACGGCGACCGGTAGGCGTAGGGGCCGAAGAAGTGCACGACAGACCCGTCGGCCGGCTCGTTCGGCCAGCGGCGCGGGTCGCCCGTCAGCGTGATCGCAGTCGATGTGTTGCCGTGGTAGCTGCGGTACATCGACAGCACCTTGCGCTTGCCGGTGACCAGTCGCGCCATGCGCACCGCGTTCTCGACGGCATCCGCGCCGCCGTTCGTGAAGAACACCTTGTTCATGCCGTCGGGCGCGACCTCCGCGATGCGTCGCGCCAGCTCGCCGCGCACATCGTTTGCCATCGACGGCTGGATCGTCGCGAGTCGCGCCGCCTGCCGCTGGATGGCCTCGATGAGGTCGGGATGCTGATGTCCCAGGTTGAGGTTGACCAGCTGCGAGGAGAAGTCGAGGTAGCTGTTGCCGTCGTAGTCCCAGAACGCGGCGCCCTCGCCGCCGGCGACCGGCAGCGGATCGCTGAGGGCCTGCGCGCTCCACGAGTGGAAGACGTGCGCGCGGTCATCGGCGCGCACGCGTGCGTCGGCCTCGGGGTCGGCGACAGGGGTCGTGATGGTCATGGCGTGCTCCGCTCCGTTCCGGTCGGTGGTGCCTGAAGTGCGCGGGGTGTCCGCGTGTCAGTGGTTGCTGGGGAACCCGAGGCTGATCTGGCTCTCGCTCGGGTCGGGCCAGCGGGTCGTGACGACCTTGCTCCGCGTGTAGAAGTGGATCGACTCGGGCCCGTAGATGTGCGAGTCGCCGAACAGCGAGCTTCGCCACCCGCCGAACGAGAACGCGCCTACGGGCACGGGGATCGGCACGTTGACGCCGACCATGCCCACCTCGATGTCGAACTCGAACTGGCGGGCCGTGCCGCCGTCGCGCGTGAACACGGCGGTGCCGTTGGCGAAGGGGCTCGCGTTGATGAGCGCGACCGCCTCGTCGTAGCTCGCGACGCGCACCACCGAGAGCACGGGCCCGAAGATCTCGTCGTCGTACACCTTCATGCCGGGACGAACGTGGTCGACGAGCGAGATGCCGAGGAAGAAGCCGTCGCCCTCGAACGCCTGCGTCGTGCCGTCGACGACGACCGTCGCCCCCTCGGCCGGCGCGCCGGCGACGTACGAGGCGACCTTGTCGCGGTGCTCGCGCGTGATGAGCGGACCCATCTCGCTGGCCGGGTCGGTGCCGGGGCCGATCCTCAGGTTCGCGACCCGTTCGGTGACCTTCGCGACGAGCGCGTCCGCGACGTCGTCGCCCACCGCCACGAGCACCGATACGGCCATGCACCGCTCGCCGGCCGAGCCGTAGGCGGCCGAGACGGCGGCGTCGGCAGCCGCGTCCAGATCGGCATCCGGCATGACGACCATGTGGTTCTTCGCGCCGCCGAGGGCCTGCACACGCTTGCCGTTCGCGGCGGCGCGCTCGTAGATCGACTTCGCGATGGGTGTCGATCCGACGAAGCTGACGGCGCGCACGTCGGGGGAGTCGAGGATCGCGTCGACGGCGACCTTGTCGCCCTGCACGACGTTCAGGACGCCGGCGGGAAGCCCCGCCTCCTCGTACAGGCGCGCCAGGAAGACGGCGGCCGACGGGTCCTTCTCGCTGGGCTTGAGCACGACCGTGTTGCCGCACGCGATGGCGGACGCCGTCATCCACAGCGGCACCATGACGGGGAAGTTGAACGGGGTGATGCAGCCGACGACGCCGACGGGCTGCTTGACGGAGTGAACGTCGACGCCGCGCGACACCTGCTCGGAGTGCTCGCCCTTCAGCAGGTGCACGAGGCCGGCGGCGAACTCGACGTTCTCGATGCCGCGGCTGATCTCGCCCTTCGCGTCGGAGAGGACCTTGCCGTGCTCGCTCGTGATGATCGCGGCGAGCTCGTCGGCCCGCTCGACCAGCAGCTGGCGCAGGCGGAAGAAGACGTCGGCGCGTCTGATGAGGCTCGTCGAGCGCCAGCCGGGCAGCGCCGCGGAGGCCGCCGCGATCGCGGCTTCGGTCTCCGCCGCTGACGCCAGTGCGACCTGGTGCTGCGCGACGCCCGTAGCGGGGTCGAAGACGGTCCCGGTGCGGTCGGCGGAGCCGGTCTCGGCGCCGGCGATGTGGTGGCGGATGAGAGCCATGCGGTGTCCTTGTCGACGTGGCGGATGTTCGTGCGAGGGAGCGCCGGACAGAACGACCGGCGTCCCCTAGGCTGTCCTGTGTCCCAGTGTCGCAGAGCATGAATGGTCGGACCGTTGCCTGAACGTCGCGAAGAAAGTGCGATCCATACGGATCGTCCGGCCGGGCATGCGAGCCTGCCGACGGTCCGCGAGGTGCTCGCGCTCGAGGCGATCGTGGCCGGGATGCCGCAGGTGCTCGTGGGCGACGCGGCGCTCGACGCGCCCGTGCGCTGGGTGCACGTGTCCGACAGCAGCGGGGTGGCGCGTCTCCTCGACGGCGGCGAGCTGCTGCTGTCGACGGGATCGTCGTGGCCTGCCGAGCCGCAGGAGCTGGCGGCGTTCGTGCGGGCGCTCGTCGGGGCGGGGCTGTCGGCCCTGTTCCTCGAGCTCGGCTCCCACTATCGCTACGTTCCCGCGGTCGTCGTAGAGACGGCCCGAGAGCTGGGGCTGGCCGTCGTCGCGCTGCGGCGCGAGGTGAAGTTCGTCACGGTCACCGAGGCCGTGCACCGCCGCATCATCGCCGACCAGAGCGCGGCGCTGCGGGCCCGCGACGAGGTGCGGGCCCGGTTCACGGCGCTCGCCCTGCGCGGGTCGCCCGCCGACTACATCGTCCACCAGCTGTCGCAGACGCTCGCCGCTCCCGTCGTGCTGGAGTCGCTCGCGCACGAGGTGATCGTGGCCGACGTGCCGCCCGCCCGCGAAGAGGAGCTGCTCGCCCGCTGGGAGGTCCGCTCCCGGCTCGCCCACCGCGACCTCGCGCGCGCCGCCACGGACGGCGGCGCCGTCGACCGCGATCACAGCGGCGCGTGGCTCATCGTGCCGGTGGAGGCCCGCGGCATCCGCTGGGGCTGCCTCGTCGCGCTTCCCGGTCCCGCGCATCCGGCCGGGCGGGCGTCGGTGCTCGAGCAGGGCGCGATCGCGCTCGCGCTCGGACGACTCACGGCGGGCGATGTCGACGAATGGGCGCGCATCGGTCAGCGGCAGCTCGTCGACGGACTGCTCAGCGGCCGCTTCGCG
>CALANM010000048.1 GCA_937926065.1 uncultured Microbacterium sp.
CCCGCCGCCCGCCTACGGAGCGCCCGCCGGACAGGCTCAGCCCGCACCGGGATACGCGCCCCCGCCTGCCGCCTACGGCGCACCGGGCACGCCGATGGGGTACGCCGGATACACGACGGTGCGCACCAACCCGCTCGCGATCGCCTCGCTCATCTCGTCGCTGGTCGGCGTCGTGATGTCCTGGACCTGGGTGCTGGCCATCGGCGTGCTCGTGGGCGTCGTCCTCGGCCACATCGCACTGAGCCAGATCCGCCGCACGGGCGAGCGGGGGCGCGGCATGGCGCTCGCCGGGGTCATCATCGGATGGGTCGCGATCGGCCTGACGGTGCTGCTGATCCTCGCCTTCGTCCTGTTCCTCACGACGGGCGCCTTCGGGGTCTACGCGAGCGCCTGAGGTCTCGTGACGGCGTAGCCTGGAAGCAGTGAGAACGCCGGACATGTCATGAGATCTCGAGCACCGCAGTCAGCCACGTCGCTGCGCCGAGCGCCGCGGGACGACGCGAACGCGCGCATGACGAAGTACTTCGTCATGATGAGCGTGCGCGTCGTGTGCTTCGTGCTCATGGTGGTCATCACCCCGTACGGATGGCACACGGGTGTCCTCGCAGTCGGGGCGATCCTCCTGCCCTACCTCGCGGTCGTCGTCGCGAACGTGAGCTCCGCATCCCACGAGGCGACGGCCGTCACCCCGGAGCGTGCGATCACCGCCGCTCCCGCGGAGGCGCCCCCGCCGCAGACCCCCGGGGTCATCCGCGTCCGGGAGTCGGGCACCGACACGCGGGAATCGGGCGCCGACACGCCCGCTGACGACTCGTGAGCGGCGCGGTGTGCTCGCGCGCGGGATGCCGCGCCGCGGCGAAGTGGCAGGTGATCTGGCGCAACCCTCGCATTCACGCAGACGACCGGCGCAAGATCTGGACGGCGTGCGATGACCACGTCGCCTACCTGCGCGACTACCTTGCGGCGCGTGACTTCCCGGTCGAAGTCGCCGCCTTCGACTCGGAGGGCCCCTCATGACCGCCCGCACCTGGGCCCGCTGGGCCGGCTACATCGCGTTCGCGATCGTGTTCGCCGTCGCCTGCGCCTTCCTGTCGAACTGGCAGTTCGCACGCAACAGCGAGCGTGAGGCGCAGCTGGCGCTCGTCGAAGCGAACTACGACGCCGCCCCCGTGCCGCTCGCCGACCTCATTCCGGTCGACGGATCTTTCGACCCCGCGGACCAGTGGCATCCGGTCGAGCTCCACGGCCGGTACCTGAACGAGGAGACGCTGCTCGTGCGCAATCGGCCGCACGGCGGCACGAGCGCCTTCGAGGTCCTCGTCCCGTTCCTGACGGATGAAGGTCGCATCGTCATCATCGACCGCGGCTGGGTTCCGCCGGGCGAAGACCAGCCGGCGCCCGATGAGGTTCCAGCCCCACCGGAAGGCGAGGTCACGGTCGTCGCACGCCTCACGCCCGGTGAGCCGCTGCCCCGCTCCGGCCGCGGAGCACCCGAGGGGCAGGTCGCGACCATCAATCTGCCGCTGATCGCCGAGACGATCGGCGAGACGTCCGCTACCGTGACCGACGCCTACGGCCTGATGGTCTCAGAAGACCCCGCGGCGGCATCCACGCCCGGCGCCTTCGCGTCGCCGTCCGATGACCCCGGGCCCCACCTCTCGTACGCGATCCAATGGATCCTGTTCGCCGTCATGGGCTTCGTGTTCATCTGGTACATGATCCGCACCGAACGACGCCATCGCCGCGAGGATGCAGAGGAGCGCACCACCGACAGGCCGTCTCACGCGCAGCGGCGCCGCGACCGCGACATGGACGAGGAAGACGCCCTCCTGGACGCCGCCACGCCGCGCTGACGCCCCCGACCCGGAGCGTGGGTCAGGCGAGCGTGATGAGGTCGATGTAGTCGCGGCCCCAGATGTCCTCGACGCCGTCGGGCAGGATGAGCACGCGCTCGGGATTGAGCGCCTGCACGGCGCCTTCGTCGTGTGAGACGAGCACGACCGCCCCCTCGTAATGCGCGAGTGCACCCAGAATCTCTTCGCGCGACGCCGGGTCGAGGTTGTTGGTGGGCTCGTCGAGCAGGAGCATGTTCGCACTCGACACGACGAGGGTCGCAAGCGACAGACGCGTCTTCTCTCCGCCGGACAGCACGCCCGCCGGCTTGAGGACGTCGTCGCCTGTGAACAGGAACGATCCGAGCACCTTGCGCGCCTCGGTCGCCGTGATGTCGGGAGCGGCCGACATCATGTTCTCGAGCACCGATCGGCTGACGTCGAGGTTCTCGTGCTCCTGTGCGTAATAGCCGATCTTCAGGCCGTGCCCGGGTTCGATCGTGCCCGTGTCCGGCCTGTCGACGCCCGCAAGGATGCGCAGCAGCGTCGTCTTGCCGGCGCCGTTGAGGCCGAGCACGACCACCTTCGATCCGCGGTCGATGGCGAGATCGACGTCGGTGAAGATCTCCAGCGAGCCGTACGACTTCGACAGCCCCTTCGCCATGAGAGGCGTCTTGCCGCACGGTGCCGGCTTGGGGAACCGCAGCTTGGCCACCCGGTCCTCCTGGCGCACCTCTTCGAGGCCCGACAGCATCTTCTCGGCGCGCGCGACCATCTGATGCGCGGCGGCCGCCTTCGAGGCCTTCGCCCCGAAGCGGGCGGCCTGCTGCTGCAGGGCAGTGGCCTTCTTCTCGACGTTGGCGCGCTCCTTCTTTCGACGCTCCTCGTCCGCCACCCGCTGGCGCAGGTAGTTCTTCCAGTTCATGTTGTAGACGTCGATCACCTGGCGCGTGGCATCCAGATAGAAGACCCGGTTGACCGTCTCGCCCACCAGCTCGACATCGTGGCTGATGACGATGAGTCCGCCCTTGTAGTTCTTGAGGAACTCGCGGAGCCAGACGACGCTGTCGGCGTCGAGGTGGTTCGTCGGCTCATCGAGGATCATCGTCTGGGCATCGGAGAACAGGATCCGCGCCAGCTCGATGCGACGACGCTGACCGCCCGAGAGCGTCTTGAGCGGCTGGTCGAGAATGCGGTCGGGAAGCGAGAGATTGTGGGCGATCGATGCCGCCTCCGCCTCTGCCGCATACCCGCCGAGCGCTTCGAAGCGCTCCATGAGGTTGCCGTACCGGCGCATCGCCTTGGCAGCCACGTCGGGGTCGTCGGATCCCATGAGCTCACTCGCCTCGCGCATGCCGAGCATGAGGGAGCCGAGTCCGCGGGCATCGAGGATGCGCGTACGCGCCAGCATCTCGGGATCGCCCGAGCGCGGGTCCTGCGGCAGGTACCCGAGTTCGCCGCTGCGCTCGACCTTGCCGTCGGAAGGCAGGAGGTCGCCCGCAAGGACCTTGGTGAGGGTCGTCTTTCCGGCGCCGTTGCGCCCGACGAGCCCGATCTTGTCGCCGTCGGACACACGGAACGACACGTCCGACATGAGCGTGCGCGCGCCCACGCGGATTTCTAGGTCGTGCACGGCGAGCACAGCGGAGTCCGTTCGTCGATGGTGGGTGACTCGGCCGAATGGCCAGCCTCCAAGTCTACCGGCCCGAGCGCGCTGTCCCGCTCGCGCGGGCACCGAGGCGGCTCCGCCACGCCGGGCGCACGAGCATGAAGACCGGGCGAGCCCGTCCCCGCACGTCGCTGCATGTCGGTCGTAGACAACGAATGCCACAGATCGTGTCCGGCTTCCTCCACACGGTGCGCACCGCGCCGCTCATAAGATGAGTCGCACGCCTCCCCTGACCAACGAAGGAGACCGCATGTCACTCGCCGCACCCGCCCGCCGGCCCGTCCTCGCCGATCTGATCGCGCGCCCGTCGCAGCGCGCGCGGGCCTTCGCGATGGACGCCGCCCTCGTCCTCGCCGGCGTCGCTCTCGTCGCCCTGCTGGCCAAGGTCTCGTTCTTCATCGGACCTGTGCCGATCACGGGTCAGACGCTGGGCGTCATCGTCGTGGGCGCCGCCCTGGGCGCTCGCCGCGGCGCGGCATCGCTGACGGCCTACATGCTCGCCGGTGTCGCAGGAGCCCCGGTCTTCGCCGGACTCGCTGCGGGTCCCGCCTACGTGCTCGCACCGTCGTTCGGCTTCGTGCTGGGCTTCATTCCCGCGGCATTCGTCGCAGGCTGGTTCGCCGAGCGCGCGTGGGACCGCAGCCCGTGGCTCGCGTTCGTGGGCTTTGCGGCGGCATCCGTCATCCCGTTCCTGATCGGAGTCCCGTACATGGCGATGGTCCTCGCGACGGTGCTGGGTCAGGAGATCTCCGTCGGGTCGGTGCTCGCCGCCGGCGTCACCCCCTTCATCGTGCCTGGGCTCATCAAGGCCGCCTTCGCCGCTCTCGTCATTCCCGGCGCCTGGCTCGCGGTGCGCGCGGCTGATCGCGGCGCCCGACGCTGACTCGCTCGGTCCGCCACTCATGCGGAAGACAGATCACCCCCGGCCTCAGTGGCCGGGGGTGATCTGCATCCGGGGATGCCGGGGGCTCAGCTCTGGGCGACGGCAGTCGCGGCGGCGAGCTTCTCGACGATGCCGTCCAGCGCGTACGGCAGGGTGAGGGGCGTGGGCGACAGCGAGGAGATCTCCTCCGGCCCGATGAGGCCGGCGACCGACCCTTCGGCGACGGCGGGGATCAGGCGGCCGCTGTCAGAGGAGACGAAGGCGTCGAAGGCGTCCTGGGTCTCACCGAACGCGAGGACGACGTCGGCGTCGATCTTGTCGAGGTTCTCAGGGCTCACCGTCGTGTAGAACGTGCCCTCGCCCGTGTCGAGGTCCGTGACGCTCTGCGGCGTGACGAAGCCGAGGTCCTCGAGGATCTCGACGCGGGGGTCCGACGGCAGGTAGACGTAGTAGGTCCCCGCCGACTCGGTCAGCAGAGCGATCGACGTTCCTTCGAACTCAGGGTGCGCCTTGCCTGCGTCGGCGACGAGCGCGTCGAGGTCATCGAGAACCTCCTCCGCCTCCGCGGACTTGCCCAGCGCTTCGCCCACGAGCTTCACGACGTCGCGCCACGGCGTCGTCCACGCGGCATCCGGATATGCGACGACCGGGACGCCGGCGCCGGTGACCTCGTCGAACTCCTCCTGCGTGATGCCCGAGTAGGGAGCCAGCAGCACATCCGGGGTGGCCGTCAGCAGCTCTTCGGTCGACAGCGTATTCGCGGATCCGTCCAGGACGAGGGGCGACTCTCCACCGAGCGACGCGAGTCCCTCCTCGACCCAGGGGGCGATGCGGTCATCGCCGCCGGAGTAGTCGTCCGAGGGGATGGCGACAGGCGTCACGCCGAGAGCGATGACAGCGTCGGTCGCGCCCCAGCCCCAGGTGGCGACGCGGCTGGGCTCGCTCGCGATGACGGCGTCGCCGAGCGCGCTCGAGATCGTGAGCGGGAATGCCGACGAGGCTTCGCCGGCCGGCGTGGTCGCGCTGGGCGTCGAGGGCGATCCGGCACAGCCGGCCAGCAGCGCCGTGGTCGCGGCGAGGGCGATGGCTCCCGTGATCAGACGGCCGCGGCTCGCGGTGGAGGTTGCGGGCATGGGTTTCCTTTCCTGGATGGTCACTTCTCTTCGGCGGGAGTGTGAGCGCCGCCGGGGACGGGGATGATCAGCGGGGTGTCGCTCAGCGGATCGGGCATCACGAGGGCCTCGAGCGAGAACGCCGCGGAGACCACGTCGGCGGTGAGCACCTGTGCGGGGCTGCCGTGTGCCACGACACGGCCCTCGTGCAGGACGACGAGGTCATCGGCATAGCGGGCCGCGAGGTTCAGCTCGTGCAGGACGACGACGATGGTCGTGCCCTGACTGCGGTTGAGCTCTCGCAGCAGGTCGAGCACCTCGAGCTGGTGACTGAGGTCGAGGAACGTCGTCGGCTCGTCGAGCAGGAGGATGCGAGGAGCCTGCGCGAGCGCCATCGCGATCCAGGCCCGCTGGCGCTGGCCGCCCGAGAGGTCGCCCACGGCCCGATCGGCGAGACCCGAGACGCCGGTGCGGGCCATCGCCTCGTCGACGATCGCCGAGTCGGCCGCGCTCCACCGCTGGAACACGCCGCGGTGGGGGTGCCGCCCGCGCGCGACGAGCTCGGCGACTGTGATGCCGTCGGGGGCCGAGGGATGCTGCGGAAGCAGACCGACCTCACGGGCGAACGCTCGGCGTGCCAGCTGCGAGACATCGGCGCCGTCGAGCTCGACCGTGCCGGCGAGCGGCGCACGAAGGCGTGCGAGCGTCCCCAGCAGGGTCGACTTTCCCGACGCGTTCGCGCCGATGATCATCGTCATCCTGCCCGGTGCGAACTCGAGGTCCAGACCCTCGATGACCGTGCGATCAGGGTAGCCGGCCGACAGGCTGCGCACGGCGAGCCGAGGCGCGGAGGAGGGAGTGCTCACAGATTGCGTCCTTTCGACGTGGCCAGCAGCCACAGCAGGAAGACCGCGCCCAGTGCGCCCGTCACGACGCCGACCGGAACCTGAAGGCCGGGGATCGCGAACTGGGCCCCGAGGTCGGCGGCGGCGAGAATCGTCGCGCCCAGAAGGGCGCTCGTGCCGATGCCGATCGCACCGTGACGCAGCAGGGGCCGGGCGATCGCGGGGGCGCACAGGGCGACGAAGGAGATCGGGCCGAGGAAGGCGGCCGTCGACGACGTCAGCAGCACAGCGACCCCCACAGCGAGCGGCTGCACGTACTGCGGCGGCACCCCGAGGGAGGTCGCGGTCGGCGTCCCCATCTGATGAAGCGGCAGCCACCGCGCACACAGCACCAGGGCGGGAAGGCTCACGACCGCGACCACGAGGAGCGTCGCGACCTGCCACCACGGGGTCGAGGACAGGGAGCCGACGAGCCACAGCAGCGCGGTCTGCGCCTTCTCGATCTGCGTCGTGACCATGAGGTAGTTGGTGACCGCCGTGGCCAGGAATGCGACGCCGATGCCTGCGAGGATCAGCCGGTAGCCGCCGGTGGCGGCCGAGCGGCCGGCGAGGAGGAGCAGCGCGGCGACCAGGATCCCCCCGGCGAAGGCCCACAGCGTGAGCACCGGCCCGGTCGCCCCGAGCACGAGCAGAGCGAACACGGCGGCGACGCCGCTTCCTCCGGAGATGCCGAGGAGGTCGGGACTGGCGAGCGGGTTTCGCAGGAGCGACTGCAGCACGGCTCCCGCCATGCCGAGCGAGGCGCCTGCCAGCAGCGCCATCGCAAGCCGCGGCGCGCGCACCTGGAACACGATGTAGCTCTCGACCTGTGTGCCCCCGCCCCAAAGCGTCGACCACACCTGACCGAGGCTCAGCGGGTAGTCCCCGACAGACATCGACAGCGCCGCGGTGACGAGGACGACGACGGCGGCGGCGGCCGACACCCAGACCCGGCGGCGCCGCGAACGCGCCCGCACCGCGTCCACGACGCTCACAGCGTCACCTGCCGTCTGCGCAGCACGAGCGCGATGAGCACGGGTGCACCCACGAAGGCCACCACGATGCCGGCCTGCACCTCTCCGGGCAGTGCGATGACGCGTCCGATCACGTCAGCGAGAACGAGCACCGCCGCCCCGAGGGGCGCGCCGATCGCGATGAGCCACCGGTAGTCGTCGCCGACGACCGCCCGGACGGCATGCGGCACCATGAGCCCGAGGAACACGAGGGGTCCGGCGATCGCTGTGGCCCCGCCGCAGAGGAGCACGGCGGCCGCGATGCCGATGACGCGTGTGCGCGAGACGTCGTGGCCGAGGCCCCGCGCGGTATCGTCGCCCAGGGCCATGAGGTTGAGTCCGCGAACCGAGAGCGCCGCGAGGACGAAGCCGGCCGCCAGCGGTGCCACGACGAGCACGACGGTGTCGAGGCCGCGCGCCGTCAGCGCGCCGACCGACCAGTAGCGGTACACCTCGAGCGCGACCGACTGCGTGGTGAGGATCAGCATCGACACGGCCGTGAGACCCGCCGTGACCGCGGCTCCCGTGAGGGCCAGCTTGGCGGGGTTCGCACCGTCGGGGCCGCGCGAGCCGATGACAGCGACGGCGGCGGCCGCGATCGCTGCACCGGCGAAGGCGAACCAGACGAAGCCGGAAGGCGCCCGCACGCTCAGGAGGGTGATCGCCGCCAGCACCGCGACCGAGGCGCCGGCATTGATGCCGAGCAGGCCTGGGTCGGCGAGCGGATTGCGCGTGAGTCCCTGCATCACCGCGCCGGCCACCGCAAGCGCCGCACCGGCGAGGATGCCGATGACCATTCGGGGGACACGCTGGGTGAGCACCACGACGTGGTCGGCATTCGCGCCGTCAGCGGCGACGAGCGCGTCCCACACGGTCGCCGGCGCTACGGGACGAGCGCCCACCGCGAGACTCAGGACGATCGACATTGCGAGCACCGCCACTGCAGTCAGAAGCAGCAGCCGTGCCCGTCGTGTCCGGGCGGCCGCGATCATTCCGTGCGTTCCGCCAGACCGGCGCGCCAGTAGCCCATGAAGGCGACGCGCTTGCGGTCGACGCCGCATCCCGAGACGAGGAGGCGGCGCAGGGTCTTGATGGTGGCGGCCTCTCCTGCCATCCAGGCGTAGAACTCGCCTTCGCCGTCTCCCGGTGTGTCCCACAGGAGCTCGCGGTCGATGTCGATGTCATCGAGCGGCTGCGGCCTCGGCGCCGCCGCTCGGGCCAGCACCTCGCGGTGCCTGTCGGTCCACCTCGTCACGGCATCGATCAGCGTCGCGCCGTGGTCGGCGTCGCCGCGGGCGAGCCAGCGCAGGCGGACGCTGTCGGAGATCGACGGCGTGAGCGTGTCGGCGACGGCGGGCACCTCGATGAACGCGTCGACGTCGCAGCGCGGGTCGAGCGATTCGAGAATCGAGCAGATGGCCGGGGCGGCCGTCTCGTCGCCCACGAGGAGAAGGCGACGTGCGGAGCCGGGATGCCAGTCGATGCCGCCGCGCGAGTAGGGGCTGCGCTCGTCGGGCCCGACGATGATGAGCTCGTCGCCGGGCCGCGCCGAAGCCGCCCAGGATCCCGCGGGGCCGGCGTCGTGATGCACGACGAAGTCCACCGAGAGCTCGCGACGGTCGGTGTCGATCCGCCGGACGGTGTAGGTGCGGAAGGGGTTGCGCTCCGCGTGCGGGAGCGCACGCCAGCGGTCGTACCAGTCGCCCGCGGCCTCGTGCTGCCCGAAATCGGCGTAGCGCCCATCGAGCGGGAAGACGACCTTGATGCGCTGGTCGAGCCCGCCCGTGCCGAACCACTCGAGCTCATCGCCCGTGAAGACGACGCGCACGAAGTGAGGACTCAGCCGCTGGACGTCGGCGACGCGCACGGCATAGGGACGATAGGCCGGACGCACGGGGGCTTCGGTCACTGGCATGTCTCTTAGGTTAGCCTTACCTCGCCATCCAGCCAAACCGAGTCAGCCCATGATCGCTCGTCTCAAGCGCGATCGAGCCTCAGGCCGGGCACCAGCGCCGCCGCCGTCAGCACCGTGGCCAGCAGGAAGACCGCCGGGTATCCGGCATTCGTCGCCGACAGGGCGACGAAGACCAGTCCCATCGCCGCGATCGACACGGACGCCCCGATCGAGTCCGAGATCGACAGCGCCGACGAATTGAATCCCTGATCGGACGGAGTCGAATAGGCGAGCGTCAGCACCGTGAGCCGCGGGTACATGAGCCCCATCCCGCCGCCCGCGAGAGCCCAGCCCGCAATGATCACCGCAGGCGACAGGCCGTATGCGGCGGTGGCCGATGCCAGGAGCGTCGCCCCGCCGAGGAACGCCGTGCCGATGAGCGTGATTCTGGTGTTTCCCAGCCGATCGCCATACCGGCCCTGAAGCCCTGCGCCGACCGCCCACAGCAGCGCGGCGGTCGTCAGCCCCAAGCCCGCGAGCTCCGCCCGGAAGCCGTACTGCGCGATGAGGAGGTGCGGCACGTAGATCTCCGCACCGAACAGCGCACCTGCGATGAGGCCGCGCATGAGCACCACGCTCGGCAGGCCGCGCCGCGACAGGAGGGTGCCCCGGGGCATGAGCGGGCGCGCGGCGACGCCGATCGCCACGATCGACACGAGTATGGCGAGCGGCGCCCAGGGACCCGCCTCCCCCGCCAGCGCGAGGGTCAGCGCCGCGACAGCCACGACAGTCGACAGGGCGAGCCGACGCGCGACCGGCTGTGTCGATGGCTCCTCGGTGCGCAGGGGAAGGCCGCGGAGACGCAGGTACACCATGACGAATGCGACCAAGGTGAGCACCGCGACGCCGAAGAAGACCCAGCGCCAATGCAGATACTCCGCGACCGCGCCCGCGATGGCGGGGCCCACGATCGACGGTATGACCCACGCCGCGGAGAAGGCGGCGAACACTCGTCCATGGAGCGTCGCGGGGTACACGCGCGCCACGACCACGTAGAGCGCGACGGTCTGGCCGCCGGTGCCGAGACCCTGCACGAGGCGGCCACCGACGAGAGTCGCCATGTCGCCCGCGACCCCCGCCATCACGAGGCCCGCGACGAACAGCGCGACCGATGCCGCGAGCGGCAGCACCGCATCGCTGCGGTCGCACCAGGCGCCCACGGCGACCATGCCGATCACGCTCGTTGCGAGCGTCCCCGAGAAGGCGACCGCGTACAGGGCGGCGCCGTCGAGATCCGCGCTGACGATCGGCATGACCGTCGTCACCGCAAGCGCCTGGACCGCCGCCAGGAAGATCAAGGCGACTGCGCCGAGGGTCACCCAGACGTGACGCGGGCTCCAGATGCCTCCCCCATCACCGCTCATCGAGCCGCCGCGACCGCTCCGAGTCGCCGAACCGCCTCCGTCAGCACGTCGGGACCGCAGCCGAAGTTCAGACGCACGTGGCCGCGCCCCTGGGCGCCGAAGAGCGGACCGTGGTGGAGCGCCACTTTCGCCTCGCGAAGCAGAAGACGCGCCGGGTCGTCGCCCCAGCCGTAGTCTGATACGTCGATCCAGGCGAGGTAGCTCGCGTCGGGGATGCGATAGCGAGCGCGGGGAAGGTGCTCCGCGAGCAGCTCCGAGAGGAGCCGGCGGTTGCGGTCGAGAGCGGCACGCAGACCGTCGAGCCAGGCGTCGGACTCAGGAGAGAACGCGGCGACACCGGAGAGCGCGCCGAACAGGCCCGTGCGCCATTCCACTTCCGGCGGCAGTGCGCGCACGACGGCCGCCGTCTTCTCGGATGCCGTCACCATGACGGCACACTTCAGGCCTGCGAGGTTGTATGCCTTCGACGCGCTCGTGACGGCGAAGCCGACCTCCGCCGCCGCGTCGGAGGCCGCGAGGAAGGGCGTGAAGGACGCCTCATACACGAGCGGGCAGTGGATCTCGTCGCTGACGACGACCGCACCGTGCCGCTGGGCGATCGCCGCGAGCTCTGCAAGAGCCTCACGGGTGTGCACCGTTCCGGTGGGGTTGTGCGGGTTGCACAGCAGCACCGCTCGGGCGCCGCCGGCCAACGCCGCTTCGATGCCCTCGAGGTCGAGTTCCCAGGCTGTGCCCGTGTCCCGCAGCGGCACCTCCTCGACGACGCCGCCCGCTTCGGGCACGCACATCGAGAACGGCGGGTACACGGGCGGTGCGATGACCACGCGGTCCCCCGGGGCGATGGTCGCGCGGAGCAGCTCGACGACGCCCATCATGACGTCGCCCGTGGTTCGGACGCGCGCCGGGTCGACCGTCCAGCCGAAACGACGCTCGGCGAAGGCCGCGAAGGCGTCGCGGATGCCGGGATCGGGCGGCGTGTATCCGGTGTCGCCGATCATGACCGCTTCTTCGAGCGCGGCGCGTATCGGCTCTGCGAGCGGGAAGTCGGTCTCGGCGACGAACATCGGGATGACGTCGTCAGGGTAGCTGCGCCACTTGGTGCTCTTGCGGCGGCGGAGCGTGTCGAGGGGAAGCGCTTCAAGAGGGGGGACGGTCACTCTTCGATGCTATCGGCGCTGACTGTCCTCGCCTGTGCGGCCGTCGACTGCGGCGCCGTTCGAAGACGGCGTCAGATCGCGAAGCCGAGCGCACGCATCATGTCACGCCCGTCGTCGGTGATCCGCTCCGGACCCCACGGCGGCATCCACACCCAGTTGATGCGGAATCGGTCCACGACGCTGTCGAGAGCCTGAGCGGTCTGCTCCTCCAGCACGTCGGTCAGCGGGCACCCCGCCGACGTGAGCGTCATGTGGATGACGAGGGCGTCGTTCTCGTCGTCCCAGCTGAGGTCGTAGATGAGGCCGAGGTCGACGACGTTGATCCCGAGCTCGGGATCCATGACGTCCTTGAGGGCCTCGGTGACCTCGTCGTACTTCTCGGGGCTGAGCGTCGCGGTCATGCCTCGATCCTAGGCCTCGATGACGTCGCTGGGGTCGAGGTAGCGATCGTAGCCCTCTTCCTCCAAGCGCTCGGCGAGCTCCGGGCCGCCCTCTTCCGCGATGCGCCCCTTGACCATGACGTGCACGAAGTCGGGCTTGATGTAGCGGAGGATGCGCGTGTAGTGCGTGATGAGCAGCACACCGAGGTCGGTCTCGGCCTTGGCGCGGTTGACGCCTTCCGAGACGATCTTCAGCGCGTCGACGTCGAGACCGGAGTCGGTCTCGTCGAGGACGGCGATCGCGGGACGCAGGAGCTCGAGCTGCAGGATCTCGTGGCGCTTCTTCTCGCCGCCCGAGAAGCCCTCATTGACGTTGCGCTGCGCGAACTTGGGGTCCATGCGCAGGTTCTTCATCGCGGCCTTGACGTCCTTCGTCCACGAGCGAATCGCGGGCGCCTCGCCGTCGACGGCGGTCTTTGCCGTGCGCAGGAAGTTCGTGACGGTGACGCCGGGGATCTCGACCGGGTACTGCATCGCGAGGAAGAGTCCCGCCCGTGCGCGCTCGTCGACCGACATCGCGAGCACGTCTTCTCCGTCGAGCGTGATCGAGCCCGACGTGACGGTGTACTTGGGGTGCCCGGCGATCGTGTAGGCGAGCGTCGACTTGCCCGAGCCGTTGGGGCCCATGATCGCGTGCGTCTGCCCCGTCTGGACGGTGAGCGTGACGCCGTTGAGGATCGGCGTGACGCCGGCATCCGTCTCGACCGTCACGTGGAGGTCGCGGATCTCGAGAACAGCCATGTCTGGTTTCCTTCTTCAGTTCACTTCTTTGGTCACGGCGGGGTCGATGAGGATGTCATCGCCGTCGATCGTGACTTCGTAGACGGGGACCGGCTCGTAGGCCGGGAGGTTGAGGGGACGACCCGTTCGGAGGGAGAAGGCAGAGCCGTGAGCCCAGCACTCGAGGGTCTCCCCCTCGACGAAGCCCTCCGACAGTGAGATGTCGCCGTGCGTGCAGGTGTCGCCGATCGCGTGGACCTCACCCTGGGAGTCGAGGACGACAGCCATCGGCACCCCGTCGACCTCGACACGCACTGCCGTGTCCTGCTCCAGGTCGCTGAGGCTCAGCACCTTCTGCGCCGTCATGCACGGGCTCCTTCAGCGAGCTCGACCTCGATGGCGGAGACGAGCTCCTCCTCGAGGGCGGGGATGCCAGTCTTCTGCACGATCTCGGAGAGGAAGCCGAGCACCACCAGGCGACGCGCCTCCTCTTCGTCGATGCCTCGGGCCTGCAGGTAGAACAGCTGCTCGTCGTCGAAGCGGCCGGTCGCACTCGCGTGGCCGGCGCCGACGATGTCGCCGGTCTCGATCTCGAGGTTTGGAATCGAGTCGGCACGGGCGCCGTCGGTGAGCACGAGGTTCCGGTTGGCCTCGTACGAGTCGGTTCCGACCGCGTCGCGACCGATGAGCACGTCGCCGATCCACACGCTGTGCGCGTCGCTGCCCTGCAGCGCACCCTTGTACAGCACGTCGCCCACCGTGTGGGGACCCTTGTGGTGCAGATAGACCTGGCTCTCGAGGTGCTGACCGGAGTCGGCGAACGAAAGGCCGAAGAGCTTGCCGTCGGCGCCGGCGCCCGCCAGCTCGACCGACGGGTTGATGCGGACGACTCCGCCGCCGAGGCTCACGACGACGTGCGTCAGCGAGGCGTCGCGGTCGACGCGGGCCTGGTGAGATGCCGCGTGCACCGCGTCGTCCTCCCAGCGCTGCACCGTCACCAGCGTGAGGCGTGCGCCGTCGCGGACGATCGTCTCGACGTTCTGCGCGTACTGCGCCCTGCCGGAGTGGTAGAGCAGGACGGTCGCCTGTGAGTTCGGCTCGGCCTCGATCACCAGATGCGCGTGAGCACGTCCGCCAGCGCCGGTCACGTCGAGCCGCACCGGCTCGGCGATCTCGGCGTTCGCGGCGATCCGCACGTGCAGCGCCTCGGCCGAGTGCTTCCACGCGAGCGCGGCAGGAAGGTCTTCGGGGCGGAAGATCTCGCCACGCACACCCCCCTCGCCGACGGCGTCGACGGTCACGCCCTCGACGAGTCCGGTCCACGCGTACGACACCGCGCCCTCGTCACCGGGCTCGTCGGCGAAGACCGCGCCGAGGCGCGCGACCGGCGTGTGCTTCCAGTTGACCTCGCGGCCGCTGGGAACGCCGAAATAGGCGGGGTCGAAAGAGGTGGGACGCTCCGAGCGGGTCTGCACGGGAACGGCGCGCCCCAGCGTCGCAGCAGGGTCGATGTGGCCCTTCGCGCCGGTGGCGGGGGCCTGAGTCGCTGTCGTCATCAGCCGACGGATCCTTCCATGCCCATCTCGATGAGCTTGTTGAGCTCGAGGGCGTACTCCATGGGCAGTTCGCGAGCGATCGGCTCGATGAAGCCTCGCACGATCATCGCCATCGCCTCGTCTTCCGGCATGCCGCGGCTCATCAGGTAGAAGAGCTGCTCCTCGCTGACCTTCGAGACGGTCGCCTCGTGGCCCAGCTGGACGTCGTCGACGCGGATGTCGATCGCCGGGTAGGTGTCGGAGCGCGAGATCGTGTCGACCAGAAGGGCGTCACAGCGAACCGTGTTGGCCGAGTGGTGCGCGTTGGCGTCGACGCGTACCTCGCCGCGATAGCCGGCACGGCCGCCGCCGCGGGCGATCGACTTCGAGACGATCGACGACTGCGTGTAAGGGGCCATGTGGATCATCTTGGCGCCGGCGTCCTGGTGCTGGCCGGGTCCCGCGAAAGCGACCGACAGGGTCTCGCCCTTGGCGTGCTCGCCCATGAGGTAGATCGACGGGTACTTCATCGTCACCTTGGAGCCGATGTTGCCGTCGACCCATTCCATCGTCGCGCCCTCGTGGGCGACGGCGCGCTTGGTGACGAGGTTGTAGACGTTGTTCGACCAGTTCTGGATCGTCGTGTAGCGCACGCGGGCGTTCTTCTTGACGATGATCTCGACGACCGCCGAGTGCAGCGAGTCGGACTTGTAGATCGGCGCCGTGCAGCCCTCGATGTAGTGAACGTAGGAGCCCTCGTCGGCGATGATGAGCGTGCGCTCGAACTGGCCCATGTTCTCGGTGTTGATGCGGAAGTAGGCCTGCAGGGGAATCTCGACGTGCACGCCCGGCGGCACGTAGACGAATGATCCGCCCGACCAGACGGCCGTGTTCAGCGCCGCGAACTTGTTGTCGCCGGCGGGGATGACCGTGCCGAAGTACTCCTCGAAGAACTCGGGGTGCTCGCGCAGCGCCGTGTCGGTGTCGAGGAAGATCACGCCCTGCGCCTCGAGGTCCTCGCGGATCTGGTGGTACACCACCTCGGACTCGTACTGTGCCGCCACACCGGCGACGAGACGCTGACGCTCCGCCTCGGGGATGCCGAGCTTCTCATACGTGTTGCGGATGTCCTCGGGCAGGTCCTCCCACGACTGCGCCTGCTTCTCGGTGGAGCGGACGAAGTACTTGATGTTGTCGAAGTCGATCTCCGACAGGTCAGCGCCCCACGTGGGCATGGGCTTGCGCTCGAACAGCTGAAGACCCTTCAACCGGGTCTTGAGCATCCACTCCGGCTCCGCCTTGAGGGCGGAGATGTCACGCACGACGGCCTCGCTCAGGCCGCGCTTCGCGCTCGCCCCGGCGGTGTCGGCATCGTGCCATCCGAACTCATAGACCCCCAGGCCCTCGAGTTCCGGACGGTCGATCAGAACATCCGACATGGGTTACCTCCTCATTGGGCCGCAAACGGTGTCATCCGCTCCGGCATTCCCTGCCCTCCGGGAGTGCGCGAGGGTGGAATGCCGCTTTCAGGGCCGCTCATGTTGTGGATCCACCCGAAGCATCGGGCGGAACAGGCGCCTGACAGCGCGCCTAGACTTAGGTGGGCGGACGGCGCTCGGGCGCCTGTCACCACCCCTCGAGTCTACAGGCAACGCTCACCCCGTGGCGTGCCACGGGCCCTTTCCGGGCCTCATCACAGGAGGCGACCGCATGTCCGACGTGCTCACCGACAGTCCATCCCCGCAGCAGCGGCCCGCATCCGCTCTGTCGCGCCTCGCACGCCGGCTGCCCACGCGGATCGGGCGGGGCGCCCGCGTGCTGTCGTGGCTCGTCCTGGTGAGCAACATCGTCATCGTCGGCACCGGCGGCCTCGTGCGCCTCACCGGCTCCGGAATGGGCTGCGAGACCTGGCCGTACTGCACCAGCGCCTCGCTCGTCCCCACGCGGGAGCTCGGCATCCACGGCGTCATCGAGTTCGGCAACCGCACGCTCACCGGTGTGCTGGTCATCATCGCCCTGCTGGCGTTCCTCTCGGTGATCCGCCTCGAACCGCGTCGCCGCGACCTGGTCGCGCTCACGCTCGGCATCGGGGTCGGCATCATCCTTCAGGGCATCGTCGGGGGCATCACGGTCCTCATGCACCTGCACCCGAGCGTCGTCGGCCTTCACTACGTCATCTCCGCGGCCCTCGTCGCCGCGGCGACCGTGTATGTCCACCGCGTGCACGCGGGCCCGGGGCCGCGCTCATCGGCCGTGCCGCGTGGCGCGGCGGTGCTCGCCCAGGCGACCGCCGTCGCCGTCGCCGCTACCGTCGTCGTCGGCATCCTGCTCACCGGAGCCGGCCCTCATGCCGGAGACGACGCGGCGGCGCGGAACGGTCTCGATCCCGTGTTCTGGCAGCACGTGCACAGCTGGCCGGCGTACGTGACGTTCGCCCTCACGATCGCCCTGCTGATCGTGTCCCTGCGTCTCCCCCGCGACCTGCGCCTTCCGCGGTGGGTCGGCCTGCTGCTGGCCGTCGAGCTTGTGCAGATCGGCGTCGGGCTGTGGCAGGCGCGCACGGGTCTTCCGATCGTGCTCGTCAACGTCCACATGGTCCTCGCCGTGTGCCTCGTGGCCGCGATGACGGCTGTGCTGGTCCATCTGCAGCGTCGCGAGCAGGCCCGCGTCTCGGACGGCAGCGTCGCGCTCCGCTGATGGCCCGCCGCCGGCCACACAGGTTCCTCATAGGCGACGCATCGTGTGCGCACGGGTCGATGCCTCAGAGTTGCTGAGTGTCGTGATCGACGGCACCGCGTCGTTCGCGGCGCGCGATCTGCAAGGAGAGCCTTGATGACCTCGTCCCCCCGCCGCCTGTCCCGCAGCATCCCGTTCTGGGTGCTTGTCGCCGGATCCGTCGGCTCCCTCGCCGGAGGCGCGTACCTGCTCGTCGACCGGCTCGGGGGCATGGACGCTCGTCTCACCGACGGCACAGCCACGACGAACGACGTCTACGTCGGCCAGATGTGGGCTGTGCTCGGCGCCATCCTCGTCGGCGTCGGGCTGATCGGCCTCGCGCTCGCACTCACGCTCGGAGCGCTCCGCTCGCTCGCCCGCCCTGAGGCCGCGCCCCCGGTCGTCACCGAGGACGCCCTCGACGACGACCTCGAGACGACTGCCGACCAGTCCCGCACCGGCGAGTCACACCTCACTGACGACGCGCCGGCCGCTGCAAGCGAGCCCCTCGTCCGCTGACCAGCCGCGAAGCGCCGGCCCGCGCCCGGGGAGAGTCCGTGCTCCCCTGCGGGTCGGCGCTTCGTCGTCGCGCCGCGTCGAGCCCCGCCCTGGAGCAGCGGCCGGAAGCGTCGCGCCGCTCAGAACGGGAGCAGCGGGTCGACCGCGATGGCCACGAAGAGCAG
>CALANM010000049.1 GCA_937926065.1 uncultured Microbacterium sp.
CCCGCTGAGCCGGACGCCCGCACGCGACTCCGGCTCAGGCTCAGGCTCAGGCTCGGAAGGACGCGGGGTCGATCAGCAGGTCGGCGAAGGCGGCCTCCGCGGCGCCGATGAGGAGGCGGTCTTCGGCGAGGGCCGCCGAGCGGATCTCGAGCGTCTCGGCATTGGCGGGCATCGACTGCGAGCGCACGGCGTCGGCGAAGCCGTCGGGGTCGTGCTCGGCGAGCATCGCGAGGAATCCGCCCAGCACGACCACCGACGGGTTGAGCACGTTGACGGCGTTGGCGAGGGCGGTCGCCAGGATCCGGCGCTGGCGTCCGATCTCCTCGATGACGTCGACCGACTGCGACTGCCGCAGTGTGGCGGCGAGCGTGGGGTCGTCGGCGCTGCGGAGCTGCAGGGCCGCGAGCAGGCGGACGCGGCTCACCTCGTCTTCGAGCACGCTGCCGACACCGGCGCGCCGGTCGGATGCCGCGGCGATGCCGGGGCGGTTCTGACCGAACTCGCCTGCGTAGCCGCCGGCGCCCGTCACGGGGATGCCGTGCACGACCAGCCCGCCGCCGATGCCCGACGCGCCGCCGTTGAGGTAGACGACGTCGTCGACACCGCGAGCCGCGCCGAACAGGTGCTCGGCGTGCGCGCCGAAGCTCGCGTCGTTCCCGACGACGGTCGGGAGGCCGGTGGCGTCCTGCAGCGGCTCACGGAGAGCGACGTCGGTCCACTTCAGGTGCGGTGCATGACGCACGAGCCCGTCGGACTGGCGCACGAGCCCCGGGACGGCGACGCCCAGGCCCACCGCGTGCGCCTGCGCGAGCTCGCTCTCGCGCCATCGCGTGAGCTGCTCGGCGACCAGACGCACCGTCTCGTCGGGGGTCAGGAGGTGGTCGATCTCGATGCGTCGCCGCAGCGAGATGCGCCGGTCGAGTCCGACGGCGGCGATCTCGAGCGCGTCGACCTCGGGATTGACCGCGATCGCGACCACGCGGGGGTCGGCGGCGACGTTGGGGGAGGGGCGGCCGACGCGCCGGCGCGGATCGGGAGCTCCCTCCACGACGAGCTCGGCGCTGACCAGTTCGGCCACGAGGTCGCCGATCGTCGATCGGTTGAGGCCCGTGGCATCCGTCAGCGCGGCCCGCGAAACGGGGCCTTCCAGATGGACGATACGAAGGATGCGAGCGAGATTGCGCTGCCGCACGCCCTCGGCCCCGATGATTTCCACCACGAAGACACTGTAGGAGATCGGATTGTGATTATTCGACTATTTGTTGGGGTTGACCACGAATAGGCCTCGCCCTAGTCTGGCGATGTCCACATCACTTTCGACAACAAGGTCGAAACTTTCGAAAGGTTCAAAGATGAACAGACGCAGCATGGGGCGCCTGTCAGCGGGAATCGCAGCGACTGGCCTGGCGATCGGCACACTCGCCGGCTGCACCGGCTCCGGCGACCCGACTCCGACGAACAGCGGAGACGCCGGCGACGTCACGATCACCTGGTGGCACAACGCGACCTCCGACCCGCTCGCGGGCCTGTGGGAGGACGTGGCTCAGGAGTTCATGGACGAGCACCCGGGCGTGAAGGTCGAAGTCACCGGCTACCAGAACGAAGAGCTCCAGCGCACCCTCATCCCGAACGCGCTGCAGAGCGGCGACGCCCCCGACCTCTTCATGGTCTGGCCCGGTGGCGAAGTCCGCGCGCAGGCGGAGGCAGGCCACCTCATGGACCTCACCGACGTCGCCGCCGACGAGATCGCGGCCCTCGGCGGCACCGTCAAGCCGTGGGAGGTCGGCGGCAAGCAGTACGCCCTGCCGTTCACCTTCGGCATCGAGGGCATGTGGTACAACACCGACCTCTTCGAGCAGGCCGGCATCTCGGCCACGCCCACGACCCTCCCCGAGCTCAACGACGCCGTCGACAAGCTCAAGGGCATCGGAGTGGCGCCGATCGCCGTCGGCGCCGGCGCGCTGTGGCCGGCCGCGCACTGGTGGTACCAATTCGCGCTCGCCGCGTGCTCGACCGACACCCTCCAGACCGACATCCCGGCGCTCGACTTCTCCGACCCGTGCTGGGTCGAAGCCGGTGAGCTGCTGCAGGACTTCATGGAGACCGAGCCGTTCCAGGACGGCTTCCTCGCCGCCGACGCCCAGCAGGGCGCCGACAGCTCCGCCGGCCTCGTCGCCAACGGCAACGCCGCCATGGAGCTCATGGGCCACTGGAACTCCGGCACGATCGGCTCGCTGACGCCCGACGGCACGGTTCCCGAGTTCCTCAGCTGGTTCCCCTTCCCGAGCGTGCCCGGCACCGCCGGCGACCCGACCATCACGATGGGCGGCGGCGACGGCTGGGGCATCCACAAGGACGCTCCCGCCGAGACGGTCGAGCTGCTGAAGTACCTCTCCAGCGCCGACGTGCAGAAGCGGTTCGCCGAGACCGGCGCCGGCATCCCGACCCACCCGGATGCCGCCGGCTCCGTCTCCGATCCGAACCTGCAGGCCATCGCGCAGGGCCTGTCCGAGTCGTCGTTCGTGCAGCTGTGGCTCGACAGCGCGCTCGGACCGGAGTTCGGCACCCCGCTGAACCAGGCGATCGTCAACCTCATGGGCGGCCAGGGCACCCCGGAGGACATCGTCAAGACGCTCGAAGACACGGCCGCGTCGCTGTAGGTCATGGCCACGAGTGTGATTCAGGCAGGGCCCGCGGATACCGCGGGCCCTGCCCCCGCCCCCGCTCCTCGCATCCGCCGTCGCACCGGCCAGGCGCGCAAGTGGTTCGAGATCGGCATCTTCGCCGGTCCCGCACTGCTGGTGTTCCTGTCGTTCGTGATCCTGCCGGTCGTGCTCGCCGCCGTGTACAGCTTCTTCAACTGGAACGGCCTGACACCGCTCGAGCGCTTCGTCGGCATCGACAACTACCTGCGCGCCCTCCAGGACCCGCTGTTCATCAAGGGCATCACGAACAACTTCACCATCCTGTTCGCGTCGATCCTCGTACAGGGTCCGATCGCGATCGCCGTCGCGCTGCTGCTGAACCGTCGCATGCGCGGTCGCGGCCTCATCCGCGCCCTCATCTTCGTGCCGTACGTCCTCGCCGAGGTCGTCGCCGGTCTGTCGTGGAAGCTGCTGCTGTCGCCCCGTGGCGGCGTCAACGCCGTGCTCGAGTCGATCGGCCTCGGCGACCTCGCCCAGCCGTGGCTCGCCACCCCCGACATCGCGCTGTGGGTGATGTTCGGCATCCTGACGTGGAAGTACGTCGGCTTCGCCATCCTGCTCATGCTCGCCGGCCTCCAGGGGGTTCCCCCGGAGCTCACCGAGGCGGCGCAGCTCGACGGCGCGAGCTGGTGGAAGATCCAGTGGCACATCACGCTTCCGCTCATCGCGCCCACGATCCGCATCTGGATCTTCCTGTCGATGATCGGCTCGCTGCAGCTGTTCGACATGGTGTGGGTCACCACGCGCGGCGGCCCCATCGGCGCCACCAACACGATGGCCGTCTACATGATCCAGTACGGCCAGACCCAGCCCGGCTTCGGCAGCGCCGTCGCCGTCATCCTCTTCGTCATCTCCCTGGCCGTGGCGCTGGTGTACCAGCGCTTCGCCCTCCGGCGCGACCTCGCCGGAGCGACCACGAGCGGAGTCCGCTGATGACCGCCACCGAAGTGATCACCACGCCTGCCGGCCGCGCCCCGCGTGTGCGCCGCGCCGACCGCGTCGCCGGCGCCGGCTTCGACTGGGGACAGCCGTTCGTCTACATCGTCGCGCTCATGGTCGTGATCGTGTCGGTCGTGCCCGTCGCCTACGTGTGGATCGGCGGCTTCCGGTCGACGCCCGACATCAACGCCGACCCCGCCGGCTGGCCCACGCCGTGGATCTTCGACAACTACGCGCGCGTCCTCGGCTCGACCCGGTTCTGGGGCTCGGTCTTCTCGTCGTCAGTCGTCGGCCTGGGCACGACCGCCGGTGTCGTGCTCCTCGGCGTCATGGCCGCGTTCGTCATCGCCCGCTACGACTTCCGTGGAAGAGGCGCCCTGTACTCGCTGTTCGCGGCCGGCCTGATGTTCCCGCTGACGGTCGCCGCGCTCCCGCTGACGATCCTTCTGCGCGACATCGGGCTGCAGGGCTCGTTCCTGGGCGTCATCATCCCGCAGGTCGCCTTCGCCCTCCCGACGACGGTCATCATCCTGGTGCCGTTCCTGCGGGCGATCCCGGCCGAGCTCGAGGAGGCGGCGGCCATCGACGGCGCCAGCCGCGTCGGGTTCTTCTGGCGCATCATCCTGCCGCTGTCGACCCCGGGCCTCGTGACGGTCGGCGTCCTCGCCTTCGTCGGAAGCTGGAACGCGTACCTGCTGCCGCTGCTCGTGATGGCCGCCGGCGGCATGCCGCAGGATCTGTGGACGCTCCCCCTGGGGGTGCAGCAGTTCTCGACCCAGTACTCGGCCGACACCGGATCGGTGCTCGCCTACACATCGCTCGCGATGCTCCCCGCCCTCGCGTTCTTCCTCTTCGCCGAGAAGCGCATCGTCGGCGGGCTGACGGGAGCCGTGAAGGGATGAGCAGCGAGCCCGCCACCACCGGATTCGACATCCCCCTACGAGAGAAGCAGGACGGGCACGTGCACCTGCAGGACGCCACCCCCACCACGACCACCCGCGTCGACGAGCTCATCGCCCAGATGACCGTCGAGGAGAAGATCGCCCAGCTGTACGGAGTGTGGGTCGGCGCGTCCGACAGCGGCGGCGACGTCGCACCGCACCAGCACGACGTCGAGGAGGTCGTCGATCTCGAGGCGCTCCTCCCGCGCGGGCTGGGGCAGCTCACGCGGTCGTTCGGGACGAAGCCGGTGGATGCCGCGACCGCGGCGCTGTCGCTCGCCCGCACGCAGGAGCGCATCCGGGAGGCCTCGCGCTTCGGCATCCCCGCGCTCGCGCACGAGGAGTGTCTCGCCGGCTTCGCCGCCTGGGGCGCGACCGCCTACCCCGTGCCGCTGTCGTGGGGCGCGACGTTCGACCCCGACCTCGTGCGCGAGGTGGGGGAGCGCATCGGCGCCGACATGGCATCCGTCGGCGTGCACCAGGGCCTCGCGCCCGTGCTCGACGTCGTGCGCGACGCGCGCTGGGGGCGCGTCGAGGAGACGATCGGAGAGGACCCGACGCTCGTCGGCACGATCGCGACCGCCTACGTCCAGGGCGTGGAGTCGGCGGGGGTCGTCGCGACGCTCAAGCACTTCGTCGGCTACTCGGCATCGCGCGCCGGCCGCAACCTGGCGCCCGTGTCGATCGGGCGGCGCGAGCTCAACGACGTGCTGCTGCCGCCGTTCGAGATGGCGGTGCGGGATGGCGGGGTGCGAAGCGTCATGAACTCGTACACCGACCTGGACGGCGTGCCCACGGCGGCCGACCGAACGCTGCTCACCGAACTGCTGCGCGACGAATGGGGATTCGACGGCACGGTCGTGGCGGACTACTTCTCGATCGCGTTCCTCAAACTGCTGCACGGCGTCGCCGACACGTGGGTGGATGCCGCGGCCCAGGCGCTCGAGGCCGGCATCGACGTCGAGCTCCCGACCGTGAAGACCTTCGGCGACGCCCTCGTGCGTGCGGTCGAAGAGGGTGCGGTGGCGGAGAACCTCATCGACACCGCCCTGCGCCGCGTGCTCGCTCAGAAGGACGAGCTGGGGCTCCTCGACCCCGACTGGTCGGCCGTGCCGCCCGCCCTCGCGGGTGCCGACCTGTCCGATCCGGAGGCGCTGCGCGGCACGATCGACCTCGACCCGCCGCGCAACCGCGACCTCGCCCGGCGCGTGGCCGACGAGGCGATCGTCCTCGTGCGCAACGACGGCACGCTGCCGCTCGCGGCGCCCGCGTCGATCGCCGTCATCGGCCCGAACGCCACCGACCCCTACGCGATGCTCGGCTGCTACTCGTTCCCGACGCACGTCGTGACGCAGCACCCGGGCGTCGAGATGGGCATCGAGATCCCGACGCTGCTCGACGCGATCCGCGCCGAGTTCCCCGGTGCGACCGTCGCCCACGCGGAGGGGACGACCGTCGACGGCGGGGAGACCGACGGCCTGGCCGCCGCCGCGGAGCTCGCGGCATCCGCTGACGTCGTCATCCTCGCCCTCGGCGACCGCGCGGGGCTCTTCGGCCGCGGCACGAGCGGCGAGGGATGCGACGTCGCGACCCTCACGCTCCCGGGAGCTCAGCAGCAGCTCGTCGACGCCGTGCTCGACACCGGCACTCCCGCCGTGCTCGTGCTCCTCGCCGGCCGGCCCTACGCGCTCGGTCGTGCGACGCAGGAGGCGGCGGGGATCGTCGAGGCGTTCTTCGCGGGCGAAGAGGGCGCAACATCCGTCGCCGGAGTGCTCAGCGGGCGCGTGAACCCGTCGGGGCATCTCCCGGTGAGCATCCCGGCCGACCCGGGGGCCCAGCCGACGACCTACCTCGCGTCCCCGCTGGCACGCCGCACCGAGGTGTCGAACATCGACCCGTCGCCTGCATTCCCGTTCGGGCATGGACTGTCGTACTCGACGTTCTCCTGGTCGGACGCGGCGGCCTCCGCCGACCGCATCACGACCGACGGCACAGTGTCGGTGAGCGTCACCGTCACGAACACGTCGGATCGCGCCGGCGCCGAGGTCGTGCAGCTGTATCTGAGCGATCCGCACGCCGAGGTCGCGCGCCCCGTGCAGAAGCTCATCGGCTATGCGCGCGTCGAGCTGGCGGCCGGGGCGTCGGCTGACGTCGTCTTCGACGTCCCCGCCGACCTGGCGGCGTACACCGGCCGGGCCGGGCGGCGCATCGTCGATGCGGGGGAGATCGTGCTGAGCGCGGGGCGGTCCAGCGGCGACCTCGCGTCGTCGGTGTCGGTGTGGCTCGAGGGTCCGACGCGCATCGTCGACCACACGCGTGCGCTGG
>CALANM010000050.1 GCA_937926065.1 uncultured Microbacterium sp.
CGACCGGGCACGGTGCTCCCGCCCGATACGTCAACCTTCGTTGACAACCGTCCCGCACGTCAACTATGGTTGACGCTCATGAGCGACAGCATCCGCACCGCCATCGCCGCCGCCGCGGGCGGCGACCCCCTCCCCGAGCTGCGCCGCCTGCGCGAGCTCGCCGCTGAACTGGCACGGGCCGAGGCAGAGCAGGTGCGTCGCGCTCGCTCGCAGGGCTATTCGTGGGTCGCGATCGCCGACGCCCTGCAGGTGAGCCGTCAAGCCGTCCACAAGAAATACGGGAGAAGATAGAGAGGGCAGCGTCGCCCTCCCCACCCCCTGATCCGCCAGGACGAACCCGAATGTCTTCACCCGCCCGACGCAGCCCGCGTCGCCCCTCCCGTGACGAGGGGCCCCGTGCACGGCTGCGCGACCTCCTTCCCTTCCTCTCCGAGCACCGCCGCGTGCTGTGGATCGTCGCGATCCTGAGCGTCGTCGAGGCAGCCGCGACGCTCGGGCAGCCGCTCGTGACGGGAGGCCTGATCGACCGCGTGCAGCGCGAGGCGCCCCTCGGCGCCCTCGTGTGGGTGCTCGCGGGCCTCGTCGTCGCGAGCTCGCTCGTGGGCGGCTATCAGCACTACCTCCTGCAGCGCACCGGCACCGCGGTCGTCTACTCCAGCCGCCGCCGGCTGGTCGCGCGCCTGCTGCATCTGCCCGTGCAGGAGTACGACGCCCGCCGCACCGGTGACCTCGTCTCGCGCGTCGGCACCGACACGACGCTCCTCTACGCCGTGCTCACGCAGGGACTGGCCGACTCGGTCGGAAGTCTCCTCGTGTTCGCCGGCGCGATCATCGCCATGGCCGTCATCGACCCGCTCCTGCTCCTGCTGATCCTCGTCGTCCTCGCGCTCTCGGCCGGCGTGGTCGGCGCGCTCAGCGGCCGCATCCGCCGTGCCACGCAGGTGCAGCAGGAGCGCGTCGGCGAGCTGGCGTCGGGTGTCGAGCGGGCCGTCGGATCCATCCGCACGATCCGCGCCTCGGGAGCGTCGCTGCGCGAGCAGCGCGCCATCGAGCAGACGGCGCACGGCGCCTATGAGGCGGGCGTCCGCGTCGCGCGCGCATCGGCCCTCGTCGTGCCGATCGCCGGCATCGCACTGCAGGTGTCGCTGCTGGTCGTCCTGGGCGTGGGTGGATTCCGCGTGGCATCCGGGGCGATCTCCATCGCGCAGCTCGTGACGTTCGTCATGTTCCTGTTCTTCCTCGTGCAGCCGATCGGCACCTTCTTCGGCGCCGTCACCTCCGTCAATCAGGCACTGGGCGCCCTCGGACGCATCCAGGAGGTGCTGGACCTCCCCACCGAGGCGGGCGACGACGACCGGGTCGCCGAGGCGCTGCGCGTCGACACGGCCTCGATCGGCACCGTCCCCGACCGCAGGGTCGCGCCCGCCATCGAGTTCCGCGACGTCCACTTCGCCTACCCGGCCGCCGTCGTGGCCGCACGCCGCACGGCGGAGTCGGACGTGCGCCGCACGCTCACCGACGCCCACGTCGACGGCGTGGCGCTGGAGCTGCCCGCGGCCGCTGACGGCGAGGTGCTGCGGGGGGTGTCGTTCTCGGTGCCGCGGGGCGCGCGCGTCGCCCTGGTGGGGCCGTCGGGCGCCGGCAAGTCGACGACGCTCGCCCTCATCGAGCGGTTCTACGATCCGACATCCGGCGCCATCCTGCTCGACGGCGTCGACGTCCGCGCGATCGACCGCGCTCGCCTGCGCGCACAGCTGGGGTACGTCGAGCAGGACGCGCCGACTCTCGCCGGCACGATCGCCGGCAACCTGCGCCTCTCGGCGCCCCAGGCGAGCGACGAAGAGTGCGAGCGCGTGCTGCAGGCCGTCAACCTCGGGTCGGTCGTGGAGCGGGATCCGCTCGGCATCGACGCGCAGGTCGGGGAGGGCGGCGTCATGCTCTCGGGCGGCGAGCGCCAGCGCCTCGCCCTGGCCCGCGCGCTGCTGGCCGCTCCCCCGATCCTGCTGCTCGACGAGTCGACGTCGTCGCTCGACGGACTCAACGAGCAGCGCATGCGGGAGGCGATCGACGCCGTGGCCGCCGGCCGCACGCTCATCGTCATCGCGCATCGCCTCTCGACCGTCGTCGACAGCGACCTCATCATCGTGCTCGATCAGGGCGAGATCGTGGGACAGGGCACGCATGAGGAGCTCGTGGCATCCGTGCCGCTGTACCGCGAGCTCGCCCGGCACCAGCTGCTCGTCTGAGAGGCGCCGCCACCCCGCGCGCCCGTGCACGGCGAAGCGCCCTCCCGATCCGCGCGCGTGGAGGAGAACGCGGACGGCGGGGAGGGCGCTTCGAGCCTGGGCTCAGCCCTGCTGAGCGAGCCTCAGCCGGTAGCGGAGTGCGGCGAGCTCCGCGTAGAGCGGCGCCGGCACGCGCCCGCCGAACGTCGAGAAGAACTGCTCGGTGAGGTCGGCCTCCTGCAGCCACAGCTCGGGGTCGACGTCGAACAGCTCGGCGAGGTCCTGCTCGGACACGTCGATGCCGTCGAGGTTGAGGTCCTCCGTGCGCGGCAGACGACCGATGGGGCTCTCCACCGCACCCACAGACCCGTCGACGCGGCGGATGATCCACTCGATGACGCGTGAGTTGTCGCCGAAGCCCGGCCACAGGAAGCGGCCGTCGGCGCCCTTGCGGAACCAGTTGACCTGGAAGACGCGCGGAGCGCGGTCGAAGCGGAGCTCCTGACCGACCTTGAGCCAGTGGCCGAAGTAGTCGGCCATGTTGTATCCGCAGAACGGGAGCATCGCGAACGGGTCGCGGCGGAGCTCGCCCACGGTCCCCTCGGCGGCGGCTGTCCGCTCCGAGGAGACGTTCGCGCCGAGGAAGACGCCGTGCGTCCAGTCGGTGGCCTCGAGCACGAGCGGCACGTTGGTGGCGCGGCGACCGCCGAACAGGATGGCGTCGAGCGGCACCCCCTCAGCGGCATCCCAGTCGGGGGCGATCTGCGGGCACTGCGCGGCGCTCACCGTGAATCGGGAGTTGGGGTGCGCGGCGGGGCGGCCCGACGCGGGCGTCCACGGCCTGCCCTCCCAGTCGATGAGCTCCGCAGGGACCTCGTCGGTCAGCCCTTCCCACCACACGTCGCCGTCGGGTCGCAGGGCCACGTTCGTGAAGATCGTGTTGCCCCAGAGCGTCTCGACCGCCGTGACGTTGGTCGACTCCCCCGTGCCCGGCGCGACGCCGAAGAACCCGGCCTCGGGGTTGATCGCCCACAGGCGGCCGTCCTCGCCGGGGCGAAGCCACGCGATGTCGTCGCCGAGCGTCTCGACTCGCCAGCCGGGGATCGTCGGGCGCAGCATCGCGAGATTGGTCTTGCCGCACGCCGAAGGGAATGCGGCGGCCAGGTGGTAGGCCTTGCCCTCGGGGCTGATGACTCGGATGAGGAGCATGTGCTCGGCCAGCCATCCCTCGTCGCGGCCGATGACCGAGGCGATGCGCAGCGCGAAGCACTTCTTGGCGAGGATCGCGTTGCCGCCGTAGCCGGAGCCGTACGACCAGACCTCCAGGGTCTCGGGGAAGTGGACGATGTACTTCTCGTCGTTGCACGGCCAGGCGACGTCTTCCTGCCCGGGCTCGAGCGGGGCGCCGACCGAGTGCACGGTCTTGACCCACGGCCTGCCTGCCGCGATCTGGTCGAGCACCGCGGTGCCGACGCGCGTCATGATGCCGATCGACGTGACGGCGTAGGCCGAGTCGGTGATCTGCACGCCGATGTGCGACAGCGGTCCGCCGATGGCGCCCATCGAGAACGGGACGACGTACATCGTGCGGCCGCGCATCGCGCCGTCGAACAGGGGCGTGATCGTCGCGCGGATCTCGTCGGGGGCGATCCAGTTGTTCGTGGGGCCGGCGTCTTCCTCACGCTCCGAAGCGATGAAGGTGCGACCCTCGGTGCGGGCGACGTCGCTCGGGTGCGAGCGGGCGAGGTATGAACCCGGGCGCCACTCGGGGTTGAGCTTGATGAGCCTGCCCTCTTCGACCTGCTGGCGCAGGAGGGCCTCGTTCTCGGCGCGAGAGCCGTCGACCCAGTGGATGGCGTCGGGCTTCGTCAGCGCAGCGATCTCGTCGACCCACGCGCGCAGCTCGGCCAGTCCCTCGTTCTCCTCGGGCGCGCGGCCGAAGGCACGAGCACCGTCCTCGGGACGCACCGTGGCGACGGGACGGGTGAAGATGTCAGCGAGAGCCATGGCGATCTCCTTCGATGTGCGGCGCGGAATTCTTCCGTGCCTCCACTCTCACCCGGCTTCGCGAGACTTTTCACGATTCGACGCGTCAAGAATCCACATTCTTTCGTTATCATCAAGGAATGGCCCCCACCCCGCTCGAGCTGTCGACGCTCGGTCACCGCATCCGCCACCAGCGCGTCTCGCACGGCTACACGCTCGATGAGCTGGGGGCGATCGTCGGCGTGGCAGGCAGTCAGCTGAGCCTGATCGAGAACGGCAAGCGCGAGCCGAAGCTGTCGCTCCTCCAGGCGATCGCGACCGCGACCGGCACGGAGGTGAGCGACCTCCTGTCGACCGAGCCCCCGAACCGTCGTGCCGCCCTCGAGCTGGAGCTCGAGCGCGCGCAGATGAGCCCCGTCTTCCGCCGCCTCGGCGCGCCGCCCCTCCGGGTCACGCGCACGATGAGCGACGAGACGATCGAGGCGGTGCTCGCTCTCCACCGTGAGCTGCAGCGGCGAGAGCGCGAGGCCATCGCGACGCCGGAGGAGGCACGGCGCGCCAACACCGAGCTGCGCCTGCGCATGCGCGAGCGCAACAACTACCTGCCGGACATCGAGAAGCTCGCCGAGAAGCAGCTCAAAGCCGCCGGCCACACGTCGGGAGCCCTCACCCACCGAACGGTGAGCATCATGGCCGAGCAGCTCGGCTTCGAGCTCATCTACGCCAACGACCTCCCCCACTCGGCCCGTTCGGTCACCGACCTCGAGAACGGTCGCATCTACCTGCCGCCGGCCTCCATCCCCGGCGGCCACGGCCTGCGATCGATGGCCCTCCAGGCAATGGCGCACCGCTTGCTCGGGCACAAGCCGCCCACCGACTACGCGGCGTTCCTGCAGCAGCGCCTGGAGATCAACTACTACGCCGCGTGCTGCCTCATGCCCGAGACGGCGTCGGTCGCCTTCCTGGCGCAGGCGAAGAAGGACCGCAACCTCGCCGTCGAAGACTTCCGCGACGCATTCGGCGTCACGCACGAAGCGGCCGGCATGCGACTCACGAACCTCCTCACGGAGCACTTCGGCATCCGCCTGCACTTCCTGCGCGTCGACGGAACGGGCGCGATCAGCCGTGTGTACGAGAACGACGAGCTGCCGGTGCCGATGGATGTGACCGGCTCGGTCGAGGGCCAGATCGTGTGCCGCAGGTTCGCCGCCCGAGCCGCGTTCGGCGAGCAGAACCGCACGACCGAGCAGTACCAGTACACCGACACCCCCGCCGGCACGTTCTGGTGCTCGAGCCAGACGGGCACGACCGCCGATGGCGAGTTCTCGATCACGGTGGGCGTGCCGTTCGACGACGCACGATGGTTCCGCGGGCGCGAGACGCAGAAGCGGGCCGTGTCGACCTGCCCCGACGAGTCGTGCTGCCGCCGTCCCGACCCCGAGCTCACGGCGCGCTGGCAGGGCAGGGCCTGGCCGAGCGCCCGCGTGCACATGCAGATGTTCACGCCCCTCCCGCGCGGCGCGTTCCCCGGTGTCGACGACGGCGAGGTCTACGCGTTCCTCGACCGTCACGCGCAGGGCTGAGCCGGCTCTGACGGGACCGGCTCAGCCGGTGATGAACCGCGAGAAGCGTGCAAGCGCGGCTTCGACATCGGATGCCGGCACGTCGACCAGCATCTGCGGGACCGGTGCGAGGTGATGCTTTCCGACGGCGATCGAGTGCGACCACACGCCCACGATCTCGCCGTCGCGCACGAGGATCGGCCGTACGATCCCGTTCTGGCTCGGCCCGACATGACGCGTGAACTCGGGCGGGCACGGCACGCTGCGGTCGGCGTAGGACAGGTAGTACTCCTCGAATGGCGGAAGCGCGACGACGGATGCCACGGCGCTGCGGCGAGGAGCCGGCTCGGCGACCGTGAGCATGCCGTCGTCGATTTCGATCAGCCGGTCGCCGGCGCCCTCCCGGGCCTGTGCCGCGAGCCCCTTGGGCAGTCCCGCCCACCACGCGAAGTCGGCGAGGGCGGCGGGACCGTGTGCGCGCACGTATCGCACGACGAGCTCGGCGAGTGGGTCGTCGACCGAGGCCGACTCGGGGATCCAGTCGTCGGTCGCCACGACGTACTGGTCGCGTGTGGGCCCGTTCTCCCGCGGGACGACGGGCCCGAGCACGATGACGCCCCTCACCGCCAGCGCTGACAGGATGTGGTTGCCCCGCATTCCCGCGGTCTCTTCACCGGCCGCTTCGAGCACCTGCGCGAACTCGGTGCGGGTCAGCCGGTTGCCGCCCGCGAGCGCCGCGCGGACGGCGCGCTCGGCGCCCGCGAGATGGTCGTGCTCGATGCCGAGTCCCCGGTGCACGGTCGCAGCCTGCCGCACCTGACGCGCGGCGGTGATTCGAAGCATCCAGTCGAGATCGCCCGCGGGGAGGATGTGCAGGGTGCCGCGCTGCGTCCACGACCGCACGATCGCCCCTGTCTCGAACGCCGCGTCGACGTCGCTGAGAGTGAGCTCGCCCTTGGTGCGCGCGGCGAGCGCCCACCGCCCTCCCCAGAACTCCTGGCCCTGCGTCGCGGTCATGTGGGCGGCCGCCTCGACGACCGTGGGGGCGGGCGCCGTCAGCCGATGGCTGCGGAGCCGCTCGGAGCGCAGCCGGGCGATGTTCATGCCCGTCATCCTGCCGCGGGCCGCCGACATCCGCATCCCCTGCGTCATCCACCGGTCGCTCCGGGCGCGGCGGGCGGATCGTATACACTCGGACTCGTCCGACGGCGTCGTCTTCCCGTCGGTGCTCGAAAAATGGGCACGCAGCCGCCGTCCACGGCGAGCGAGACACATACGGCCTCATATCCGTCTCTGTTTCCCGCTGGAGAGCCATGTCCTCTGCGACCCCGACGTCCGTCTCCGCCCACGTCGCCCAGACCCTCGCCCGACACATCGACCACGTGTTCGGCGTCATGGGCAACGGCAACGCCCACTTCCTCGACGCACTCGAACGCACGACCGACGTGTCGTACACCGCGGTGCGTCACGAGGCGGGCGGCGTCGTCGCCGCCGACGCCTACCACCGTGCGAGCGGCGGGCTCGCCGCGGCCACCGCGACGTACGGCGCCGGCTTCACCAACACCCTGACCGCTCTCGCCGAGGCCGTGCAGGCGCACGTCCCTCTCATCCTCGTCGTGGGCGACGAGCCGACCTCGGGCCCGCGCCCGTGGGACGTCGACCAGATCGCCATGGCGTCCGCCGTCGGCGCGCGCACCTACACGGTCGGGCGGGCGGATGCCGCGGCCACGACCGCCATCGCGATCGAGCACGCCCTGTCGTACCGCGTCCCGACGGTGCTCGCGATCCCCTACGACGTCGCCAAGCTCGACGCCGGGCCCGTGCCCGAGGCGCCGCAGCCGAAGCTTCCCGCTCCCCTGCAGCCGACGCCGTTCGGCCGCTCCGCCGTCGAGGATCTCGCCGAGGCCCTGCGCTCCGCGCAGCGCCCGTTCCTGCTCGCCGGGCGCGGCGCATGGGTCTCGGGGGCGGGTGAGGCCCTCGGCCGCCTGGCCGACGCGACGGGCGCCGTCACCGCGACCACGGCCCTCGGCCGCGGCCTCTTCCCACGCAGCGAGTTCGACCTGGGCGTCACGGGCGGCTTCGGCGCGGAAGGCGCGATGGAGCTCATCCGCACGGCCGACGTCGCCGTCGTCTTCGGCGCGGGCCTCAACCAGTTCACGATGCGCTTCGGCGAGCTGTTCGCCCCGGGCACGCGCGTCGTTCAGGTCGACGTCGCGCCCGCCGCGACGCATCCGCACGTGGGCGGATTCGTCCGCGGCGATGCGGCGGTCGTGGCATCCGCTCTCGCCGACCTCCTCGAAGGCGGCACGCCCTCGGGCTGGCGCGAATCGGTCGACTTCGCACCGCTGCGCGAGCGCGAGCGCGGCGAC
>CALANM010000051.1 GCA_937926065.1 uncultured Microbacterium sp.
GACCTGCCGTTCGACCCGTTCATGATCAAGCAGCGGATGCCATACTTCCTCTACTCGCTGGAGGAGCTGCGCTGCGACCTCACCGCGTTCCGCGAGTGCGTCGACATCGAGCGGCACCTGAGCGCCCGCGCGGACGAGCTGAGCTCCGCCGAGCAGGAGACCCTCGACCACGCCCGCCTCGTGCAGTACGCCGTGATCTTCGACCGCATCTTCCGGTTCGCGATCACCGGCAGCCGCGTGCGCAATTACGACGGCCTGGGCGGGCAGCTGCTGTTCGCGTGGCTGCACCAGCGCCGCGTGCTGCACTGGACCGACACCGCGCTCGCGTTCGACTGGGACGCCGTGCCCGCCGCCGTCGTGGCGCTGGCCGACGCGATCGACGAGCTCTACTGGCGCTCGATCGACCGCCCCAAGGTGGCCCACTGGCTCGCCGCGTACGACCTGGTGCGCGCGACCCTCACGCCTCACCCGGCGTCGAAGTGGGCCCGCGGGCTGTCCGACGAGATCCTCGCCGGACCGCCGAAGGGCTACACGGATGCCGTGCTCGACGACGAGTTCCCGCTGTCGATGTTCTACGAGGCGCTGGAGAAGAAGATGCGCGACGTGATCGCATCGACGTCCGGCATCACGGGAGCCGATGCCTGACGGCGCCGCCGGGGGCGGCGTGCAGTCGTCGGCGGCGGGACGGCTCGTGCTCGTGGCGGGAGCGACGAGCGCGAGCGGCGAGGCTGCGACGCGAACCCTGACGGGAGCCGGCGCGCGCGTCGTCGCTGTCGGCCGCGACCGTGCCCGGCTCGCGGCGCTCGCGGCCCTCGGCGCACGCGTCGAAGTCGCCGATCTTGCCGACGAGGCGTCGGTCGGCGAGCTGGCGGAGCGGCTGCACGCCGATGGCGAGCGCGTCGACGGCATCCTGCATCTCGTCGGCGGCTGGCGCGGCGGCGGCGGCATCGCGGGGCAGTCCGACCAGGACTACCGCTTTCTGGAGCAGTCGCTGACGGCGCTCCGGTTCGTGAGCCGCGCCTTCTGGAGCGACCTCGCGATGTCGGCGGCGGCGCGCGTCGCGATCGTGTCGTCGACGTCGGTGGCCCGGCCGCTCGCGGGCGGTGGGAACTACGCGGCGGTGAAGGCCGCGTCGGAAGCGTGGACGCGGGCGCTCGCGCACGGCTTCGCGAAGGAGGCGCGCGACGCCGGCCGACCGCTCGCATCGGCCGCGGTGATCTTTCGCGTGAAGACACTGGCCGGCCTTGAGCCGGCGCTCGCGCAGGCGTTCGCCGACCTGTGGACCGCCGATGCCGCCGACCTCAACGACACCGTCATCGAGCTCTAGCGGCGCCCGCTCGACGGCGGGCGCGATCAGCCCTGATCGACGACGCCGCCGCGCACCTGCGCGGACGACGCAGGCGGAGTGAGGGGAGCGTCAGCACGGTCGGTGCCTTCGGCTTCGGCTACGGCTTCGACGGTCTCTGGCGCCGTCTCGTACTGACGCGACAGCGTGCGGTACGACCTCGTCGCGAAGGCGAGGCACGCGAAGACCACCATGACGGCTCCGGCGAACAGGAAGATGAGCGCGATTCCCCTCGCCTCCCCATCGCCGAGCAGCCAGCCCCATGTTCGCTGACCCGCGCCGGACTCCATGTACGGGATGATCCAGAACTCCGCCGCCGGTGCGATGAGGAAGGCGGTGATCGGTGATGCCGACACCTCGATGGCGGTCGCGGCGCCGAACACGCGCCCCTGCTGCTCGAACGGCACGACCTTCTGCACGACCGTCTGCTCGGCGGCCTCGACCGCCGGGATGAGCATCATGTAGACCCAGATGCCGAGTGCGTACAGCCACCACCATTCACGGATCGTGAAGAGCGAGCCGAGCGCGCCCATGAGGACGACGAGCAGCAGCATCGTGCGGATGGGGTTGCGGCCGAGGCCGCGCGCGGCGACGATCCCCCCGCCGATGATGAAGCCGGTCGCCGTCACGCCGAGCACGACGCCCCACCACTCGACCGGGAACAGCGTCAGGCCGTACGGGTCCATGAGCGCCATGTAGACGCCGCCGATGAGGTTGTTGAACGTCGAGAACACGATGAGCGCGAACAGCCCGGGCACGACACGGATCGCGGCGGCGGCGCCGCGGATGTCGATGATCTTGCCGCCTTCGGTGCGCTCCGGCTCGTCTTCGGGAACACGCAGCAGGAGCAGATGGCCGAGCGCGAGGGCCGTCATGACGATCGCGATCAGCAGCGTCCATCCCATGCCGAGGATTCCGATCGACAGACCTGAGAACACGCTCGTCACGACGAAGGCGAGACCCTGCACCGTGCCGACGAGCCCGTTCGCGTTGGCGTGGCGCTCGGTGGGAACGAGCAGCGTCACGGTGGTAGAGAGCGCGATGTTTCGCAGGTTCTCGACCACGGCGCCCGCCAGGATGACTCCCGAGAAGAGCCAGAACCAGATGCCTCCCAGGTCGAGCAGCGTCGCCTCACGCTGGGTGAAGTACATCACCCCGGCGACGATGAAGGCCGCGAGGGTGAGCAGGGCGGACACGGTCATGACCCGGTGCTTGCGGTGCCGGTCGACGAACGTGCCGAACACCATGCCGAAGATCGCCAGCAGCAGCATGTAGGCGCCGCCGATGATGCCCGTGGCGAGCACCGACCGCGTCTCGAGGTAGACCCAGAAGGTCAGCGCGAACCACAGGTAGCTCGTCGTGATGTTCGCGGCGGCGGTGTTGACCAGGACGTGCAGGAAGGTGCGCATGCCGTGCGGCGGCACGGTGCGGGCGGGCGGGCTCGCGGCGTCGTGGGACATGCAGGCGAGGGTAGTCACCCCCTCCGACACTCGTAACCCACCCCGCGATTCAGGTCACCGCAGTCGCCGGGAAACTAGGCTGGGATGTCGTGACGACCATCCACGACACCAGCATCCGCGGCTTCGCCAGCGACAACTACTCCGGAGTCCACCCCGAGGTGCTCGCGGCGATCGCCGCCGCCAACGACGGGCACCAGATCGCGTACGGCGACGACGTCTACACAGCACGGCTCCAGGAGGTCTTCGCCCGGCACTTCGGCGAGGGGGTCGAGGCGTTCCCCGTGTTCAACGGCACCGGCGCCAACGTCGTCGGCCTGCAGTCGATGCTGCCGCGCTGGGGCGCCGTCGTCGCCGCATCGACGGCGCACATCAACGTCGACGAAGGCGGCGCGCCGGAGCGGGTCGCGGGGATCAAGATCCTCCACGTGCCCACCGACGACGGCAAGCTCACTCCCGAGCTCATCGACCGCGAGGCGTGGGGCTGGGGAGACGAGCACCGCGCACAGCCCCTCGTCGTCTCGATCACCCAGTCGACGGAGCTCGGCACGCTCTACACGCCCGATGAGATCCGCGCGATCGCCGACCACGCTCACTCGCTCGGCATGCGGCTGCACCTCGACGGCGCCCGCATCTCGAACGCCGCCGCCGCCCTCGACCTGCCCCTGCGCGCCTTCACGCGCGACGTCGGCGTGGACGTGCTGAGCTTCGGCGGCACCAAGAACGGCGCCATGATCGGCGAGGCCGTCGTCGTGCTCGACCCCGCGGCCTCGGAAGGGCTCACCTATCTCCGCAAGCTCAACATGCAGCTCGCGAGCAAGATGCGCTTCGTGTCGGCCCAGCTGGTCGCACTGCTGGAGGGCGACCTCTACCTGCGCAACGCCCGGCACGCCAACGCGATGGCCGCACGGCTGCGCGGCGCCGTCGAGGCGGGCATCGCCGACGGCTCGATCCAGGGCGTCGCGTTCACGCAGCCGACGCAGGCGAACGGGGTGTTCGCGACCCTGCCCGAGGGCGTGGCCGACCGCCTGCGCGAGAGCTTCCGCTTCTACGACTGGGATGCCGCGCGCCGCGAGGTCCGCTGGATGTGCTCGTTCGACACGACCGAAGACGACGTCGACGCGTTCGTCGCGGAGCTCAGCCGCCTGACGACGGCGAGCTGACCCCGACACGAGAGGAACACGCAGAGGGCCGGCTCTTCGGGAGCCGGCCCTCTGCGCGTGTTCAGCCCTTCTCTACGGCCTCGACCGACTCGACCGCGTCTTCGAGTTCGGCCCGCGCCACGGTGTCGTCGGCCGGCTGCTCGACCGCGGCATCCGCGACGGGCTCGGCGGATGCCGCGTCTGCCTCGGCCGCCGGCTCCTCGGCATCCGTCGCGCCCTCTCCCGACACGTCGAACCGCATGAGCTCGCGCACCTCCGACATGAAGCTCGTGAGCTGGTGCTGCTGCCAGCGCAGCTGACGAGTGCGGTCTTCGGCGTCGCGCAGCACCGACTCCGAGTGCGTGGTCACGGTCTCGATGATGCGCTGCGCCTTGTCGCGAGCACGGTCGAGCACCTCACGGGCGCGCAGCTGGGCGTCGGCCTCGATCTGCTGAGCCTGCGCACGCATGAGCCGGTCGAAGTCGTCGGCCTTGGCCGTGATGCGCTGTGCGTGCTCGAGCGACGCGGCGACCTGGTCGTTGGCGTCTTTCGTGATGCGCTCGGCGTGCGAGACGGCCTGGTTGTGCAGCATGAGGAACTCCTGCTGCGCGTCGTCCTGCCGGCGGGTGAGCGACTCCTCGAACTCGAGCGCGCGCATGCGAAGCTCACGCACCGCCTCCTCGGCCTCAGCGCGCGCCTGCTCGGTCTCGCGCGCCACGAGCGACCGCAGCGCGGCGGCGCCCTTCTCAGCCTCGGTGCGGATGGTCGCCGCCTCCTGCTCGGCCTGGGAGACCTTCTCGGCCGCGTGCGCCCGCTCGCGCTCGAGCTGCGCCGTGTGCGCCGTGAGCTCGGTCTCCATGCGCAGGCGGATCTGCTGCGCGTCATGCTCGGCTCGCGCGATGATCGCGTCTGCGTCGGCCTGCGCCTCCTTGCGGCGGTTCTGGATCTCCTCGTTCGCGGCCTCGAGCAGGCGATCGGCCTGCACGCTCGCGTTCTTGATGAGCACGCTCGCCTGCTCCTCGGCGACGTGCAGCACCTCCTCGAACTGACGGCGGTTGGACGACTCGCCCGAGGCGTTCAGCAGCTCCTCGGTGAGGGTCTGCACCTGCTCCTCGGCGTTGGCGGCTTTCGCCTGCGCGACCGCGAGCTCGGCCTCGAGCTCCTCCGCCCGTCTGCTGCCGGCCTGCTTCGCCGAAGCGACCGTGCGTCGGTGCCGCTCCTTGAGCTGCGCGAGCTCCTCGCCCTGCAGCCGCAGGCGGGTCGTGAGCTCCGAGAGCGCCGCCTCGACCTCCGCCTTGTCGTAGCCGCGGAAGGCCGTCGTGAACGACGCCTCGCCGGATGACTGCTGCGCGCGGATGAGGTCGTCGAACGGCGAGCCGCCGTCGCTGGATGAGTTCTGCTGGTCGGCCATGATGACTCCGCGGAAGAGAGGTGGGGATGCCGTGCGAACGCCGGCATGTGAAGATTACCGCTCCGCCCTCCCGGCAGCCGTGGGGTGAGCGGATCGCTGCGCCGCCAGGGGCGGGCACACGTGCACCCGGCGTCGTACTGCGTACTGTCGGCCGCCGCTCTGTGCGTGTCAGGTATGAACCGTCGGTCAGCGCAGCGCGCCTACCGACGCGAGCGCGAGACGCACCAGCGTGCCGCGACCGCCTTCCATCTCGGCCGCCACCGAATCGGACGCCGCCTCCTCGGGCGTCATCCACGTGACCTCGAGCGCGTCCTGCCGGGGGTCGCACGTGCCGGTGACGGGCACGACGTACGCGAGCGACACCGCGTGCTGGCGGTCGTCGTGGTACGCGCTGACACCCGGGATCGGGAAGTACTCGGCGACCGTGAACGGCACCGGCTGGGGAGGAAGCTGCGGGAACGCCATGGGGCCGAGATCGTTCTCGAGATGACGGAAGAGCGCGTCGCGGACCGTCTCGCCGTAGCGGACGCGTCCGGAGACGATCGACCGCGTGATCTCTCCGAGCGGGGTGGCCCGCAGCAGGATGCCGACCTCTGTGACGGCGCCCGTGCCGTCGGTGCGGACCGGGACCGCTTCGACGTAGAGGATCGGCAGGCGGCGACGCGCCTCCGCCAGCTCGATCTCGGACAGCCAGCCGGGGTTGGCCGCGCTGCCCGCAGACGGCGACCCGAACACTCCCTCGCCGGAGGGGCGCTCCTGCCCGAAGGC
>CALANM010000052.1 GCA_937926065.1 uncultured Microbacterium sp.
ACCGTCGCGGCGGCGCTCGCGAGGAGGCCCGCGCGGGCGCGCGCACGCAGGAGCAGAAGCCTGCTGCGTCCCACACGCGTTGTCAGCGTCGTCTCCCCATCACTCGACGGACGGCACCCGCCTGAGCGCGGGCGTGTCATCCCTTCCGCCCGTGCGGATGGGTATCAGCAGTATCGTCAGCGGGGCGCGACGGTGGCAACAGCCGAGCCGCGTGCCTGCGAAAACCGCGGTGGTCCGCGGTCATGCGGGCGGCGCGATGTCGACCACGCGCTCCCCGCCGAACACCGGCGCGAGGGCGCCCGCGGTGACGGATGCCACATCCGCCGTGAGCCGGTCTCGCTGATCGCCCGGCACCCACAGCCGGAGCACCGCCTCCGCGCCGTAGGTCACGCCGTCCCACTGCGCATGGTGCCCGGCGGCCCAGTCTCGGAGGAAGTTGTCCATCCTGCCGGCCTCCGCGTGGGGCACCGTCAGCGTCGCCTCGGTGAGCACTTCGCGCCGCACGAGCACGGCGAGGTCGAGGGCCTCCGACGTCGCCGTCGAGTAGGCGCGCACCAGGCCGCTGGCTCCCAGCTTGATCCCCCCGAAGTAGCGAGTGACCACCACCACGAGATCGGTCAGCCTTCGGTGCCGGAGCACCGCCAGCATCGGTGCGCCGGCCGTGCCCGACGGCTCGCCGTCGTCGGAGGATCGCGAGTGCTCGCCGTCGAGCCCCGTCACGAGCGCGAGACAGTTGTGGCGGGCATCCCAGTGCCGTCTGCGGATGTCGGCGATGATCTCGACGGCATCCTCCGGGTCGCGCAGCGGATGCGCGTGGGTGATGAATCGCGACTTCGAGACGACCAGCTCGTGCTCGACGGGCGCGGCGATCGTGGCGGGGTGATCGTGTGGCGAGACCATCTCGATGCTCGTGGCCGGGCTCAATCGAGCAGGGACCCCATCTGCTTCGCGATCGTGCGTGCGGCGAGCTTGGGGCTGAGACGCGAGAGCCTGTCCATCGCGCCGGCGTCGTTGCCGATCGTGATGCGGAACGCTCCCGTGCGGATCGCTCTGATGATCGCGGCGGCGGCATCCTGCGGCGAGGTCATCTTGAACGACGAGGTCTCGGCCGACGGGTCTCCCATCGCGACGCCGGAGTTCTTCGCGATGTCCGTCGCGATGGCACCAGGGAACACCGACGTGACGGCGACGTCGGTGTCGAGGAGCTCGGCGTACAGGGCCTCCGTGAGCAGCCGCACGGCCGCCTTCGACGCACCGTAGACGGCCTGGCCGGGAACCGGGGCGTATGCGCCCATGCTCGACACGTTGACGATGCACGCGGCCGGCCGCGAGGTGAGTTCCGGGAGGAACGCCTTGACCGTGTTGATCGTGCCCCAGAAGTTGACGTTCATCACCTTCTCGATCTCCTCGTAGGGCAGATCGATGATCTTCACGAACTTCTGGATCACACCGGCGATGTTGATCAGCCCGTCGACCTGACCGTGCTCGGCCTTGACCGCCTCGGGGAGGGCGGCCACCTGGGCGCGGTCGACGATGTTCACCGTGTGCCTCGTGAAGCGCTCGCCGGCGTTCGCGAGCTCGGCCGTCTGCTGGAGCGCTGCTTCGTTGAGATCGACGCCGGCGACGCGCGCGCCCTGGGCGAGGAGCTGCAGCGTCACCTCGCGTGCGATGCCGTTGCCTGCGCCGGTGACGACGAAGACCTTGCCGCTGATGTCCATCTGGTGTGCTCCTTCGGGTGGATGGCTGGGGTGGGTCAGGCCAGGCCGTGAAGCGACCGGACGATGCTCTCCGCGCCGGCGCCGTCGCGGCGTGCGATGCTGTCGCGCAGGCGCTCGTACGCCTCAGGCTGGCGCAGCGGGGCCTCGACGAACGCCGACCAGCCGCGCAGGTTCCGCAGGATCACGAGCGACGTCTCCTGCATGACGCTGATGAACATGCCGTTGCCGGTCGCCTCGACGACCAATCTGAAGAGGCTGGTCATCGCGTCGAACAGCGCGAGCTCATCGCGCAGCCGAGCGGCGGCGGCCGCGGCATCCGCCGCCGCGACGATCGGGCGCAGCTGGTCGTCGCAGCACGAGGCCAGCGCCAGCCGAAGCGCGTTGCCGAGCGTGAGGACGGTGAACACCGCGGTGTCAGCCCGCAGCTGCTCCCCCGGCTCCGAGACGCGGGTGTAGCGACCGACCGCGACCTCTACGAGGCCGAGCCGTTCCAGCCGCTGCAGGGCTTCGCGAACGGGGGTGCGCGAGATGCCGAGCTCAGCGGCCAGATCGACGTCACGCAGGCGCTGTCCGGGGCGCAATCGGCCGTCGAGGATCGCCGCGCCGATGCACGAGTACACCTCGTCGCTGAGGATCGTGCCGTGCGTGAGTTTGATCGGGGAGAGGGTCGCAGACATGACAGCTTCAGACTACGACCGGGTGGGAGCGCGCCCACAATGTCGCGGACCGTGTCTGCCCCGTGGCTCACGGCGAATTCCCATGAATGCATCACTCCCGATATGAGCGAATTGACACTAAAGTGACGTCTGTCACGCTTCGCGTGGCTATCCGGGGGGATCCGTCGACGCCCGGGCGAGCGCTGTCTGCGTGTACGCCCGGGCGTCGAATGGTTAACGCGCCATGCAGCGAACGCGCCGTGCAACGTTTATGTCACCATCCGCGACATCCCTCTATCGCGCCGCATGCGCCTCCCCCTAGCGTGGGAGCCGTCGGCGTGCATCCTGCGCCGAGAAAAGTGGCACCAGGTAAGGCATTCCATGACCAGCAGCGGCACCGTCAAGTGGTTCAACTCCGAGAAGGGCTTCGGCTTCATCGCTCCCGATGAGGGCGGTGCCGATGTGTTCGCGCACTACACCGCGATCGACGCGACCGGCTACCGGTCGCTCGAAGAGAACCAGCGCGTCGAGTTCGAGATCGCACAGGGCCCCAAGGGCCTGCAGGCGGAGAACATCCGCCCCCTCTGAGCTGACCGTCGCTGATCCGGCCGGCTCCGGTCCGGATCAGCGTCGGGTGAGCCGGTCGTAGTCCGCGAGGGCGATCGCGTCTTCGGCGTGCCGCAGCGCCCGCCGAGCCGCGTCGAGAGCGGCGACCGGGTCGTGCGCCGAGCGCGCCTCCGCGAGTTCATGCTGCGCCGACGACAGGCGCACCCGCGCG
>CALANM010000053.1 GCA_937926065.1 uncultured Microbacterium sp.
GGGAGCGCCGCCTACCGCGAAGGCCACGTGCCGTCGGCGCAGTATGTGAGCCTCGACGACGAGCTCGCGGCACACGGCGCGCCGACGGACGGGCGGCACCCGCTGCCCGATGCCGAGGCGCTGCAGGGGGCGGCGCGTCGCTGGGGCGTCGACGACGGCTCGACCGTGGTCGTGTACGACGACTGGTCGTCGTTCGCCGCGGCGCGCGCCTGGTGGCTGCTGGCGGACGCCGGCGTCGACGCGCGGGTGCTCGACGGCGGGCTGTCGGCCTGGCGCGACGCTGGACTCGCTCTCGAACAGGGCGACTCGTCCGCGCCGCGACGGGGAAGCGTGACGCTGCAGCCGGGGCGCTTCGCGAAGCTCACGATGGGCGAGGCGGGCGCGCTGGCCGCCGATGGACTCCTGCTCGACGCGCGTGCGGGCGAACGCTATCGCGGGGAGACCGAGCCGATCGATCCGCGGGCCGGTCACATTCCCGGTGCGGTCAGCGCGCCGACCGCCGACAACACGGATGCCGCGGGGCGGCTGCTCCCGGCAGATGAGCTGCGGGCGCGCTTCGCGGCGCTCGGCGCGCGTGACGACGAGCCGGTCGGGGTGTACTGCGGGTCGGGCATCACGGCATCCCATGAGGCACTCGCCCTGATGGTCGCCGGCTTCACCCCGGCGCTGTACCCGGGTTCGTGGAGTCAGTGGTCGAATCACCCGCATCTTCCCGTCTCGACGGGAGCACAGCCGTGAGCGCCGGGATGAGCGCGGCGGTGAGCGCCCGGATGAGCGTGAGCCCGAGCGCACGCTGGGCGGTGCTGGGTGCGGGCGTCATCAGCGGCGACTTCGCCACGGCGCTGCCCGCCGCCGAGCTCGGGCACCTGTACGCCGTCGGTGCACGCTCGACGGAGGATGCGCGCGCGTTCGCCGACCGGTTCGGTGCGCCGTTCGCCGGCACGTACGACGACATCCTCGGCCGCGACGACATCGACGCCGTCTACATCGGCACCGTGCACACGACGCACGCGGAGCTCGCGATCGCGGCGCTCGCGTCGGGCAAGGCCGTGCTCTGCGAGAAGCCGCTCACGACGAGCGCCGCCGACACCGAGGCCGTGCTCGCGGCCGCCGAGCGTGCAGGGCTGCCGCTGATGGAGGCGTTCAAGTACCGCTTCGGCCCGTTCGCGGAGCGCCTGCGCGACCTGATCGCGCAGGGCGCCATCGGTGAGGTCACCGCGATCGACTCGACGCTCGGCTTCGCCGCCGCCCAGCACACGGGCCGCCTGTTCGACCCCGCGACCGCCGGCGGTGCGATCCTCGACGTCGGCTGCTACCCCGTGTCGTTCGCGGTCGGCGTCGCCGCCGCTGCCGGCCTGCCGGTCGACGCCGCCGCGGTGCGCGAGGCGGACGGCGTCATCGGCGACACCGGCGTGGACGTCACGGCATCCGCGGTGCTCGACCTGGGCGGGGCGACCGCCCGGGTGCGCACGGCGATCGTCGAGGATCTGCCGCGGTCGACCGTGATCCACGGGACGGCCGGCCGGCTCGAGATCTCGAACCCGTGGGGGAGTCGCACCGAGAGCACGGACAGCGCCGTGCTCGTGCGCGCCGACGGCACGAGTGAGCACGTGACGGTGCCGACGGTCAGCCCCATGGCGGCCGAGGCGGATGCCGTCATCCGCGCACTGCGTGAGGGGCGCGTCGAGGTGCCTGAGATGCCGTGGGAGCACACCCGCGTCGTCGCGCGCCTCCTCGACGACTGGCTCGCCGCGCTGCGCTGACGTCCCGCCCACACCTGTTCACGCGCGCGGCAGACTGGTGGCATGCGTGCGACTCACATGTACGGGCCCGGCGACGTCCGGGTGATCGACGTTCCCGACCCGCGGATCGAGGCTCCGACCGATGCGATCCTCCGCACGGTCGTCGCGTGCGTGTGCGGCAGCGACCTGCATCCGTACCACTCCATGCGTCCGAACCCGGACGGCGCGTCGATGGGGCACGAGATGATCGGCGTCGTCGAGGAGGTCGGCGCCGAGGTGGCCACGGTGCGGCCCGGCGATGTCGTGATCGTGCCGTTCGTGTGGTCGTGCGGCGTCTGCGACTTCTGCCGCGAGGGTCTGCAGACCTCCTGCCGCATCGGCGGCGTGGGCGGAGGGCAGCAGCGCACGGGAGGGGCACAGGCCGAGTACCGGCGCGCCCCGCTGGCCGACGGCACGCTGTACCGCCTCGACGTCGACGAGAACGACGAGCGGATGCCGGGGCTCCTCACGCTGAGCGACGTCTACGCCACCGGATATCACGCGGCGCTCATGGGCGGCGCGGGCCCGGGGCGCACCGTCACTGTCATCGGCGACGGCGCGGTGGGGCTCCTGTCGGTGCTGGCGGCTCGGCAGCTGGGTTCGGAGCGCATCATCCTCATGGGCCGCCACGAGGTACGCACCGACCTCGGGCGCCGCTACGGGGCCACTGACGTCGTGCCGGAGCGTGGCGAGGAGGGCATCGCGGCGGTGCGCGACCTCACGGGCGGCGACGGGACGCATGTCGTGATCGACGCCGTCGGTCATCTGCCTGCGTACGAGCAGGCGCTCGCCGTCGTGCGGCCGGGGGGAGCGGTGAGCCGCGTGGGCGTGCCGCAGTACACGGAGGGCCCGATCGGCCGCGTGCAGTTCAATCGCAACGTCAGCATCACGGGTGGCGCGGCTCCAGTCCGCGCCTACATCGAGCGTCTGCTCCCCGGCGTGCTGGACGGCAGCGTCGACCCCGGCGCCGTCTTCGATCGCGAGCTGCCGCTCGATGATGCGGCCGAGGCCTACCGGCTGATGGACTCGCGTGAGGCGCTGAAGGTGCTGCTGCGTCCATGAATCCGGCGCGGGCCAGCCATACTGGAGGACGGCCCGTTCAGACCCCGACTCGCACAGGACACACGCCCATGGCACGAATCCCGCTCTCCGGCACGCAGTACACCCTCCGGGCGGGTGACGACGAAGCGGTCATCGCGAGCGTCGGTGCATCGCTCCGCTCCTTCCGTCACGCCGACCGCGACCTCGTCGTGCCGTTCGACGCCGACGTCGTGCGGCCCGCCTACCGGGGTGCGACGCTGGCGCCGTGGCCGAACCGCATCGTCGACGGCCGCTACGAGTTCGCGGGCGTCGAGTACCAGACGGCGATCACCGAGCCGGGCCGCGGTCATGCTCTGCACGGCCTGGTCGCCTGGCTCGACTTCGAGGCGATCGACCGGGGCGCCTCGCACGTGACGCTCGCCGCGACGATCGAGGCCCAGACCGGCTACCCGTGGCGCGTGCGCGTCGAGGTCCGCTACGAGCTGGGCGGCGCGGGCCTGACCCAGACCGTCACCGCCATCAATGAGAGCGCCGAGGCTGCGCCCTTCGGAACGGGGCCGCACCCTTACCTCGTCGCCGGGTCGAGCCCGCTCGACGAGTGGACGCTGGAGCTTCCGGCGGCCACGGTGCTCGAGGTCACGCCCGACCGGCTCTCCCCGGTGGCGACGGCGAGCGTCACGTCCGACGCCGACCGGTTCGACTTCCGCGCGCCGCGCGTGCTGGGCGCGGTCGAGATCGACCACGCCTTCACCGATCTGACGCGCGACGGCGCGGGCGTCGCGACGGTCCGAGTGACGGATGCCGCGGCCGGCACCGGCGTTCAGCTGACGTGGGATGCCGCATGCCCCTGGGTGCAGGTCCACACGGCCGACCAGCCCGGCGGTCCCGGCACTCCCGGGCACCGCGCGGGCCTGGCCGTGGAGCCGATGACCTGCGCGCCCGACGCGTTCAACGCGGCCCGCTACGACTACGAGGCGGGGCTGCGCGTCATCGCGCCGGGCGAGCAGGTCTCGGCATCCTGGAGCATCTCAGCGCTCTGAACGGCGCGTGAGCTCGGCGAGCGCGTCAGTCGTCGTCGCCGCGGAGCTTCTCCTTGAGCTCGTTGCGGTTCTCGACGCGGTCGCGGTCGGCTTCGGCCTTCTTCACGTCGGCATTCGCCTTGGCTTCGTCGACCTTGTCGCCGATGCGGTCACCCGTGTCGTCGAGCGCGTCCTTGATCTTGCGTCCGGTCGTGTCGGCCACGTCCTTCGCGTCATCCATCAGTCCCATGTCGACTCCCTTCGTGAGGATCCTCCACGGTACGGATGCCGCGGAGAGTCGGCACGGGGGTTGTCAGTGGTGGCGGCGAGTGGTACCCGTCACCCGATCGGAGTCGTGGTGTCGATCGCGTCCCGCAGGGGCCGTCGCATCGCCTTCCAATAGTGCACGGGAGTGATGCGCGTCAGCGTGTCCACGAGCCGCGCCTCGCGCCCGACCATCGTGCGGGGACGGCGGCGCACGGTCGCTTCGACGATGCGGCGGGCCGCTTCCTCGGGCTCGGTGTGGTACATGCGGGCCTGTGCTTCGGCGGCGCGGCGCGCGACGGCGGGGTCGATGGCGGCGGCGTACCGGCCGTGCAGGATGATGCCGGTCTTGACTCCTGCGGGGTAGATCGCGCCGACGGTCACGGTGCCGCCTTCGAGCTCGTGCCGGAGCGCCTCGGTGAAGCCGCGCACGGCGTACTTGCTCATCGCGTAGGGGATGCGGCCGGCCGGCGCGGCGAGTCCGTAGATCGACACGAGGTGGGTGATGTGCGCGGCGGGCGCGCGGCGCAGGGCGGGCAGCAGCGCCTGGGTGATGTTGACGGTGCCCCACAGGTTGACGTCCATGAGCCAGCGCATCTCCTCCATCGTGAGCTGGTCGATGCTGCCGAGCATCGATGATCCGGCGCACGTGATGAGCGTCTGGAGGTGCGGGTGGGATGCCGTCAGCTCGGATGCGAGCGCCGCGACGGCGTCGTCGTCGGTGAGGTCGACGACGTGGGTCGTGTGTCCGTCGCCGGCGAGCGTCGCGGCGGTGGAGGCGAGTCCGTCGGCGTTTCGGTCGACGAGTGCGATGCGGGCGCCGCGAGCGGCCAGCTGGCGCGCGACCTCGGCGCCCATTCCGCTCGCCGCTCCGGTGATGACGCTCGTCGCTCGGCGCACGTCGAGGGTCTTCGGCTGGGGCGCTGTGGCGTCCGTTCGGGGCATCGTCGCCTCTTCTTCCTGTCGCGTGTGAAGGTCTGCGCTCGATTCTGTCGGATGGTCTTCCGTAGGATCGGAAGCACGCCTGACGTCGAGGGAAAGTCGAGGCAGTGGCTGAGAAGCGCAAGCGGGAGCGGACGCGTGACGTCGTCGCCGAGGGGCTGTACATCGCCTCGGCGGCCACTCGACTGAGCCTCAAGAACCGGATGCTCGTGCACATTCTCGCGGAGGGGGAGGGCTTCGACGTGGAGCGCTACGTGCCCGAGGCGAAGCAGACGCTGCTGGAGCTCGCCGATGAGGCGGACGCGGATGCCGCGCGTGCCGACCGCGAGCGCAAGCTGGCGCGAGGCCGGTTCACGGAGTCGGACGGCACGCACGACTACCGCAGCCGAGACGTGCGCAATCTGCGCCGGCGCCGCAAGCAGTCGCGCCACGTCGCGCAGGAGCTGCGTGCGAGAGCGGCCGATGACGATGAGGTGCGCAAGCTGGTCCTCGACGCGCGGGATGCCGCGTGGGCCGAGGTCGCGAAGAACATCGACAGCACGCTGCGCATCGAGGCGGCGCGCCCCGACCTCGACCCCGACTACGAGCGCATGCGCGTCGCGCGGATGCAGGCGCTGCGCCTGGTCGACCTGCCCAAGCTGAGTTCGCGTCGCCGCAGCATCGCGAAGCAGCAGGAGCTGCGCGAACGTGGCGTGGTGCCCGAGGTGGTCGCGGCGGAGCCGCCGGGGTCGTTCGATCCCGGCGAGCTCGAGTGACGGGACGTGACGCGCCCGGGAATCAGCCCGAACGCCCCTCGATTCGTCGTCTGGGCGAGCGTGGGGTATTCTGGTCGTCGGCCTTCGCGAGAGCGGAAGTCATGCGCCCGTAGCTCAATGGATAGAGCATCTGACTACGGATCAGAAGGTTAGGGGT
>CALANM010000054.1 GCA_937926065.1 uncultured Microbacterium sp.
GCAGGCGGCGCGTGAGGCCCGTGAGCGCACGGGTCGCGACGATGCCTCCAACTCCCACACCTGATGTCAGGGGTATTCACGCGGACCTCATAGGCCACAGAGGTTTACACCGGTTCACTCAAGCCAATAGGCTGGGGGGAGCATTCATTTTTTGGAATCGATCTGGGGAGATGGGATGCCGGAGTTGTCGGACGTGCGCTTTCTGACCGTCGCCGAGGTGGCGGAGCTGATGCGCGTCTCAAAGATGACCGTGTACCGCCTGGTGCACGCCGGCGAGCTCCCCGCTGTGCGCTTCGGTCGCAGCTACCGCGTTCCCGAGACCGCCGTCACGGCGGCCCTGCAAATGCCGGTTGCCGACGTCGGCTAGACTGTCCTGAGGCATTTTTCGACGTGCCTGATCCCGGACGCGAATCGATCGCGTCCAGACCCCTGACTTAGTGAGGTTTTCCGTGGGTTCTGTCATTAAGAAGCGCCGCAAGCGCATGGCGAAGAAGAAGCACCGCAAGCTGCTTCGCAAGACTCGCCACCAGCGCCGCAACAAGAAGTAAGTCGCGGCAAAAAGACACCGAGCGCCCCAGGCACTCCGGCCCTCCGGCCGGAGATCGTCGAGGGGCGCTTCGTGTTGACCGTGGCATCCGCACGGGTGCGGCAGGATGGAACCGTGACGAACGTGACGATCATCTCCAAGCCCGACTGCCACCTGTGCGACGTCGCGCGGGAGATCATCGAGAGCGTCGTCGCCGACCTGCCCGATGGCGACGAGGTCCAGGTCGAGGAGCTGTCTATCCTCGAAGACCCCGCCCTCTATCAGCAGTGGTGGGAGAAGATCCCGGTCGTGCTCATCGACGGCACGTTCCACGCACACTGGCGAGTGTCAGCCGACCGGCTGCGCAGCGCCCTCACCGAATCCGAAGGAGCCCGATGATCCGCCACGTCGTCGCCTGGAAGCTCGCGGCCGAAGACGCCGAGACCCGCGCCGAGCACGCCGCCGAGGTGTCGCGTCGACTCCGCAGCCTCGTCGGCGTCGTGCCCTCGATCCGCGAGCTGTCGGTAGGCCCCAACGTCGCCTATGCGCACCAGAACGTCGACGTCGCCGTCGTCATGGACTTCGACGACATCGCCGGCCTCGACGAGTACCAGTCGCACCCCGCCCACACGGAGGTCGGCGCGTACATCCGCAGCGTCGTCAGCGGACGCATGTCCGTCGACTTCGAAGTGTGACCCCGATCAGGGCGCGAGACGCGTCGGGCCGCGGAAGAGGTACGTGACCTCGCGGATCGAGTCCTGCCCGAGCAGCAGCATCAGCACGCGAGCCAGGCCCATGCCGAAGCCGCCGTGCGGCGGGGCGCCGTAGCGGAAGAAGTCGAGGTAGAAGCCCAGGTGCTCCGGGTCGAGGCCCTTCTCGCGCGCCTGCGCCTCGAGGATGTCGACGCGGTGCTCGCGCTGCGCGCCGGTCGTGATCTCGACGCCCTTGTAGAGCAGGTCGTACGACTTCGTGAGCCCCGTCTCGGGATCGCGCATGTGGTAGAACGCGCGGATCTCGGGGTGGTAGTCGGTGATGTAGACGAACTCGTGGCCGTAGGTCTCCAGCACGTGGGCCGAGATCTGGCGCTCGCCCTCCGGGTCGAGGTCGCCGTCGGTGCGGGGGATCTCGTAGCCGCGGGACTTGACGATCTCGCGCGCCTCGGCGAGCGGGATGCGGGGGAACGGGAGGCTCGGCACGACGACGTCGATGTCGAACAGCTCCTTGATCTCGTCGCCGTGCCTGTCCTTGACCGCCTGCAGCGCCGTCTGGAGCAGCTCCTCCTGCATCGCCGCGACGTCTTCGTGCGAGTCGATCCAGCTGATCTCGGCATCCACCGACGTGAACTCCGTCGCGTGGCGGCTCGTGAACGAAGGGTCGGCGCGGTAGACGTCGCCGATCTCGAAGATCTTGCCGAAGCCCGCCGACTGCGCCATCTGCTTGAAGAACTGGGGCGACTGAGCGAGGTACGCCGTCTTGTCCTCGAAGTACGGCACCTCGAACAGCTCGGCGTTCGACTCGGATGCCGACGCCATCAGCTTGGGGGAGTGGATCTCGATGTAGTCGCGCTCGATCCAGTAGGTGCGCATCGCGTGCTCGAGCGTCGTCTGCACGCGGAAGATGAGGTTGTTGCGGCGCTGGCGCAGGTCGAGGAAGCGCCAGTCCATGCGCTTGTCGAGCCCGCTGTCGGCCGCGATCGGCGTCTCCGGCAGGGCCGCCGCCGCGATGTCGAGCGCGCCGATCTTGATCTCGACGCCGCCGAGCTTGACGCGCTCGTCGTGCTTGAGCTCGCCGTTCACGGTGAGGAACGTGCCGGTGGTCAGCTCCGAGATGAGCGACGTGAGGGCGAGGGCCGCGGCATCCTGCTCGGCCCCCTCCGGGTCGGGACGCGTCGCCGGGTTGACCAGCTGGACCGCGCCGGTCTCGTCGCGGAGGATGACGAACTGCACCTTCTTCTGGTCGCGGACGGTCTCCACCCACCCCGAGACGGAGACGGGCCCGTCGGCGCGGGACTGCAGCTGGCTCACGAGAACGCGTTCACTCACAGTCGGCAAGTCTACGTGGGCCCGCGCCGGCATCCCGCCCCCTCGCACCGCGACGCGCTCGCCGTCGCCGCAGGGGGCTTTCAGGACTCCCATAGACACCTCCCACGTAGACTTGAGCCGTGCCCGCCGATCGCCTCCATCTCGTGCGCCATGGGGAGGTCTACAACCCCCAGCGCGTGCTGTATGGACGGCTGCCGAACTTCCGCCTCAGCGACGACGGACGGCGCATGGCCCGATCGGCCGCCGAGCACATCCGCGACCTGGGTCGTCCCGTCACAGCCCTCTACGCGTCGCCCCTGCAGCGCACGCGCGAGTCAGCCGAGCCGTTCGCCGAGCTGTTCGGCATCGAGCCGGTGATCGAGGAGCGCATCATCGAGCCGACGAACGTGTTCGAAGGACGCCGCATGAGACGCGCGCTCATGAACCCCGTCAACTGGTATCACCTGCGCTCGCCGTCGAAGCCCAGCTGGGGCGAGGCCTATCTCGACGTCGTCGCCCGCATGGACGGCGCGATGCGCGACGCGTGGGATGCCGTCGACTCCGGCGACGTCGTGCTCGTGTCGCACCAGCTTCCGATCTGGATCACGCACCTCGCCGTCGCGAAGGCGCCGCTGCGCCACGACCCGCGCCAGCGGCGGTGCGCGCTGTCGTCGGTCACGAGCTTCGAGCGCGACGGCATCGGCTGGAGCGAGGTCGCCTACGCGGAGCCCGCGCACGTGGCCGGAGCGATCGACGTGGGGGCGGTGTGATGGGCCTGTCCACCCTGCGGCGTGCGGCGGCATCCGTCGTCGCTGCCGCGCTCGCCGTCTCTCTCGTCGCGTGCAGCGACGTCAGCGCCGGGATCTCCGACGAATACAAGCAGGGCACCAACCAGGGCTTCGTGTCGGGCGACGGCCGCGTGCAGGAGATCCCCGCCCACGAGCGCGGCGAGTCGATCGAGTTCACCGGCACCGCCGTCGACGGCTCGACGCTGTCGAGCGCCGACTTCGCCGGTGACGTGCTCGTGCTCAACTTCTGGTACGCCGGGTGCGGCCCGTGCCGCGTCGAAGCGCCGATCCTGCAGGAGACCTTCACCCGCTACGCCGACGAGGGCGCGCACTTCCTCGGCGTGAACATCTACGACGGCCCCGAGCAGGCGACCTCCTTCGAGGAGAAGTTCGGCATCACCTACCCGTCGCTGCTCGCGCGCGAAGACGCCGAGCTGAAGCTCGCCTTCGCGTCGTGGACGCCCCTGAGCGCCGTGCCGATCACGCTCGTGCTCGACCGCCAGGGCCGCGTCGCCGCGCGCTTCATCGGCGCCGTCCGCGACGACACGTCGCTGCCCACGATCGTCGGCGACGTGCTCGCGGAGGAGCTGTGAACCCGGGCCAGATCGTCCTCGACGGCTCCCTCTGGCTCGCGATCCCCGTCGCGCTGCTGGCGGGGCTCGTGTCGTTCCTGTCCCCGTGCGTGCTGCCGCTCGTGCCCGGCTACCTCGGCTTCCTCGGCGGCGCCGTCACGGGATCGCGTGGCGCGGCATCCGGCGGCCTGGCATCCGGCGGAGCGAGCAGCGGCACGACCGCCGCGGCAACCCGCAGCCGGCTCGTCGTGGGCGTGCTGCTGTTCATCGCCGGCTTCACTCTCGTCTTCGTCGCGATGGGAGTGCTCGCCGGCACGATGGGGCGCTTCTTCGTGCAGTACGGCGACGTCATCACGCGTGTCCTCGGCGTGGTCGTGATCCTCCTCGGCCTCGTGTTCGTCGGGGTGTTCGGCATCGCCCAGCGCACCGTCAAGCCGCAGGTGCGGAACGGACTCGGCCTCATCGGAGCGCCCCTCCTCGGCGTCGCGATGGGCGTCGGCTGGGCCCCCTGCATCGGCCCCACCTACACGGCGATCCTGTCGATCTCGTTCACGCAGGCCGACCCGTGGCGCGCCGTGGTGCTCGCCGCCGTGTACTCGCTGGGCCTCGGCATCCCGTTCCTGCTCATCGCGCTCGGCTTCGGCTGGGCCTCGCGGTCGGTGGCGTTCTTCCGCCGCCACATCCGCGCCGTCAACCTCATCGGAGGAGTGCTGCTGATCGTGCTCGGTGTGCTGATGGTCACGGGTGTGTGGACCCTGCTCATGTCGTCGCTGACGGGGGTGATCGGCAGTGTCGAACTCCCGCTCTGACGCCACCGAGACCGCCGACGCCCGCGAAGCCCGCGAAGCGCGCACCGCCGATCCGCTCCGTCCGCGCGACCACGCCGACGCCGACGACCTCGGGACCGGCGTGGCCCAGCCGAAGCTCGGGTTCACCGGGTGGCTGCGCTGGGGGTGGCGGCAGCTCACCAGCATGCGCACCGCCCTCGTGCTGCTCCTGCTGCTCGCGATCGCCGCGATCCCGGGCTCGATCGTGCCGCAGCGCTCCGCCGACCCCAACGGCGTGACGCAGTGGCGCACCGACAACCCTGACCTGTTCCCCGTGCTCGACGCGCTGCAGATGTTCGACGTGTACACGTCGGCGTGGTTCTCCGCGATCTACATCCTGCTGTTCGTGTCGCTCATCGGCTGCGTCATCCCGCGCACCAAGCACCACTGGAAGGCGATGCGGTCGCGTCCGCCGCGCACGCCCGCGCGCCTGTCGCGTCTCGACGACCACGCCGAGCGCACCGTCGAGCTCGCCCCCGGCACGGATGCCGAGGCCGCCGCCGCTGCGGCCGTGTCGATCGCCGAAGCGCAGCTGCGCAGAGCCGGCTACCGTGTCGAGCGCTACGACGGGCGCGGCACGGCATCCGTCTCGGCCGAGCGCGGCTACCTCCGCGAGACCGGCAACCTCGTCTTCCACGGCGCGCTCGTGGGCGTGCTGCTGTCGGTCGGCATCGGAGGCGGTCTCACCTACACGGGTCAGACGGTCATCACCGAAGGGGACAGCTTCGTCAACTCGCTCGGCCTCGGCTACACGAGCTTCAACCCCGGCCGCTTCGTCGACGTCGACGACCTTCCGCCCTACGCCCTCACGCTCGACAGCTTCGACGTCACCTACACGCCGATCGGGCAGGCCGGTCAGGGGCAGGCGGGCGACTTCGCCGCGAACGTCACGATCACGCGACCAGGAGAAGACCCGCGACAGGATGCCGTGCGCGTCAACCACCCCGTCGAGCTCGCCGGCGACCGCGTCTACCTGATGGGCAACGGCTACGCGCCGACCATCACGGTGCGCGACGCCGACGGAGAGGTCGTCTTCCGTGAGGACGTCGAGTTCCTCCCACAGGACAGCAACATGACATCGCTCGGCGTCGTGAAGGTCGCAGACGGCCTGCCGCAGCAGATGGGCCTCGTCGGCTTCTTCTACCCGACCGCCGCGAACCTCCACACCGGCGCGCTCACGTCGGCGTTCGGAGACCTGCTCAACCCCGTGCTGACGCTCGACGTCTACGTCGGCGACCTCGGCATCGACGACGGCACGCCCCGCTCGGTGTACGCGCTCGACGTCGCCGACATGGAGCAGCTGACGGGCCGCGCCATCGACGTCGAGTCGCTCGAGCTCGCCCCCGGCGACACCGTCGACCTGCCGAACGGCCTCGGCACCGTGACGTTCGAAGACGCGACGGAAGACGGCGCCGCAGCGCCCGTCAAGCGCTACGTGTCCCTGTCGATCCACCGCGACGTCGGCGCACCGTGGGTGCTCGCCTTCGCCGTGCTCGCCGTGCTCGGCCTGCTCGCCGGACTGTTCGTGCCGCGCCGCCGCATGTGGGTGAAGGCGACGCCCGACGGCGACGCGCTCACGCTCGAGTACGCGGGCCTCGCCCGAGGCGAGGACCCTGCCATCGCCGACGCCGTAGAGCGGCTCGCCGCCGAGCACGGCGCCGCCCTCGCCGAGACGCTTCCGCAGACCCCGAAAGTAGACTGATCCCATGCTCGACGCCACCTCGCTCGACGAGATCTCCAAGCTCCTGGTGTGGACGGCGGTCGCCATCTACACGCTGGCGTTCGCCGCGTACGCGATCGACCTCGCACGCCGCTCCGACGACGCCGTCAAGGCGAAGGACGCGGCCGGCACCCGCGTGCTCGTCGGCGCGGTCGCGGCGGGAAGCGCAGGCGGCACGACCGCCATCGACGAGGTTCGGGCGCAGCAGAAGGCGTCGCAGAGCGAGCTCGAGGCGCCGCTCGGCTCCCGCCGGCGCTACCTGTGGGCGCGCATCGGCACGGCGCTCACCGTGCTCGGGTTCGTCTTCCATGTCGGCGGCGACGTGCTGCGCGGCCTCGCCGCCGGGCGGGTGCCGTGGTCGAACATGTACGAGTTCGCCCTCACCGGCACGATGCTCATCATCGCGGTGTTCCTGGGTGTGCTGTTCCGCTACGACCTCCGGTTCCTCGGCTCGTTCGTGACCGGCCTCACCGTCGTGCTGCTGGGCGGCGCGACGCTCGCCTACTACGTGCAGGTCGTGCCGCTCGCCGACCCGCTCAAGAGCATCTGGCTCGTCATCCACGTGTTCGTGGCATCCCTCTCCACGGCGTTCTTCGCGCTCGCGTTCGCCCTCTCGGTGCTGCAGCTGCTGCAGACGCGCCGTGAGCGCATCGCCGCGCAGCGCGACGCCGACCAGGCTCGTGGCGGCCTGCGCTTCCTGCGCACGCTGCCCGGCTCCGACGCGCTCGAATCGCTCGCCTACCGATTCACGATCATCGGGTTCATCCTGTGGACCTTCACCCTCATCGCCGGTTCCATCTGGGCGAACGACGCGTGGGGCCGCTACTGGGGCTTCGACACCAAGGAAGTCTGGACCTTCGTCATCTGGGTGCTCTACGCCGGCTACATCCACGCGCGCGCGACGCGCGGCTGGCGCGGCACTCGATCAGCGTGGCTGTCGATCGTCGGCTTCACCGCCGTCATCTTCAACTTCACGATCGTCAACCAGTTCTTCAAGGGCCTGCACGTCTACAGCGGCCTGAACTGACGCCCTCCGGCGGCGGTGGGGCTGGCGGGCCGTGGGCTGCGGCGCGTCTGGTTCATAACTCCGGAGTTTCTGTGGCCGGGGCGTCGCGCGCCGCGTGATTCCGCGGTCGAGGTCGCTGCTGGTGTCGGTTCTTCCGGAGTTGTGACCGGCACCCGTGGGTGCTTCCGCGGGGACTCCGGCGGTCGCCGTTACGGATCTGGTCGCCGCCCGCCGGCGGCGGGGGGGCTCGCGGGCCGGGGG
>CALANM010000055.1 GCA_937926065.1 uncultured Microbacterium sp.
ACCATCTTGCGCCGACCGCGGGCGCCACGCCGACAACCCCCGCGGCTTCCTCCGCGAGCAGTCCTTTCGCGATCTCGCCCCAGAACGCCGCCTCGACGGGTTCCTGGAACTTCGGATGCCCCGGCGAGCGGAGCTTCGGACGAACCGCCCTGTCCGCGGCCTGCTGACGACGAACCATCGAACACCTCCTGATCGAGGTGTTGCGACGACCAGTTGAATTCGCCCTGGCCGCCTCTGTCGGAGTGGCAGATCGTGCCGTGTGGTGAGCGCAGCGCGATCGCGTTGCGCATCGCCGCCCGTGCGAGCGACGACTTCATCCGCGTGTCGATGGAGTAGCCGACGATCTTGTTCGACCAGACGTCCTTGATCGCGCAGATGTAGAGCTTGCCTTCCCGGGTCGGGTGTTCCGAGATGTCCCACAGCCACACCTTGTTCGGCCCGTTGGCGACGAACTCGTGCCGGATCACACCGTGCTTGTCGACCACCGCGAGGAGGTCGCCGTGCGGCGCAGGTCCGGTGCTGCCGGGCTTGCTGCGCTTGCGGTGATGCGACGCGTGGATCCCCGCGATCCGGCACAGCCGATGCGCCCGGTTCTCGCTCGCGGTGATGCCATGCTCGATCTCGAGCTCGTCGGCGAGGAACCTATACCCAAGGGTCACGTCGTCCGCGTGGAGGTCGTAGAGCACGTCGATCAGGTGCGCGTCGTCCCAGTCTCGCTGAGAGAGGGGGGCTTTGAGCCACTGGTAGTACCCCTGCCGGGACAGGCCGAGGACCCGCAACGCCACCGCGACCGGCACCCTCACGGGAGCGCCGGCCGCAGCCATCTCGTGGACGAGCGGGAAGACTATTTTCCCGGCAGGTTCGCCTGCGACAGATACGCCGCGGCCCGCCGCAGCACCTCGTTCTCCTGCTCCAGCAGCCGGATCCGCTTGTTCGCCTCACGCAGCTGCTTGCGCTCGTCGTCGGTCAACCCGGACCGCTTGCCGTCCTCAATGTCGGCCTGCTTCAACCAGTTGCTCAGCGAGCCTTCGGAGATACCGAAGTCCTTCGCGATCTGCGCCAGCGGCGCTTGACCCCTACGGGCCACCGCCACGACATCATCGCGGAACTCTCGGGGATAGGGCTTTGCCACAAGAACATCCTTCCAGCGAGGACGAATCCTCACAGTTCAGATGTCAACCAAACTCGGGGCAGACCCCTGGAGATGCGTCACCGGTGGTGCGTTCCGTCCATGGTGAGTGAGCGTTCGATCCAGGTGCGCAGTTGCGGGGCAGGGACGGCGCCGATCATGCGGTCTGCCTCTTTTCCGTTGCGGTAGAGCAGGAGGGTGGGGATTGAGGAGATTCCGTGTCGTTGGGAGACGCGCGGCGAGGTGTCCGCGTTGACCTTGGCGATCTTGAGGCGTCCGGCGAGGTCGCGGGATAGTTGCTCGACGACGGGCGCGATCTGGCGGCATGGCCCGCACCAGGGCGCCCACACGTCGACGAGCACGGGAAGGGTAGCGTCGCCGACGACCGTGTCGAACGAGTCGTCGTCCGCTTCCACGAGCCACGGCAGGTCGGCGTGGCACTTCGCGCATCGGACTCGCCCGGCGCGTGCCGGGGGCACGCGGTTCTTCGCCGCGCACCCCGGGCACGTCACCACGTTCACAGCCACACCCCGTGACGGGCGAGCACGGCCTGCACCTGGCGGAGGCTGGGCTCCATGAGCCACTCGCCGTCGATGTGCACGACCGGGGTGCGCAGCCGGCCACCGGTCAGTGCCGCCAGGCGTGCATGCACGGACGGATGCTCGTCGAGGTCCACGTAGTCGTAGTCGATGGCCGCCCGGTCCAAGGCGCGCCGGATCAGCTGGGTGATCCCACACCACCGGTTGCCGTAGATCGCGACCGGCACAGCCCGCGTCCGCGGCACGGCGCGGGCAGGGGTGACATCCCAGACCGTCATCGCTGCACCTCCTCGTCGTTCTTGTCATGGTCCCCGGCTGCGACGAGGTCGAGAGCGGCCACGAACTCGTCGAAGTCAGGGAGCTCCTTGAGCCGTTCGGACACGTGAGCCCAGCGGATGATGCCCTCGGCGTCGATCAGGTAGAGGGCGCGTTCGCTGTGCCCGTCGGCGTTGCGCCAGACGTTGTACGCGCGGGCCGTCTCACCTCGGGGCTGGAAGTCACTGAGAAGTGGGTAGCGGATGCCGCGCACCGCCGCCCACGCGCCGTGACTGTAGATCGAATCCACCGAGATGCCCAGTAGCCGGATGCCGCGCGAGGCGAACTCATTGTGCTCCTGCTGGTACAGTTCCAGCTGCACGCTGCATCCCGGACTCCAGTCCAGCGGGTAGAACACCACCGCCACCGGCGTTCCGCGCATCTCCGACAACCGCACGATCGTGCCGTCCGCCGCGGGGAGTGCGAAGTCCGGTGCCGGCGTTCCTGGCTCCAGCCCGGTCGTCACGCGTGGTCCGTCCATCGGGGGCGCGCTCTTGAACATGTCCCGGACGGCGGCGAGGTCATCCGATGTTTCCGGCACCTGCGCGGTCTCGATGACCGTCGCGGACTCCAGCACGTCGAAAGCGTCCATCACGCCACCCCCGCCTTCTGCAGTGGACGGATCACCCGAACGGGGACGTTCCCGCGCATTCGGCGCCCGGGACCCTTTCGGGCCCCGGGAAGCCACCCGGTCAGGAAGCGACCGAATGCGCGGGATCGGCTTTTGGGTCCGCAGCCTCCTGCTCCGCCAGCGTGGACTCGGTAGCCCGCGATGCGGGTGTCGACGATTCGACGGCGACCGCGACCTTGCGCGGGAGCGCGTCGGATCTCACCGGCAGTGTGACTCTCAGCACTCCGTCCCGGTAGTCGGCGGCAATAGCATCAAGATCGACCTCGTCGCCAAGTGCAAGCTGCCGCACCACGCTCGCCGAACCGCGCTCACGGACCAGCCAGCGCTCACCGCGGTCCTCTCGCGAGGTGTCTCGATGAGCCCGGACTGTCAGCAGTCCCGCCTCGGCCGACACGTCGATGGACGAAGGATCGAATCCAGGAAGGTCGGCCTCCACCACGTAGCGATCATCCTCCCGGTAGAGGTTCACCGGCGCGGAACTCAGCGCGGGCTCCGGGAACCCGGAGAAGAACGCCGAGCTGATCCGGTCCATCTCCTTGAACGTATCGAACAGCATCAGTACTCTCCTCTCTCGTCATTGAGTCTCATTGACTCGGGTTCATCTTGGGTGACGCACGCGCATGCGTCGTTATTCCCGAGCTGGAGAAAGGTCTCCAAGTCTGCGAAGACGTCGCCTTCTCCAGCTCCTTGGCCGACTCCGCATGAAAGCGGGGGTGTCGGCAGACGTTAATGCTGTGGCTGTGTCGTCGAGAGCAGTGTGCGCGCTCGGTCGAGGTGCGCGGGGTTGACCATAACGTCCCAGTGCTCGGCCGCGAGGTTCTTCACGGACGAGAAGTCCCGCTTGCCGCGCCATAGGGCATGTCCGACGAGCCCGAAGAGGGCGCCCCAGAGCGCGCCGAGGCCGGTCGCGGCGATCAGCAGCCACAGCAAGAAGAGGCCGGGGGCGAAGATGCCGAGAATGAGGCCGATGAGCAGACCGAACCAGGCACCGGAGGCGGCGCCGTAGCCGGCGGCGCGGGCCAGTGTCATGCGCCCGGTCACCTGCTCCTCGATGCGCACGTTCCAGCCAATGATTGAAACCTCTTCGACGGGGAACTCCGCGTCGGAGAGCCGATCGACCGCGGCCTGCGCGAACGCGTAGTCGTCGTAGCGTGCGAGGAGTTCACGGGCGGGTGTCGAAATGGGTGAGTTCGTCATGATGTCTCCTTTCACAGAATGTGCTCGGGGTGGTACGGGGTGAGTCGACGGCGACTGGTCGCCTCATCGGCCATCGAGAGCAGCCTCTGAACTCGGTCCGTCGTGGGCGGATGTGTGCGGAACAGGCTGCTCGTGGCGCCGCCGGACAGGGGATTGGCGATCATGAGGTGCGCGGTCGTGGAGCCGGCCGGCGCCGCCCCTGGGAGGCGAACCGCCCGGACGCCCGCCTCGATCTTCTGGAGGGCGGATGCCAGAGCGAGCGGGTCACCGGAGAGACGGGCGCCGTCGGCGTCGGCCTCGAACTCGCGCGTGCGGCTGATCGACAGCTGGATCAGCGTCGCGGCCAGCGGCGCAAGGATGAGCATCAGGAGAGCTCCCAGCGGGTTCGGCGCATCGTCGTCATCGGATCCGAAGGGAAGGAAGAGGGCGAACTGCGCGAGGGATGTGAAGATTCCCGCGAGGCCGGCCGCGACGCTGGAGATGAGGATGTCGCGGTTGGTGACGTGCGACATCTCGTGTGCGAGGACGGCGCGCAGCTCGCGTGGAGTCAGCAGTCGCAGGATGCCGTCGGTGACGCAGACCGCCGCATGCTCCGGGTTGCGCCCCGTGGCGAAGGCGTTTGGCTGTGCCAGCGGGCTGACGAAGACACGAGGCATCGGCGCTCCGGCCGCGGTCGCCAGCTGGCGAACCATCGATACAAGCTCGGGAGCCTCACGGGCGGTGATTGGTCGGGCGCGCATCGTGGCGAGAGCCAGGCGGTCGGACCAGAAGTACGCTGCGCCGTTCATGGCGAGCGATCCCAAGGTGGCGACGAGCAGACCCTCAGATCCGCCCAGCCCGTAACCGGCAACAAGGATGATGCCCGTGAGCAGACCGAGCAGGACGGCCGTCTTTAGCCCGTTTCGGAAACGACGCATCGAACACAACTCCCTTCGCT
>CALANM010000056.1 GCA_937926065.1 uncultured Microbacterium sp.
TGTGAGAGACGCGACACGGAAGGCGTGATCGCCCGTCCGGCGATCGGGTGACGCAGCCCGGTGCCCCGGGGTCGGGAAGGCTCACTACACTGGCGCGCATGTCGCACACGACGGATGCCGGTGTCCTCTCGGCATCCCGGCCGGCCACCACGACCGGACAGCGCACCCATCGCTACCTGCGGCTTGCGCTCGTGATCCTGGTGGTGGCGCTGCTGACGGCGGTCGCGGTCGAGATCGCGGCCACGGGGACCGTGCTGCCGTCGATCAGCCATTACTTCTACACGCCGGCCCGCAATGCGTTCGTCGGCTGCCTGGTCGCGGTGTCGCTCGCGCTGCTCGCCCTGTCGGGCCGCGACCTCGAGACGACCCTCCTCGACGTCGCCGCCGTGTTCGCTCCGCTGATCGCCCTCATCCCGACCGGCTATGACGACGACCCCGACGCCCTTCGGCCGCAGTGCCCGACGGATGCCGAATGCCTCCCGGCCGACTACCTTCCCGACGTGCACAACAGCGTCGTCACGTACGCGATCATCACCGGCCTCGTCGTCGCGACGGCACTGATCGTCCGCGCGGTGGCGCGCCTTCCGCTGCGATCGACGCTCATCGCCGGGGGCATCGGGGTCGCCGTCGCCGCCGTCCTCCTCCTGCTCGCGTTCGCGCCCGGCCTCAGAGAAGGGTTCCCGTTCAATCGCCTCCTGCCGGTCAGCGTGCACTTCGCCGTCACGACAGCGTTCTTCGCCTCGTTCGCCGCCGTTCCGCTCGTGCACGCCCTGAGGCGCGATGCCCCTCCCGACGAGACACCCGCGCCGTGGCAGCGGGCGATCTACCTCGCCGTCCCGGCCCTCCTCGTCGTCGACCTCGTGCTGCTGTTCGCACTCATGCAGGCCGTGCCCGGCTTCGTATTCTGGGCAGAAGCGGTCGCGCTGCTGCTGTTCGCGGTGTTCTGGCTCGTGCAGACCATCCAGCGATGGCACGAGCCCAACCCGCCCAGTCTCCTCTGACGAGGCCTCAGGACGGAATGTAGTCGGAGATGCTACCGACCAGCGAGAGCGACCACGCGATACTCGTGCCGAAGCCCAGCACCGTCGCCGCGATCCACACCCACAGCGCTGTCATGCCCGAACCGGTCTCCCGCTTGAGCACGACCGTGCGTCCGATGATGTAGACGCCGATCGAGATGGCCAGCGCGAAGAACGCCCATCCCCAGTGGAACGGACGCGCCACGCCGCGCTTCTTGAGCTCGCGCCAGTCGAGCCACGCGAACAGCACCGAGATCCCGAGCGCCACGTAGCTCAGCACCGTGATGAGGAGGATGCCGCCGACCCAACGGGTGATCGCCGCCGCAGCGGCCGCCTCGTCGATCGTCCCGCCGGAGTCGAGCGCGACCATCGTGCGGAGGTAGCCGTCGAAGTCCATCAGAAAGACCGAGAAGAACGGCAGCGTCGCCGCCACGATCGAGAGGTAGACCCACACCGTGTTCGTTTCGACACCCGGCGCGGACGGCCCCGCAGCCACGGCCGGAGCGGAGCTCGGCCAGGTCGGCGCACTCTGGTAGGCGGGCGTTCCGTAGGCAGGGGCGGCGGCGGGCGTGGGCTGCGCGGACGCCGCAGGCTGGCCGGCCTGCGCGGGACCGTAGTGCTCCGTCCACTGCGCGCCGTCCCACCAGCGCGTGCGGGTCGAGTCGGTGGGATCGGGGTACCACCCAGCGGGTGTGCTCATCGTGTGCTCTCCTGGAGTTCGGCGCCCGAGTGGGCGAGTTCGGCGAGGGCGCGCTCGTTCGTCCCGGGGGCGACGCCCGCGACGAGGTCGGTGAGCACGCGCACATGGCGGCCGTGCTCGATGGCGTCGAGGGCCGACGCACGCACGCAGTAGTCGGTCGCGATGCCGACCACGTCGACGTCGACGACGCCGTGGCTGTCGAGGAGCTCGGCGACCGTCTCTCCCGCGTCGGTCACGCCCTCGAACAGCGAGTAGGCGGGTCTCCCCTGCCCCTTCTTGACGTGATGCGTGACCGCGGACGTGTCGAAGCCGGGGTCGTACTCAGCGCCTTCGGTGCCGGCGACGCAGTGCGGCGGCCACGTGTCGAGATAGTCGGGCTCCCCGGTGGTGGCGAAATGCCCGCCGTTGTCGCCGTCGGCGTCGTGCCAGTCGCGCGAGGCGATCACAAGCGCGTAGTCGGCGGCGTGCGCGGCCAGGTAGGCGGTGACTCCTTCGGCCACGGCATCACCGCCGTCGACTCCGAGCGCGCCGCCCTCGGTGAAGTCGTTCTGCACGTCGACGATGAAGAGCGCTCTGGTCATGCTCCGAGCGTAATACCGGCACGACTCCCGTGCACGGAGACGATCTTCATGGCCGCCACTGGTCACCCGCGGCGCAGCGACCTGCGCGTGGCACCGGCGGTCACGCCATCCGCCTCGTTCCTGTCCGCTTCGGACGCCGCGGGCCCGTCGAAGCGCGAGAGCTTCGAGGGCCACCAGATCGCGCGCCCGATGTCGTACGACAGTGCGGGCACCAGCAGCGACCGCACGACGAACGTGTCGAGCAGCACGCCGAATGCCACGATGAACGCGATCTGCGCGAGGAACAGGATCGGGATCACACCGAGCGCCGCGAAGGTCGCCGCGAGCACCAGACCGGCCGACGTGATGACCCCGCCCGTGGCGACGAGCCCGCGAAGGATGCCGCGGCGGGTGCCGTGCACGAGCGACTCCTCCCTCACGCGCGCCATCAGGAAGATGTTGTAGTCGACGCCCAGCGCCACGAGGAACACGAAACCGTAGAGGGGCACCGCCGGGTCTGCACCGGGGAAGCCGAGCACCTCGTTGAACACGAGCGCGCTCACCCCGAGCGCGGCGCCGAACGAGAGGATCACGCTGAGGATCAGCAGCACCGGCGCGAGGATCGAGCGCAGCAGCAGCATGAGGATCAGCAGGATCACGACGAGGATGACAGGGATGATGACCGTGCGGTCGCGGGTCGACGTGTCGTTCGTGTCGACGTCGATCGCCGTCGTGCCGCCGACGAGGGCGGCGCCCTCCCCGAGCTCCGCGGTGAATGCGGCGCGCAGTTCCCGGACGGTCTCCTCCGCCTCGATCGAGTCGACCTCGTCGGCGAGGGTCGCCACGAGCATTACATCGCCCTCCGACACGGTCGGCTCGGGAGCCGCGGCTCCCGGAGGCCCGGCGACCGTGAAGACGACCTCACCGTCCTCCAGCTCGAGGCCCACCTGGCCGGAGGCCGCGTCCTGCGCGGTGACGGCGAGCGAGTCGACGCCATCCGACTCCGTGAGCACCGTCACGGCGGCGGTCATGTCGTCTTCGGCCACGATGACGTAGAGCGGACTGCCGGAGCCTGCTGAGAAGTGCTGGGCGAGCACGTCCTGACCGTCGCGTGATTCGCTCGCTCCGAGCACGAGATCGCTCGACGCGACGCCGTCGGCCTTGAGCTGCACCGCGCCGACCGCTGCCACGAGCAGCACGAGGGTCGACGCGATCCACGTGGCGCGGGCATGGCGGGAGACGAAGCGCGCCTGCCGGGCCCAGAGGCCCCGCACGGGCTGCGTGAGGTCGTCGGGAAGCTCCGCGGACGCTGTCTTGGGGATGAACGGCCAGAAGGCCGCGCGTCCGAAGAGGGCGAGGAGTGCGGGAAGGAAGGTGAGAGCCGACAGCATGGCGAACGCGATGCCGATCGAGGCGATCGGGCCGAGGGCGCGGTTGCTCGCGAGGTCGCTCAGCAGCAGGCACAGCAGGCCCGCGATGACGGTTCCGCCTGACGCGACGATCGGCTCCCAGGCCCCCTTCCACGACTCGATCACCGCCGGCCAGCGAGAGAGTCCGCGCGCGATCGACTCGCGGTAGCGGGCCACGTAGAGCAGGGCGTAGTCGGTCGCTGCGCCGATCACGAGGATGAACAGGATCCCCTGCACCTGCCCGTTGAGCACGACGATCTCGGCCTTCGCGAGCCACCACACCGTCAGCAGCGCCACACACAGCGCGAACACCGACGTCATGAGCACGAGGACCGGCAGCAGCGGCGACCGGTAGACGATGATGAGGATCACGAAGACGGCGGCGAGCGCGACGAGCAGCAGGAGCCCGTCGATGCCGAGGAAGCCCGCCGCGAGGTCGGCGGTGAAGCCCGCCGCGCCGGTCACCCACGCCGTGAGACCGTCGTCGAGCTGTGCGGACAGGACATCGCGCACCTCCCCCACGACCTCGCGCACCGGCGACTCCGAGTCGATCGGCACGAAGATCTGCACAGCGTCGCCGTCTTCCGACGGGATGGCGGGCGAGACCTCGCCGACGCCCTCCACAGCGGCGATCTCGTCGACGACGTCGGAGATGGCGGCGAGCTCATCGTCGTCGAGGGCCGAATCGCCCTCGATCACGACGACAGCCGGGATCGTGTCGCCTCCCGTGAAGTCGGAGAGCCGATTCTGCACCTGCGTCGACTCTGCGCTCTCGGGCAGGAACGACGCCTGGTCGTTGGTCGACACTTCGCCGACTTTGCCGAAGTACGGTCCTCCGACGCCCCCGCCGGCGATCCAGACCAGGACGAGCAGGAGTGGGATGCCGATTCTCAGCCATCGGCTGGGCGAACGGCGACGATCACTCTCGGAGAACATATTGCTAGATTATCTAGCAATCGAGAAAGATCCAACCCCGGCGGGCCATCGCGTGCGCAGCGGTCGCCCTATGCTGACGGTTACGATGCTCGCCGCCCTCCTCGCCCTCGCGGGCGCCCTGGTCTATGGCGCAGCGGACTTCCTCGGCGGGCTCTCCTCGCGCCGGCTCCGGTCCGTCGCCGTCACGGCCACCGCCGCCGCCACGGGCCTCCTGCTCCTCGTTCCCGCGTTCGCGTTCACCGGCGCCGTCTGGCGCGCCGAAGACCTCCTGTGGGGCGCGCTGTCGGGCGTGACGGGGGCCGCCGCGATCGGGCTGCTGTACGCATGCCTCGCGATCGGGCCGATGAGCATCCTGTCGCCCCTCACCGCCGTCGTCTCCGCGATCGCTCCCATGCTGTGGGGGCTCCTCGTCGAGGGCGAGCAGCTCTCGCCGTCCGGGTACGCAGGCCTCGCGCTGGCGCTCGTCGCCATCGTCCTCGTCGCCTTCCTCCCCGGCGAGCGCGTCGTCCGGCCGTCGCTTCGCGGCATCCTCATGGCGATCGGATCGGGACTGGGCATCGGCGCGTTCCTCATCATCATCGACCAGACCCACGATGACAGCGGAGTGCTGCCGCTCATCGCCAACCGCGGGGTGACCGCCGTCATCATGGCGACCATTGCGGTGGTCCTCGCGAGCACCGCGGTGCGACGCGGAACCCCACGCAGCGCCGCCCTCGCCTCTCCCGAGCCCACCGACCTGCACGTCGCGGCGACCCCGACCGGCTACGTCGACGTCGAGCACGCGACCAGCGTCGACGCCCCTCACACCCGCGCTGCGCAGCTGCTCTCTCGCATCTCGGCCGGAAGAGCGTGGGCGCTCGCGATGGCGTGCGGCCTCGTCGACGCGACCGCCAATGTCATCCTTCTCGTGGCGCTCCGCGCCGGGGGCGACCTCGCCGTCGTCTCGGCGCTCACGGCCCTCTACCCCGCCGGCACCGTGCTTTTGGCGGCGGTCGTGCTCCGTGAGCACATCGCACGTGTGCAGTGGCTCGGACTGTCGCTCGCCCTCGTCGCAGGCGCGCTGCTCGCGATCGGCTGACGCCGGGCCGTCAGTCCCCCGCCATCACCGCGGCACGAACAGCAGCACCCACGACGCGACGAGCGCCAGGATGCCGAGGGCGAGCAGGGCGCCCGCGGCCCACAGCACCGCACGCAGCCCCGGCGGCCGGGCGGTCAGCCGCATGCGATCGCGCCAGCCGTAGCGGTACCAGATGCGCGCACGGTCGACGCCGGCGAGAGCCGCGGCATCCGCTTCGCTCGCGAGGGCGTTGTTGGCGTCGCCGTCGGCGTCGAACCATCGCACGTAGGTGCCGGTCTCGTCGTGATCGACGAGAGCCTCGGCGGGCAGCCAGGTGCCGTCGCCGACCCAGACGACTACCGCGATCAGGCCGAAGAGGACCGCTCCGCCGAAGCCGATCCACGTGAAGATCTCGAACACTGCGTCGAGCGGGTCCACGCGGCCTCCTGAAGCCTTATGGAGCCACCTAAGGGAATCGAACCCTTGACCTATTCATTACGAGTGAATCGCTCTGCCGTCTGAGCTAAGGTGGCGCGTGCCTGCTGTCGCATGCACGATCAACGATCTTACAGGGTCTGAGGGCATGCTGCGAACCACGCCCTCCCGCTGCCCGAGTGTCGGTGTGTTACGGCGCGATTGGGCCCCGCCGCGCGCCGTGCTTACGGTCGATGAGGCACCGCGACGACGCGAGCGCGGGCCTTCTGCGCTCTCCCCTCTCCACGCGGTGCATCGATACACAAGGAGCACCACACATGTCGAAGAGGATCCTCGGAGCCACAGCCCTCGCGCTCCCCCTCGCTCTCCTGCTGAGCGCCTGCGCAGGCGCGAACGCCACTCAGCCCAGCGGCTCCGCCGCCGACACCGAGACGGTCAAGATCGGCGTCGTCGGCGCCGGCGACCCCTACTGGCAGACCTACACCGAGGCGGCCGCCGCCGAGGGCATTGACGTGGAGCTGGTCGACTTCTCCGAGTACACGCAGCCCAACCCCGCCCTGTCGGCCGGAGAGCTCGACCTCAACCAGTTCCAGCACGTGATCTACCTCGCCACCTACAACGTGCAGTCGAACGAGGACCTCGTGCCGATCGGCGCGACCGCGATCTACCCGCTCGGCCTCTACTCGGCCAAGTACGGCTCGGTCGAGGAGATCCCCGCCGGGGAGACGGTCGCGGTGCCCAACGACGAGTCCAACCAGGCCCGCGGCCTGCTCGTGCTGCAGTCGGCCGGCCTCATCGAGCTGAAGGACGGCGGATCGATCTTCTCGACCGTCGCCGACGTGCTCGACAGCTCCAAGGTCAAGGTCGAGGCGCTCGACGCCGCCTTCACCGCCACCTCGCTTCCCGACGTCGCGGCCGCGATCATCAACAACGACTTCGTGACCGACGCGGGCCTGACCTTCGAAGACGCCATCGCCACCGATGACCCGTCCGACCCGAACGCCTTCCCCTACATCAACATCTTCGCCGCCAAGGCGGAGGACGCTGACAACCCGACCTACCAGAAGCTCGTCGAGATCTACCAGAACACGCAGGAGGTCCAGGACGGCGTGTTCGAGGCCTCGGGCAACACCGCCGTGCTGCTGAAGACGCCCGCCGAAGACCTCGTCACCTCGCTTCGCGAGGTCGAAGAAGACATTCGCGCCAACCAGTAGGACGACGCTCCGCGAACGCAGCGAGGCGGTGCATCCCCGGGGTGCGCCGCCTCGCCGCCGTCATCTTCGAGCCTCCTCCGATCCCCCGCCTTCCACCGCTGACGGGAGCACCGCATGACCCTCATCCGCCTCTCCGGCGTCACCAAGACGTTCGCTTCCCCCTCGAGGGAGGGCGGCCAGGTCGTCGCCGTCGACGACGTCTCGCTCGATGTCGAGGCCGGCACGATCACCGGCATCATCGGCTACTCGGGCGCCGGCAAATCCACCGTCCTGCGCCTGGTCAACGCCCTCGAGACGCCCACGAGCGGCACCGTCGAGATCGACGGCCGCGACATCACCCAGCTGCGCGAGCGCGACCTGCGGGCGCTGCGCAGCGACATCGGCATGATCTTCCAGCAGTTCAACCTCTTCGAGTCGCGCACCGTCGCCGGCAACGTCGCGTATCCGCTCGAGGTCGCGCGTCGCCCGCGGGCCGAGATCACGGCCCGCGTGGAGGAGCTGCTGGAGTTCGTCGGTCTCGCCGACAAGGCCCGCAGCTGGCCCGAGCAGCTCTCGGGCGGTCAGAAGCAGCGCGTCGGCATCGCCCGCGCCCTGGCCACCGAGCCGCGGATCCTGCTCGCCGACGAGGCGACGAGCGCTCTCGACCCCGAGACCACGCAGGAAGTGCTCGGGCTGCTCCGCCGCGTCAACGAGGAACTCGGCGTCACGGTGCTGGTCATCACCCACGAGATGGACGTCATCCGCAGCCTCGCGCACCGCGTCATCGTCATGGACAGCGGCCGCGTCATCGAAGACGGCGCCGTGTTCGACGTGCTGTCCGCGCCTCAGCACCCCGCGACCCGCCGGTTCGTCGCGAGCATCATCGACCACGTGCCCGCGGGTGAACAGCTCGACGAACTGCGCCGACGGCATCCCGGACGGATCGTCACCTTCACGATCCGCGACGGCGACGTCTCGCAGGCGGAGGTGTTCGGGGCGCTCGCTGGGGCGGGAGTCGGCTTCGAGCTCATCCACGGCGGCATAAACGACATCGGCGGCCGGGTCTTCGGCCACCTCACCCTCTCGCTCACGGGTGACGAGGCGGCCGTCAGCCGCGCGATCGCCGCCGCCCGGACACACGCCCCGCTCATCGAGGAGGACGCCCGTGGATAGGCTCATCGCCCTGCTGCCCCAACTGTGGGCGGCGACGTTCGAGACCCTCTACGTGGTCTCGCTCGCCCTGATCTTCGGCGGGGCACTGGGGCTGCTGCTCGGGCTCGCGCTGTATGCGACGCGTGCCGGCAGCCTGTTCCCGAACGGCGCCGTGTTCGGCATCCTGAACGTCGTCGTGAACGTGTTCCGCCCGATTCCGTTCGTGATCCTGCTGGCGGCCGTGCAGCCCGTGGCCCGCAGCCTCGGGATCCCGGGCATCGGTCCCGAGTTCGCCGTGTTCGCGATCACCCTCGCGTCGATGTTCGCGATCAGCCGCATCGTCGAGCAGAACCTGCTGACCGTGCGTCCCGGTGTGATCGAGGCGGCGCGTGCGGCCGGGGCGAGCCGGTCGCGCATCCTGTTCCGCCTCATTCCCCGCGAGGCGCTCGGACCCCTCGTGCTCGGCTACACGTTCGTCGTCGTCGCCCTCGTCGACATGACCGCCATCGCGGGCGCCGTCGCCGCGGGCGGCCTCGGCGAGTTCGCCATCGTCTACGGGTTCAAGCAGTTCAACCCGTGGGTCACGTGGGCGGCCGTGCTCGTCATCGTCGTCATCGTGCAGGCGGTGCAGTTCTTCGGCAACTGGCTGGCCCGCCGCATCCTGCGCCGCTGACGTCGGGGGTCGGGTGCGGGCGTCGGGCGTGGGGCCAGATGCTGCCGGCTATTCGCAGCGGATGCCGTCTTCTGGCACGGCGCCGTCGACGAGGTATGCCACGACCGCGCCGTCGACGCAGTCGTTGCCTTTGTTGAATCCCGTGTGGCCCTCGCCGACCCGTGTGACGAGCACCCCCGAAGACAGCTGCTCAGCGAGCGACACCGACCACTCGTAAGGCGTGGCGGGGTCGTTCGTCGTTCCCACGACCACGATCGGCGCGGCGCCGTCGGCGGTGATCTCCTTGCGGACGCCCGTGGGCGCGACGGGCCACACGTCGCACACATCGACGCCCTCCCAATAGGGGGCGATCGTGGGGGCGAGCTTCTCGATGCGGGCCCGCGCCGCGTCTTGCGCGGCCTGATCGTCGACGGTCGGGTAGTCGACGCAGTTGTATGCGCGGAAGGCCTCGGCGGAATTGTCCTCGTAGGTGCCGTCGGGGTTGCGGCTGTTGTAGAAGTCGGCGAGCAGGAACGCCATCTCGGCGTCGCCGGCGAGCGCGTCGGCGAGCGCCTGCGTGAGGTACGACCAGCTCTCCTGCGAGTACAGCGCCGAGACGATCGCTGTCACGAGGCTGTCGGCGCCCAGCATCCGCCCGTCGGAGGCGCGGAGCGGCGCGCGGTCGACGCTCGCGAGCAGCGTGCCGAGGTCGGCCATCGCATCGTCGACCGTGCCGCGGAACGGGCAGTCCCGGTCGTCGAGGCAGTCCTCCATGTAGGCCCGCAGCGCCGACTCGAAGCCGACGGCCTGCGTCGTGCCGACGTCCAGTCCGCTGACGGACGGGTCGATCGCGCCGTCGAGCACGAGCCGCCCGACCCGGTCGGGGAAGAGCTCGGCGTAGGTGGCGCCGAGGAACGTGCCGTACGAGTAGCCCAGGTAATTGAGGGTCGTGTCGCCCAGCACGGCGCGGAGGAGGTCGAGGTCGCGCGCGGCGCTGTCGGTGGTGATGAACGGCAGGATGCCGCCGCTGTTGCGCTCGCACGCCTCGGCGAACTCCTGGGCGCGGTCTGTCAGCTCCTGCTCCCATGCCGGCGTGCCGCGCGGGTGCGACGGGAGGTCGTACAGGTAGGCGTCCATCCGTGCGGGCTCGAGGCAGGTGACGGCTGTCGAGCGGCCGACGCCGCGCGGGTCGAAGCCCACGATGTCGTACGCCTCGGCGAGCTCCTCGCCCACCGCGAAGATCGCGCTGTCCTCGATGAGGTCGAATCCGCTCGCGCCGGGACCTCCCGGGTTGGTCAGGAGCGACCCCGCGGGGGCGCCGCCGTCGGCGAGGCGGCGGATGACGGCGAGGGAGACGTCACCGCCGTCTGGGTCGCTCCAGTCGAGCGGCGCGGTGACCTCGGTGCACTCGTAGTCGCCGTCGTCTGCGCCGGTGCAGTCGCTCCAGTCGAGGGTCTGCGTGTAGAACTCGGAGAATCCTGCGGGAGCGCTGCTCGCGTCGGGAGTCGGATCGGCGGGGCGCGCCGCGTCGGTCTTCGGGTCCCACAGCACGCCGCAGGCGGTGAGGGCGACGGATGCCACGGCCAGGGCCGCCGCGGTCGCGAGCAGGCGTGGGGTGCGGTTCACGGGGTCCTTCCGCTGGCGACGGTGATGAGGAGGCTCTCGAGCGCGAGAACGGGCGCGGCGTTGCCCTCGAGGTGGGTGCGGGTCTGCGAGATCTGGTCGAGCACGGTGAGCGTGCGTTCGGGCGTCCAGGCCCCGGCGAGGGCGACGATCTCGCCGCTCAGCTCGCGGTTGATGAGATCGGTCTCGCGCCCGAACTGCACCATGAGGGTGTCACGGTAGAGCGATTCGAGGTCGGTCAGCACTCGATCGAGCCCGTCGCGCAGGCTTCGGGTGGCGCGGCGCTTCTGCTCGTCTTCGAGGGCGCTCAGCTGCCCGCGCACGGCAGGGGGCACGGCGGCGCCGGGCGCGATGCCGAGGGTGCGCAGGAGCGACTCGCGCTCAGCCTCGTCGCGCTCGGCCGTGAGCGACTTGGCGTCGTCGGTCGCGAGCTGCACGATGCGCGCTGCGACCTCGACCGCGTCGCCGACGCCCCGCACGCGCATGACCGCGTGAAGGGTCTCGTCGCGGCGCTGCCGGGCTGCCTCGTCGGTGGCGAGGCGCTGGGCCATGCCGATGTGCCGCTGCGCGTGGCGTGCCGACTGCTCGGCGATCGCGGGGTCGGCGCCGGTGCGCTGCACGATGAGGCGGGCGACGTCGGCGACGTCGGGCTCGCGCAGGCGCAGCGTGCGCACGCGGGAGCGGATCGTGGGAAGCAGGTCGGCGTCGCTCGGCGCGCACAGGATCCACACGGTGCGCTCCGGCGGCTCTTCGAGCGCCTTGAGCAGCACGTTGCTGGTGCGTTCGACCATGCGATCGGCGTCTTCCATCACGATCACGCGGTAGCGTCCGAGCGAGGGCGAGAAGTAGGAGCGCTCGACGAGGGCACGCGCGTCTTTGATCGAGATGATGACGCCCTCGGTGCGCAGCGCGGTGAGGTCGGGGTGGGTGCCGGCGAGCACCTGCCGCATCGCCGCCTCGTCGCCGGGCTCGGCGATGAGCGCGGCGGCGAAGGCGTGCGCGAGGGTCGAGCGGCCCGATCCCGGAGGCCCGGTGATGAGCCACGCGTGGGCGAGCTGATCGGGGTCGGATGCGGCGGCGCGCAGCTGGGCGACGGCATCCGGCTGCCCCCACACCTCGGTCCAGGGAAGGTCTGCCGGCGACGAGCCCTCGGAGGTGAGGGCGTCGAGGCTCGTCGTCATGCCGTCAAGCCTACGGGGTGCCGCCGACGCCACGCTGGGAGCGTCACCGCGCGAGGACCGCCGTGATGCGCTCACGAATGGTCTCTGCGATCGCCTCGACCGCGAGTGTCGCGTCGACCACGATGAAGCGCTCCGGCTCCGCTTCGGCGAGCCGCAGGTAGGCCTGGCGCACGCGCCCGTGGAACTCGGCCTTCTCGGCTTCGAGCCGGTCGAAGGGCTTGTCGTCGGCGTCGAGGCGGCCGCGCGCAGTGGCGGGGTCGATGTCGAGCAGCACGGTCACGTCGGGCAGTGCGCCGTCGGTGGCCCACAGCGACAGATCACGCACCTCTCCGGCATCCAGCACGCGTCCTGCGCCCTGGTAGGCGACCGAGGAGTCGAGGTATCGGTCCTGGATCACGACCTCTCCGCGCTCCAGCGCCGGTCGCACGAGGGTGGCGACGTGGTGTGCGCGGTCTGCGGCGTAGAGCAGCGCTTCGGCACGGGGGGCGATGTCGCCCCGGTGGTGGAGCACGATGTCGCGGATGAGGTCGCCGACCTCGGTGCCGCCGGGCTCGCGTGTGCGCACGACGGTGCGGCCCTGCTCGCGCAGCCACCGTTCGAGGAGGGCGGCCTGTGTCGTCTTGCCGGAGCCGTCTCCGCCTTCGAACGTGATCCACAGGCCCGCGGGCTGTGCCGCGGAGCCGCCCGCGACGCTCACTTCTTCTTCGCCGCGGTCGAGCGGGTGGCAGTGCGGCGGGTGCGCTTGGGAGCCGGTCCCTTTGCGCGCTTGTCGGCCAGCATCTGCACGGCGATCTCGTAGGTGATGTCGTCGGGCGTCTGTCCGCGCGGGATCGTGACGTTGGTCGTGCCGTCGGTGACGTAGGCGCCGAATCGGCCGTCCTTGATGCGGATGGGCTTGCCGCTCACCGGGTCGGCCTCGAACTCCTTGAGGGAGGTGGCCGCGCGGTTGGCGTACTTCGGCAGGGAGTAGATCTCCAGCGCCTGGTCGAGCGTGATGTCGAAGATCAGCTCCTCGCTGCCGATGCTGCGCGAGTCGGTGCCCTTCTTGATGTACGGACCGTAGGGGCCGTTCTGGGCTGTGATCGTCTCGCCCGTCTCGGGGTCGACGCCCACGACGCGGGGAAGGGCGAACAGCTTGAGGGCTGTCTCGAGGTCGATGGTCTCGGGAGACATGCTCTTGAACAGCGACGCGCGACGGGGCTTGGGGGCGGCGTCCTTCTTGGCGCCGCGCTTCTTCGGCGCCTCTTCGGCCGGCGCCTCTGACTCGGGGAGCACTTCTTCGAGGTAGGGGCCGAAGCGTCCGTCCTTCACGACGATCTCGCGACCGTTCTCGGGGTTGACGCCGAGCACGCGGTCGCCGCCTACGGGGGCCTCGATGAGCTCGCGAGCCTTCTCGGGGGTGAGCTCGTCGGGCGCCAGGTCAGCGGGCACGTTGATGCGGCGCGGGTTGTCCGCGTCGTCGCCGGCGACCTCGAGGTACGGCCCGTAGCGGCCGAAACGGAGGACGGCGACGTCGCCGATGGGCGTCGAGTTGATCTCGCGGGCGTCGATGTCGCCGAGGTTCTCGACGACGTCGCGCAGGCCGACGTGGTCGTCGGCGCCGAAGTAGAACTTGTGCAGCCAGGAGGTGCGGTCCTGCTCGCCGCGGGCGATCGCGTCGAGATCGTCTTCGAGCGCGGCGGTGAAGTCGTAGTCGACGAGGTCGGAGAAGTGCTGTTCGAGCAGTCGGACGATGCTGAACGCCAGCCAGCTCGGAACGAGCGCCTGACCGCGCTTGGTGACGTAGCCGCGGTCGAGGATGACGTCGATGATGCTTGCGAAGGTGGAGGGGCGGCCGATGCCCTTCTCCTCCAGGGCCTTCACGAGCGAGGCCTCGGTGTAGCGCGGCTTGGGGCTGGTGGTGTGGCCCTTCGCCTCGATCTCGCGCAGGGTGAGCACGTCGCCGACGGCGAGCGCGGGGAGCGCCTGGTCTTCGGCCTTGTCGGCGTCGCCGCGCTTCTCGTCGCGGCCTTCTTCGTAGGCGTCGAGGAATCCCTTGAAGGTGTAGACCGTGCCGGATGCCGTGAACACGGCGGTCTTGCCGTCGGCCTCGACGTCGAGCGTGACGGTGGTCGTCTCGTACTTGGCGTCGGCCATCTGGCTGGCGATCGTGCGCTTCCAGATGAGGTCGTACAGGCGCTGCTCGTCGCGGTCGAGGTCGGACGACACGGATGCGGGCGTGCGGAACTCGTCGCCCGAGGGGCGGATCGCCTCGTGCGCCTCCTGGGCGTTCTTGCTCTTGTTGCGGTAGCTGCGCGGGTTGGCGGGCACTGCCTTGTCGCCGTAGAGGGCGACGGCCTGCGCACGCGCGGCGGCGACGGCCTGCGTCGACAGCGCCGTCGAGTCGGTGCGCATATAGGTGATGTAGCCCTTCTCGTAGAGACGCTGTGCGACGCCCATGGCGTGCTTTGCGCTCATCGAGAGCTTTCGGCCCGCCTCCTGCTGGAGGGTCGAGGTCGTGAAGGGCGGCTTGGGGCTGCGCGTGCCGGGCTTGGCCTCGACCGACGAGACGGTTGCGGCGCCCTTCGTCTCAATGGCGGCAGCGAGCGCGCGGACCTCCGTCTCGGTGAGGACGACGACGGCCTTCTTGAGCTGGCCGGCGTCGTCGAAGTCGGTGCCGCGGGCGAGCGGGGCGCCGTCGAGGCGCGCGAGGCGGGTGCCGAACGAGCTGTCGGCTTTGACGGCGACCGCTTCGACGTCCCAGTACGATGCCGGCACAAACGCCATGCGCTCGCGTTCGCGGTCGACGACGAGGCGCGTGGCGGCTGACTGCACGCGTCCGGCGGAGGTGCCCTGGCCGACCTTGCGGCGGGTCACGTCGGAGACGTCCCAGCCGTAGAGGCGGTCGAGGATGCGGCGGGTCTCCTGTGCATCGACGAGCGCGAGATCGAGTTCGCGGGTGTTGTCGACCGCAGCGCGGATGGCGTCTTTGGTGATCTCGTGGAACACCATGCGCTTGACGGGGACCTTGGGCTTGAGCGCTTCGAGCAGGTGCCACGCGATGGCTTCGCCTTCGCGGTCTTCATCGGTGGCGAGCAGGAGCTCGTCGGCGTTCTTGAGGGCGCGTTTGAGTTCGGCGACGGTCTTCTTCCCGCGATCGCTCTCGACGTAGAGCGGGGTGAACCCGTTCTCGATGTCGATCGAGTACTTTCCGACGGAGGTCTTCTTGAGCTCCGGAGGGATGTCCTTCTTGTTCGCGAGGTCGCGGATGTGACCGACGGAGCTGAGCACCTCATAGCCGTCGCCCAGGTATCCCTGGATCGACTTCATCTTCGTCGGCGACTCGACAATGACGAGCTTCTTGCCCTTCGGCCCCGAGGTGCCCTTGGTGCTCTTCGAGCCCTTCGTGCCTTCAGCCACTGGCGTCCTTTCTTCGTTTGCACACCATACACACCGTTTTCGCGTGAAATCGCTGGGAGCAGGCTCTCAGACTCACGCCGGAGTCCCGCGCAGGCGGCGGCAGGTCCGCTGGTTGCGGACAGTCGGCCACGCGCTTCGCCGAAACGGGCGGACCCTGTGGCGACGTGAGCGCGGGCTGCGGCTGGGATCCGCGTTCGCTTTCGGGTGAGCGACAGTGATGCGAATCGGCCACTCCTTTTATATACGCTCCGGCTCGCCTCTCTGTTCCGCCGCTCCCGCGCGCTTCGATTGGCGCCGGGCGAGTCAGGGCGGCGGTCCGGCCCGGGCAGTGGCGCGTGCGGTGAACGGACCCACCGTCGTCGTCACCGCGACGGTGGCGATGGCGTCATCTATGTCGCACGCTTCCAGCCGCGCGCCGCCTCGAGCGGATGCTTCGGCGGCGCGGTCACACGGGAGTCCTGGGGCAAGCCCCACGAGGGTGTCGGCGGCGGCGAGCGCGGCGGCATCCGCTGCGGCAGCCAGTCTCACCGACTGCACGGATGCCGCCCCCGCTGCGCCGACCCCCACGGCGAGCGTTGCGCTGACGATGAGCAGGCCGGCGTTCAACGGCACGCCGCTCATGCGCCACTCTCCTTCGCTGCCCGCGCTCTCACAGCCCACCTGCCAGCGCGCATGAGGTCGCCTGCAGTGCCGGCAGCGGCAGAGGCAGGGCGTGCGAGGCGGACACCGCGGCGCAGACGAAGTCGCCGTCTTCGTGCAGCGTGAGGCTGGCTCCCCCGACGAGCTTCGTCACGACCCCGGCGGCGCGTGCGGGGTCCTCGCCCCGCGCGACGAGGCGCGCCGCGTGGGCGGCGGCCTGCTCCAGACGCACCTGCGTGCCCGAGGCGTTCAGCATCCCGATGGCGAGGAGCAGCACGACGACGACCGCGGGGACGGCGACCGCGAACTCCGCCGCCGCCGCCCCCGCATCGTCGAGCCGCCTGCTCACGAGACGGCGAGCGCCCGTCGCACGAGATCGGTCAGGATGCCGCGCACTTCGTCGCTGCGCATGATGACGACCAGCAGGCCGGCGAAGGCCACAGCGGCCATCGTCGCGATGGCGTACTCGGCCGTTGCGGCTCCGGTCTCGTCGCCGAGGAGCCGAGCCGCACTCCTCGAGGTCAGCCGGGGCAGCGCCGTGGGGGACCCCGCGCGTCGGCGGGCGGCTGCTGGGGCCTTCCGTCGTCGGAGGGTCAGCGGTGGTCGAGTCATGAGGACTCCCTTCGATATGACGGATGGGGCGGGTGGTCGAGAGCATGGCGTCGCCTCAGATGTCGAGCGGCGCGGCGGCGAAGACGGAGAGCAGCATCGGACCGACGCCCAGCAGGAGGAAAGCGGGAAGCGTGCAGGCGCCGAGCGGCAGCAGCAGACTCGCCGCCAGCCTCGCGGCCCGAAGCTTTCCCTCCGTGCGGGCACGACGACGGCGGTCGGCCGCGTCGGCACGCAGCAGTTCGGCCGCCGGTGCGCCCGAGGCGCGTGACAGGTGAAGGATCTCGGCCGTTGCGGCGGCTGCGCCGGCGCACCCCGCGCTCGTGACGACGTCGACGGCGCGATCGATCGACACGCCGCCGCGCAGGGCGATGCAGACAAGCTCGCTCTCCCATCCTGCGATGCCCTCGGGCGGCTGGGCGCGACGCACGAGCCGCCGCGTCCACCGATGGCCGAGCGCCATGAAGCCGGCGCCGAGCACGACGCAGAAGACGCCCAGGGGCGACGCGAGGGCGACGGTGACGTCGAAGCCGAAGGCGGCCACGAGCACGACGGCCAGGAGCGGGAGCCACCCGACGAGGCGTGCGGTCGTCGCCGGTCCGGCGAGGGCGACGTCCACGTCGTCGCGCGCCTGCTCGGCATCGCGCAGCGCATCGACGACGGCGCGGAGTGCGGGAGCCAGCGGCGCTCCCACCGTCGCCGCGACGCTCCAGGCGGTCGCGACATCGCGCCATGCGCCGCCTCGGGCCGAGAGCTCGGCCGCCACGTCCTCCGACGACAGTCCCTGCCCCTTGTGAGCCGCGTCGCCGCGCTCTGCCGGCGCGTCAGGAGCAGCGTCGGACGCGAATGCCCACGCCCGGCCAGGCGGAAGACCGGCCTCGAGCAGTACGGCGAGCCGGTGGATGCTCGTCGCGACGGGGTCCATCTCGGCGAGGCGTCCTCGCGCGTTCACAGCGACTCTTCGATGCCCAGGCGGCCATCGTCGACGATCGGCCGCGCGATGCCGGTGACGTGCCGCAGGCCGTCTCGTCCACGCTCGACGTGCACGACGGCGCCGATCGCGCTCGCCACCTGGCGCGCGACGGCGCGGTCGTCCATGCCCGCGAGAGCGCCGAGCGCCTCGAGCCTCGCCGGAACGTCGGCGAGCCCGCTCGCGTGCACCGTGCCCGCGCCGCCGTCATGGCCAGTGTTGAGGGCGGTGAGCAGTTCGCGCACCTCTTCACCGCGGCACTCCCCCACGACGAGCCGATCGGGACGCATTCGGAGCGCCTCGCGGACAAGGCGGGCGAGGCCGATCCCGCCCGCACCCTCGAGATTGGCCTGCCGCGCCTCGAGACGCACGTGGTGCGGATGCTGGATGCGCAGCTCGGCGACGTCTTCGATCGTGACGATGCGCTCGCCGGGCGGCACCAGCGCCAGCAGGCTCGCGAGCAGCGTCGTCTTACCCGCACCGGTGGCGCCTGTTACGAGCACGTTCGCGCGCTCCTCGACGAGGCCGGCGAGGCGGTCGGCGACGCCGGGCGGGAACATGCCCCGCCGACCCAGGTCGTCGAGGCTCGGCTGCTGCGACGAAGGGAGCCGGATGGAGATCGCCGCTCCGCCGCAGGCGACAGGCGGGAGCACCGCGTGCACGCGCACGCCCTGCTCCCATCGAACGTCGACGACGGGCGCGAGGTCGTCGATGTGGCGGCCGCCGATGCCGATGAGCGCGACCGCAAGCTCACGCACCTCGCGCTCGCTCAGCCGCCACGACGCCACGCGCTGCGCACCGCTCCCCCTATCGACGAAGAGGCCGTCGGCGCCGTTGATGAAGACGTCGGTGACCTCGGGGTCTCCGAGGTACGGCGCGAGGGGAGAGACAGCCGAATGATCGGGAAGAGGGCGACGCTCCGAGCGCAGCGTCGCGGCCGGCGGCCGCCCGCGCACCTGCGTCCCGCCTTCTCTCGCGCTCGATGGCCCGGCCGCGCTCGTTGCGCTCTCACAGGCGGCCCGCACGAGACGGTCGCCCACGGACGGCGCCTCACGGCGGGGACGGACGACGAAGACCTCTGGCATCCCCCGAACGTAGACAGCCGCCTCCCGCGGCCGTTCGGCCGGCGGCACGACCGTGGCCGTTCTTCCGGATCGGTCGGGCTGTGGAGGAGCTGCGTGCACGCTCCGGAGAGGCATCCCGCCGGAATGGAGAGGGGCGGCATCCTTGGGGGGAAGGATGCCGCCCGGACAGCGATCGCTACGGGGGATGCGATGCGCTGTCGCGCCAGAATCTGAGTTCGGCCGGGACCGAGCATACGCAACCGTCCCGCGGACTCCAAACAGGCGGAACGCGTGGCGGTGTGATATATCGGTTCGCATGCATACCCCTCTTTCGGAGGTGGCTCACCCTCGACCGCGCGTGCAAGATGGGGGTGTCGTCGCGGCGCCGCGCTGCGTCGCCGCCGAGTATTCCGCCGCAAAGGAGCGTGCATGAGCAGCCAGATCGACCATCTCCTCGACGAGACGCGACGCTTCGCCCCGAGCGAGGAGTTCGCGAAGAACGCCGTCGCCACGGCCGACCTCTACGCCCAGGCCGAGGCCGACCGCGAGGCGTTCTGGGGCGAGCAGGCTCGCGCGCTGCACTGGCACAAGCCCTTCACTCAGGTGCTCGACTGGTCCAACCCGCCGTTCGCGCAGTGGTTCGCCGACGGCGAGCTCAACGTCGCCTACAACTGCCTCGACCGTCACGTCGAAGCCGGGCTCGGCGACCGCGTCGCGCTCCTGTGGGAAGGCGAGCCGGGCGACGAGCGCCGCATCACCTACGCGGAGCTCACCGACGAGGTCAAGCGCCTCGCGAACGTGCTGACCGGCCTCGGCGTAGGCGAAGGCGACCGCGTCGCCATCTACATGCCGATGATCCCCGAGGCCATCGCCGCCATGCTCGCCGTCGTGCGCCTCGGCGCGATCCACTCCGTCATCTTCGGAGGGTTCTCGGCCGACAGCCTGCGCACCCGCATCGACGACGCGGGAGCCAAGGTCGTGATCACGTCCGACGGCGGCTACCGCAAGGGCCGTGTCTCTCCCCTCAAGCCCGCCGTCGACCAGGCCCTCGCCGACCGCGGCGCAGGACCGCAGGAGACCGTCGAGCACGTGCTCGTCGTCAAGCGCACCGGCAACGAAGTGCCGTGGAACACCGACCGCGACATCTGGTGGCACGACGTCGTCCCCGCGGCACCCGCCGAGCACGACGCTCAGTCGTTCCCCGCCGAGAACCCCCTCTTCATCCTCTACACCTCCGGCACGACCGGGAAGCCCAAGGGCATCCTGCACACGTCGGGCGGGTACCTCACGCAAGCAGCCTTCACCAACAAGGTCGTCCACGATCTCCACCCCGAGAGCGACGTCTTCTGGTGCACCGCCGACATCGGCTGGATCACCGGGCACTCCTACGTCACCTACGGGCCCCTCGCCAACGCCGCCACGCAGGTGCTCTACGAAGGCACCCCCGACACGCCTCACGCGGGACGCTGGTGGGAGATCGTCCAGAAGTACGGCGTCACCGTGCTCTACACGGCGCCGACCGCCATCCGGTCGTTCATGAAGATCGGCCGGTCCGTGCCGAAGAAGTTCGACCTGTCGTCGCTGCGCCTGCTCGGCTCGGTGGGCGAGCCCATCAATCCCGAGGCGTGGATGTGGTACCGCAACGTGATCGGCGGCAAGAAGGCGCCGATCGTCGACACCTGGTGGCAGACCGAGACCGGAGCGATCATGGTGTCTGCCCTTCCCGGCGTCACCGAGACGAAGCCGGGCTCCGCGCAGGTGCCTCTCCCCGGCATCGCCATCGACGTGGTCGACGAAGACGGGACGCACGTCGGCAACGGGAACGGCGGGCTCCTCGTGATCACCAAGCCCTGGCCGAGCATGCTGCGCGGAATCTGGGGCGACCCGGAGCGGTTCAAGGAGACCTACTGGGAGAAGTTCGAGAAGCAGGGCTTCTACTTCGCCGGCGACGGGGCCCGCCTCGACGAGGACGGCGACGTCTGGTTCCTCGGACGCGTCGACGACGTCATGAACGTCTCCGGCCACCGCCTCTCGACCACCGAGATCGAGTCGGCGCTCGTCGGCAACGAAGCCGTCGCAGAGGCCGCCGTCGTGGGCGCATCCGACGAGACGACCGGACAGGCCGTCGTGGCGTTCGTGATCATCAAGCAGAGTTACCTCGACGAGCACTCCCCCGAGGGCCTCGCCGACACGCTCCGGAAGTGGGTGGGAGAGCAGATCGGCCCGATCGCGCGTCCTCGCGACGTGTACATCGTCGGCGAACTGCCGAAGACCCGCTCGGGCAAGATCATGCGCCGGCTGCTGCGGGACGTCGCGGAGGGCCGCGAAGTGGGCGACACCACGACGCTCGCCGACACGGCCGTCATGAGCGTGATCTCCGCCCAGGTCAAGTGAGCGACGCCTACTTCGTCGCGGCCGGCCACGATTCCTACGCTCCGACCGAGCACACCGGCGGCGCCTGGAACGACGTCGATCAGCACTTCGCCCCGCTCGCGGGAATCGTCACTCATCACCTCGACCGGTGGCGCAGCGCGCACAGCGACCCCGCCAAGCGCGTGTCGCGCATCACCTTCGAGATCCTCGGGCGACTTCCCCGCGGCGACGTCGAGCTGACCACGCGCGTCGTGCGGCCCGGTCGCACCATCGAGCTCCTGGAGACCACGGCCGCGATCGACGGCCGCGCCGTCGTGACGGCCCGCGCGTGGGCGCTCTCCGACGGCGACACCCAACGGGTGGAAGGCGGGGTGTGGCATCCGCTGCCCTCGCCCGAGGACTGCCCGTCGTTCGAGCTGCACGAGGCGTGGCCGGGCGGATTCCTGCCCACCCTCGACGTCCGCAAGGTCGGCGAGCCGGCGCCCGGACGGGCGACCGCATGGGTGCGCACCGACCTTCCGCTCGTCGCCGACGAGGAGTCCAGCGCGCTCGCCTCCTACATCCTGCTGCTCGACACGTCCAACAGCATCGCGATGCGCGAGGCCCCCGAGGAATGGCTGTTCCCCAACGTGGAGCTCACAGCCCATCTCTTCCGGGCCCCCGTCGGTCCGTGGACCGGGCTCGACACGACCGTCTCGTTCGGGCCCACGGGTCAGGGCCTGACGAGTTCGGTCCTCCACGACACGGCTGGGCCGCTCGGCACCGCCCAGCAGCTGCTCACGGTGCGACCCGTGGCGTAGCGCTCGGGGGCCGGCACCTCAGAGAGGGCTGCGGGTCAGGCCAGGGCGAAGACGACCTCGACCTCGACGGGACTGTCGAGCGGGAGAACCGGCACGCCCACAGCTGACCGGGCGTGGCGGCCGGCTTCGCCGAACACCTCGCCGAGCAGCTCGCTCGCCCCGTTGATGACGACCGGCTGACCGGTGAACTCCGGCACGGATGCCACGAAGCCGGTCACCTTGACGACGCCCGCGAGCCGGTCGACGCCACCGGCCACATCGGCGGCTGCCGCGATCGCGTTGAGCGCGCACTGACGTGCGTACTGCCGCGCGTCGTCGGCCGGGACGAGCCCGTGGCCGTCGCCGACCTTGCCGGTCGCGGGCAGTGAGCCCGCGACCATCGGCAGCTGGCCCGACGTGTAGACGAGATCGCCGTGAATCGTCGCGGGCACGTAGGCGGCCACCGGCGGCACCACCGGCGGAAGGTCGATTCCGAGTTCGGCCAGACGCTGTGAGACCGTCATCATTCCCCCTCGAACTGCTGCGCCGCCTGCGCGGCCGCTCCCAGACCGGCGTTGGCGGCGCCGCCGCCGGCCGGACGCTTCAAGTACGCCACGAGCCCGCCTTCGGGGCCCGGCACCACCTGCACGAGCTCCCAGCCCTGCTTGCCCCAGTTGTTGAGGATCGCGGCGGTGTTATGGATCAGAAGGGGCGTGGTGAGGTACTCCCACGTAGTCATCGTTGCTCCCGTTCGGCGGCGGCGATCATCGCGGCATGCGGGACGCACCGGGTGTTCCCCCAGGTATTTCCCTTACCATCAACCCTATGCCCCATTCGAAACGGACAGCCACTGGCGTGCTCGGAGGCCTCCTCGGCCTCATCGGCCTCAGCACGGTCGCCGGTGTTCTGATCACCGCGACGGTGACCCCCGCGATCGCCGTGTCGGGTTACGCGGCCTCCAGCGCGATCACGATGTTCGACAACATGCCGAACTACCTGAAGATCGAGAGGCTGATGCTGCCGACCTCGATCTACAAGAAGAACGCCGACGGCAAGAACGTGCGCATGGCGCAGTTCTACGACCAGAACCGCATCCCGGTCGAGTACGACGACGTCGCTCCCGTGATGTACGACGCGATCCTCTCGAGTGAGGACAAGAACTTCTTCTCGCACGGCGGCGTCGACCTCGTCGGCACACTGAAGGCCCTCGCGGGCAACGCGTCGAGCGGCAGCAACCGCGGCGGCTCGACCATCACGCAGCAGTACGTCAAGAACATCCTCCAGCAGAACTGCGAGCTCAAGGCGACCACGCAGGAGGAGGTCGAAGACTGCTACGTGCAGACGACGATCAACAAGGGCACCGCCGGCTACCAGCGCAAGCTCCAGGAGATGCGCTACGCGATCCAGCTCGAGCAGGAGTACGAGAAGAACGACATCCTCGTCGGCTACCTCAACATCGCCGCGTTCGGCGGCACGGTGTACGGAATCGGAGCCGCCGCGCAGTACTACTTCGACACCACGCCCAAGAAGCTCACGATCGCGCAGGCCGCCACGATCGCCGGCATGGTGCAGGAGCCGAACAAGCTGCGCATCGACAAGCCGAAGACCGGCACTGCCACCGACAAGGACGGCAACGCGGTCAACACGAAGAAGGACGGCTACCGCCTGACCAAGGACCGTCGCGACTATGTGCTCGGCCGCATGTTCGCCGACGGCAAGATCACGCGCGAGGAATACGACGAGGCGAAGGCGTCGGAGATCGCACCGAAGATCACGCCGCGTAAGCAGGGCTGCGTGCAGGCGAAGGGCGCGGAGTTCTTCTGCGAGTACGTCGTGTCGATCATCAAGAGCGACCCTGCGTTCGGAGAGACGCCCGAAGACCGCGCGGCCGCGCTGCGCCGCGGCGGCCTGAAGGTCTACACGACGCTCGACCCTGACCTGCAGGAGGCCGCCAACAAGGCGATCGACGTCGTTCCCGCCGATGTGTCGTACATGAACCTCGGCGCCTCCGGCATCCAGATCGAGGTCGGAACGGGCCGTGTGCTCTCGATGGTGCAGAACCGGCCGTACGACCCCCGAGGCAGCGAAGACGGACGCGCCGCGACCGCGGTCAATTACAACGTCCGCAAGGCCAACGGCGGCGGCATCGGCCACCCCGCGGGATCGACCTACAAGGTCTTCAGCCTCATCAATTGGCTCGAGCAGGGCCACTCGGTCAACGAGTACCTCAACGGCCGCGTCGGCACGAAGAAGATCGACCGCTGCGACGGCGCGATCCAGGAAGTGAAGACCGGCTCCGGCTCCAACGCGATCGGCAACTTCGAGTCGAGCCAGGGCTACACCGGCTCCGTCTACCGCTTCACGAAGGACTCGCTGAACTCCGGCTTCCTCGCGATGGCCGAGAAGATCTCGGTCTGCAGCACCAACAAGGTCGCCGGCAAGCTCGGCGTCGCGTTCGGTGACGGCAAGGCGATCGCCGATGGCAACAACGCGCCCTACGACGTCCTCGGCTCGGCCAACGTCGCCCCCATCGACATGGCCGCCGCCTACGCTGCGATCGCCAACAAGGGCGTCCTGTGCGAGCCGAAGGCCATCGACAAGGTCAAGAACGCCGACGGCACGAAGCACCCGATCCCCGCGACCAAGTGCGAGCGTGTCATGAGCGAGGGCGTCGCCGCGACCGCCGCGTACACGCTGCAGGCGGTCATGCAGGGCGACGGCACCGGTTCCGGCGCGCGCACCTACGACGGTACTCCGATCTTCGGCAAGACCGGTATCCACCAGTTCGAGCACACGTGGATGGACGGCTCGAGCAGCGAGGTGGCGACCGTCGTCTGGGTCGGCAACGTCGAGGGCTTCGCGAAGCTCGACCGGTACTGGGAGTCGGGCTACCGTCTGTCTCGCATCCGAAACAGCATCTGGCCCAACATGCAGCGCGCCGCGAACGCCAAGTACGGCGGAGACCGCTTCCCGCAGCCTGACAAGGACCTCACCAAGCAGGTGTACGTCGACCTGCCGAGCGTGATCGGGATGTCGGTCGACGAGGCGACCCGCACCCTGCGCAGCGAGGGCTTCAGCGTGACCGTGGGCGACGCCGTGGATGCCACGGAAGGCGCCGGCACGATCGTCGAGCAGACACCGGGCGCCGGCCGCGTCGTCGGCGGAACGTCCGTGACGATCTACCCGAGCAACGGCAAGGGCGTGGTGGTCCCGTCGGTCGGCGGAACCCCGGAGGATGCCGCCGACCAGCTGCGCGCCGCGGGCTTCAACCGCATCAGCACCAAGTGCTCGCCGTCCGACGGCGCGCCCAAGCAGGGCGTCGTCACGGGCACCGACCCGTCAGCCGGCACGGTCGTGAGCCGCAGCACGCGCATCACGATCCAGTACCAGGCCGAGGACTGCGGCGGTGGCGAAGGCCCCGGCGGTCCCGGTGGACCCGGCGGACCCGGAGACGACGACTGAGCGCCGTCGATCCTCGTCGCACCGCCCTCACGGCTCTCGGAGCTGTGGGGGCGGTCGGCGTGAGCGCCACAGTCTGGGGGTTCGGCATCGAGCGATTCCTGTTCACCCTGCGTGAGCACCGCCTGGCCGTGCTGCCGCCCGGTTCCGCTCCCCTGACGGTGCTGCATCTGTCCGATGCGCATATGGCGCCGTGGCAGCGTCGCAAGCAGCAGTGGGTCGCCCGAGTCGCCGAACATGTGCAGCCCGACTTCGTCGTCAACACCGGCGACAACCTCGGCCACGCCGATGGGCTCGCCGGCATCCGCGCCGCCTTCGCGCCGCTTCGGGGCGTTCCCGGCGTCTTCGTCCACGGATCGAACGACGTCGTGGGTCCCGCGGCCCGCAACCCGTTCGCGTACTTCATGGCGCCGTCGAGCCACGTCGCCAAGGCCGGCGCGCTCGACACCCCCGCCATGGACGCGTACTTCACCGACGTGCTCGGCTGGACGGGACTCAACAACACGGCAGCACGCCTTGAGGTCGCGGGCGTCACGATCGACGCGTTCGGCGTCGACGACGCGCACCGCGACTGGGACGACCTGCCTGCCCTCCCCGACGCGATCCGCCGCGCCCGCCGCGGCTCGATCTGGCGCGGTCCGCGCACCGCCGACCTGACCCTCGGCGTCACGCACGCCCCCTACCGCCGCGTGCTCGACCGGTTCCTCGAGCTGGGCGCCGACCTGCTCGTCGCCGGCCACACGCACGGCGGGCAGGTCCGCATCCCCTTCTCGCGCAGCGCGCTCGTCGCGAACTGCGACATCCCGCTCGACCAGGCGCGTGGGCTCAGCACATGGCACCACCTCGGCCGCAGCGCGCCGCTCAACGTGAGCGCGGGGCTCGGTCACTCGATCTACGCGCCGGTGCGCTTCGGATGCCGCCCGGAGGCCTCGGTGCTGCATCTGCTTCCCCGCGCCGCGGCATCCGCTGGCGATGCGGCGGCATCTCGATTCGGCGTCAGCGCCGGAACGGGGTAGACTCGGAGGGTTGCCACCGGGGTGTGGCGCAGCTTGGTAGCGCGCGTCGTTCGGGACGACGAGGCCGCAGGT
>CALANM010000057.1 GCA_937926065.1 uncultured Microbacterium sp.
ATGGCGAGGCCCGCTGCCAGATAGCAGGCGAGTGCGAAGCGGACGGTCGTGCCTGCGCCGAGAACCGTCGCGATCGACGCGATGCCTGCGGCGCGGTCCGCGGTGATGTCCTGCACGGCGCCGAAAGCGTGCGAGGCGACACCCCAGAGCGCGAACGCGACGATGACGGCCCACAGCGCGGGAGCCGGCTCGGCGCCCGCCAGGACGAGCCCGTACACGGCAGGGGAGAGGAAGTGGATGCTGCTCGAGATCGAGTCGGCGAACGGCCGCTCCTTCAGGCGAAGCGGGGGCGCCGAGTAGAACACGACGAAGAAGAGGCTCGCCCCCAGCACCAGCCACGACACGGGGGCGCCGACGACCACGAGGAACACGACGAACGGCGCGCACGAGATCGCGGCCGCCCAGAGAGTCGTCCGGTGAAAGCGCCGGTCGAGGATGGAGCCGTGCGCTCCGCCCTTGCGTGGGTTGCGCAGGTCGGATTCGTAGTCGAAGACGTCGTTGATCCCGTACATCGCAAGGTTGTACGGAACGAGGAAGAAGACGGTGGCGACGATCAGCACCATGTCGACCTCGCGGGCAGTGAGGAGGTAGGCGGCCGCGAACGGATAGGCGGTGTTGATCCAGCTGACGGGTCGCGAGGCCAGCAGCAGGCGGCGGATCATGGGCGAGCCTCGGCATCCCGACGCTCCAGAAGCGTCGATACCGCGGGCACGAGGAAGGCCGCGCACAGCGGATAGGCGAAGTCCTCGATGGGGGCGAGTCCGATCCGAACGCCGCTGATGAGCTCCTCGGGGTAGGTGAACAGGCCCGCCGCGATCATCAGGCTGTCGAAGACGGCGGTCAACGCCATGAGCACGATGGCCGTGACCGCCGAGGCGGCCATGCGGCGCCGGAACCCGGGCTGGCGGGCGGTGGCCAGCGCCACGACCGCCGTCACGGCGATGAAGGGCAGGACGATGAGTGCGTACATCATGAAGCGCCCTTCGGGCCGTCGCCGGCGCGAGGCGCGCGCCGCCGGAGGGCGGCGGCGTGCAGGAGCGCGGCGAGGTAGCTCAGGAAGGCGAGGAAGACCGGCTCCTCCAAGGGCAGATGCGGTGCGAGGTCGATGCCCAGCAGCAAGGGGCTGTCGCCTTTGACGAAGATCCCCGCCGCGATGCCGACGGCATCCCACACGAGGAAGAAGGCGGTGGCCGCGGCGACGGCGAAGGCCGTGCGCGCAGGCTGCGCCCAGAACGCCAGCCGGAAATGCGCGTCGAGCAGCGCGAGGCCCGTCGCCGAGAGCGCGAGGAGCAGCAGGTAGAGACCGGGCATGTCAGCGATCCGCTCCGCTCACGACACGCAGGCGACCGGGCGAGCGGTCGCCGTGCAGTCTCTTGACCACCAGCTCGGCGGAGATGAGGCACATGGGCAGCCCGATCCCGGGGAGCACGGAGCTGCCGGTGAAGTAGAGGCGATCGACCTTCTTCGACGCATTGCGAGGCCGGAAGACGGCGCTCTGGCGCAGCGTGTGCGCCAGGCCCAGTGAGCTGCCGCGCCAGATGTTCAGATCCCTGGCGAAATCGGCGGGCATGATCGTGCGGCGTACGCGAATGCGGTCCGCGAGATCCGGGATGCCGGTCCAGGCGGCGATCTGCGCGATGACGCGGTCGGCAGCTTCTTCGACGGCGGCATCCCCCGCGCGGTCGACTCCGCCGCGCCCGAGCGCGGGATCCGCGGGGATGGGGACGAGCACGAACAGATTCTCCGAGTCCGGAGGCGCGACCGTGGCGTCGGTCGCCGAGGGACGGCAGACATAGAGCGACGCCGGGTCGGGGATTCGGGTGCGCCGGCCGAAGATGTCGGCGAAGTTCCGCTTCCAGTCGCGCGAGAAGAGGAGCGTGTGGTGCGCAAGCTGCGGGAGGGGACCGTCGACTCCGAGCAGGATGAGGAGCGCTCCGGGGCTCGGCGTGCGCCGGCGCCACCAGCGTTTCGAGTGACTGCGCAGGCGCTCGGGAAGGAGCGCCGTCTCCGTGTGGTGCAGGTCGGCGCCAGAGACGACGATCTCCGCGGTGTGGAGGGAGCCGTCGGCCAGGCGCACACCGGTCGCCGTGCGTCCGTCGACGGTGATCTCGGTCACGGGGGACGACGTGCGGATGTCGACGCCGCGTGCCCGGGCGAGGCGCTCGACGGCGGCGATGACCTCTCTGAAGCCGCCTCGCGGGTACAGCACGCCCTCGTCGAGGTCGAGGTGGCTCATGAGGTGGTAGAGGCTCGGCGCCTCGAAGGGCGATGCGCCGAGGAAGACGGCAGGGTATCCGAGGATCTGGCGCAGCAGCGGATCGCCGAACGACGCCGCCACCAGCGATGCGAGAGACCTTGTGAGCATCGGGAGCAGGCGCGGAAGCCGACGGACGACTTCCGGGTCGCGCAGCCCCCGGGTGGATGCGTAGGTGTCGTAGAGGAAGCGCGAGACGGCGAGCTCGTACGCGTCGGCCGCCGAGTCGAGGTACGCGTCGACGCGCGCACCCGCCCCGTGCTCGCGGGACTCGAACAGCTCGCGCACGGCGGCGCGGCCGCTCATGACGTCCAGACGGTCGCTTCGGCCGTCGACGGGCTCGGCGTAGACGCGGTAGGCCGGGCTGAGCCGCACGAGGTCGAGCTCGCGTTCCGCTGTGGTCCCCAGCAGCGAGAAGAAGTGGTCGAACACCTCAGGCATCAGGTACCAGCTCGGGCCCGTGTCGAAGCGGAAGCCGGCCCTCTCCCACGAGCCGGCGCGCCCGCCTACGGTCGCTGCCGCCTCGAAGAGGGTGACGTCGATGCCGTCCTCCGCGAGCAGGGCAGCTGTGGCCAGGCCCGCGATGCCTCCGCCGACGACGATCGCCGTGTCCGTCATGAGGGTGACATCCGTGGTGCACGCCCGCTCAGTGCGCGCAGGGCGATGCGAGCCTTCACCGGCCGTGGCACGCTGACGCGACCTGCCGGCTCATCATCGCGCAGGCGGCGCGCCAGCTCAGCGAACAGCCCGTGTGCGGCCGTCACAGCACGGCGGCAGTCTGAGGGCAGAGCGGGGATCACCGCCGCGGCGGCATCCAGATCGCGGAATACGCGCGCGAGGACGGCGTCCCGTCGCGTGCGATCCGACAGACCCAGGTAATCGCGCCCGAGCCGTTCGGAGTCATCGGCGTGGTCGCGCAGGAAGTTGATGTCCTGGAATGCCGCGCCGAGCCTTCGGGCGCCGTCGCCGAGCTCGGGCGGGGGAGTCGTGATCCTGTCGCGTCCCGCGTTGACGAAGACCTGGAGGCACATGAGCCCCACGACCTCCGCCGAGCCGTACACGTATGCGTCGTGGGACGCGTCGTCATGCGTGGTCCGTTCGAGGTCCGTGCGCATCGACGCGAAGAACGGGCGCACGAGATCGGCGCCGATGCCGCACTCGCGGGCCGTGAGCGCGAATGCGTGCACGACGAGGTTCGCACTGAACCCTCTGGTCACGGCGGCGAGCGTGTCCGCCTCGAGTTCGTCGAGCAGGAGACGCTGCGTCTGCGGGGGCAGTCCGGCGCTGGCGGCAGCACCGTCGACGACTTCGTCCGCCACACGCACCAGTGCGTAGATGTCGCGAACCGCGCCGCGCACGCGGGCGCCGAGCAGGCGCGTCGCGAGTGTGAACGACGTCGAGTAGTTCGAGATGACAGTGGCGGCGGCGTCGCGCGCGGAGCGGTCGTACAGGTCGCCTCCGGTCACGGAATCCGCCTCTCGATCGCGTCGGCGAGCGATGCGAGCAGCACGACGGCACCGCGCGGGACCTCCGGCGCAGCGGCCTGCGCGCGGGCGCGGCGCAGCCGGTAGCGCACCTGCTCCTCGAGCTCCGCCCGGGCCCCGCTGGCCTCGATCTCCTTCTGCGCACGGCGGACCGCGATGGGTCCGGTGTGAGCGACCGCCAGCGCGGAGCTGACCCGGGGCCAGGCAGGGCTCTCACGTGCGAGTGCGATGAGGGGAGTGCGCTTGGACGCGCGCAGATCGGCTCCCGGATCGCGCCCGGCCTGCTGTCGCGAGCCGAAGGTGCCGATGAGGTCGTCGACGAGCTGGAATGCCAGCCCCAGGTCAGCAGCGGCGGCGGCAAGGGCGTCGTGGGCGAGCGTGCCGGCGAGCACGGCGCCGGCACGCAGAGGAGCGCGGAAGGAGTACACGGCCGTCTTGTCGTGGGCAGTCGTGAGAAGGGCGACGGCGTCAGGGCACTCCGCGCGGGCGGCGTGCTCGGCGTCGGCGAGCTCGCCCACAGCCGACACCAGCACGGCTTCGTCGAGCACGGCGAAAAGCTCGTCTCGCTGCGGCTCCGTGACCGCGGCGCTCGCGATCAGGCGTGTGGCCTCGTAGAGGAGCAGGTCACCCGCGACCACTGATGCGGCATCGGAGACCACCGCAGTGCCGCGACCATCGGCGCCGAGCTCTCGAGCCCGTTCGCGGAAGCGCCCCGCGATGTTCGGGACGCCGCGCCGCTCGACGTCGCGGTCGATGAGGTCGTCGTGCACGAGGAAAGCGGTGTGAAGGAGCTCGAAGGCCGCTGCGACGTCCCAGAGGGCAGACCGATCTCCCGCGCCGGCGATGTCGCCGCCGAACGCCGCGAAGGAGGCCACGACGAGCGCCGGCCGCATGCGCTTGCCGTCGCTCGCGGCGGCCGAGATCGCCACGGTCAGGTGCTGTGCGCCGTCGCCGAGCGGTGCGGCACGCCGGCTGAGGCGCTCGAGTGCTCGCGCGATCGCCGCGTCGATCAAGACGCGATGGGCTTCGGGCAGCGGGATCACGAGGCCTTCCGCCCCCGGCCACGGGAGAAGAGCTCCAACTGCTCTGCCTGGAGCACGAGCCACGGGCTGAAGGCCCAGGGCGTCGCTCGGATTCCCTCGCCAAGCTCCGCCGGGTCGACCCAGCGGGCTTCGGCGACTTCCCGCGGATTGAGGTCGGGTTCGTCGTCGGTCGTGGCAAGGTAGACCGGGCACACTTCGTGTTCCACGATCCCGCTGGCATCGACGGCGCGATAGCGGAACAGGGGGAGCGCCAGGCGCACGTCCCGAAGCGTGATGCCGAGTTCGTGCTCCGCGCGTCGATGCACCGCCGAAAGGACGGGCTCAGCGGGCCGCGGATGACCGCAGAAGGAGTTGCTCCAGACTCCGGGCCACGTGCCCTTGTCGAGGGCTCTGCGCGTGACGAGGGTCTCGCCACGCGAGTTGTACACATGGCAGGAGAAGGCGAGATGAAGGGCGGTGTCGGTGCCGTGAACGCTGGACTTGGGCGCCGTCCCGATCTCGCGGCCTTCGTCGTCGAGAAGGACGACGAGGTCGATAGAAGTCATTCGCTTTCTCCTTTTGCTAGTTTATCTAGCGAGTTCGAGCGATACTACAGATATCGGGAGGGGGTGTCTACACGGTGAATCAGCGATGGATCCCGCAGACCGAACGCGATGAGCTCGTGATGCAGGCGATGACCGCTGTCCGCGCCTTCTCCGACGCAATGGACCGCATGCACGGCGGACTGCGGGGCGATATGGACATGAACGCCTCCGATCTCGCTGCGCTGCGGATGCTGATCGTGAGGGAGCAGCGCGGGGAGTGGGTGTCGCCTCACGATATCGCCGAGCATCTGGCGATCTCTACGGCGTCGACGACCAAGCTCCTGGACCGTCTGACGGCAAGCGGCCACCTCGAGCGGCGGCCTCACCCCCGGGACCGGCGGGCCCGCATCGTCGTGCTGTCGGAGGCGGCACGTGCCCAGTTCTATCAGCACTTCGGTGAACGGCTTCGTCGCATGCGCGCTGCCATGGAGTCATACACCGATGACGAGCTGCGTGTGAGCGCGCGATTCCTTGCCGACATGGAGACCGCGCTCGTCAACGTCGACGACGACGTCCACGAATGAGCGGACGGCCGTGGGGCGGCAGGCGTCTGCCGCCGCGGTAAACCAAAGGACCCCTGACCGGATTTCTCCTGATCAGGGGTCCTTCTTCGTTGCGGGGGCAGGATTTGAACCTACGACCTCTGGGTTATGAGCCCAGCGAGCTACCGAGCTGCTCCACCCCGCGGCACAAGACATAAGCCTAGCACGGTTTCCGAGCGGTGCCGAATCGTCGGCGTCCGGTTGCCGGGTGGCACAGCCGGGCGGGAGGATGAGGACATGGCATCCGATGAGCGGACAGACTCTTCCCGTGCAGAGTTCACGGCGCCCGCCGTCGACGACCGCGGTGAATCCGTCAACGAACGCGCCGATCGCAACTGGAGCGAGGTGCTGCAGGAGCTGCGCGTCCTCCAGACGGGCACGCAGATCCTCACCGGGTTCCTGCTCGCTCTGGCCTTCCAGCCGGCGTTCTCCGACCTCGGGGCCGGTCAGCGCACCTTCTACCTCGTGCTCGTCGTCCTGTCGGCGCTCAGCGCGATCATCGCCCTGGCTCCCGTCGCGCTTCACCGCGCGGCCTTCCGCAAGGGCATCAAGCCGCAGGTCGTCCGCTACGGTCATGCCGCGCTCATCACGGCACTGCTGACGGTGTCGGCGCTTCTGCTGGGAGTCGTGGCGTTCGTGTTCGATGTCGTGATCGGCGACCTGGCGGCGTGGGTCGCTGCGATCGTCCTGGGTGTCGTCATCGTCGCGACGTGGCTCGCCTTCCCGGCGTGGATGCGTGCCCGCGGAGACGAGCCGATGAGCGCGGGCGCTGTGGGCCTCGCCATCGCTCAGTTCGCGCCGACCGCCGACGAGGAGGCCAATCTCACGGCGATCGCCGAGCTCGTGGCGCGCGCAGTCGCGCGGGGTGCGCGGGTCATCCTGTTCCCTGAGTACTCCAGCTACTTCGTCGATCCGTTCGACGAGAGCCTTGCCGACCACGCGCAGCCCATCGACGGCCCCTTCGTCGAACGCCTGACCGCGATCTCGCGCGAACACGATGCGATCGTGGTCGCCGGCCTGCTCGAGCGGGGCGAAGGACGCCGCGTGCGCAACACCGTCGTGGCGGTGAGCGCCGACGGGGTCGTCGCCCGGTACCGCAAGCTTCATCTGTACGACGCGTTCGGCCAGCGCGAGTCCGACTGGGTCGAGCCGGGAGACATCTCCGCGCCGCAGACGTTCGAGACGGCGGGGATGCGGTTCGCCCTCATGACCTGCTACGACCTGCGCTTCCCGGAAGTCGCCCGCGTGCTGGCAGACAGTGGCGCGGACGTCGTGCTCGTGGCAGCCGAATGGGTGCGCGGGCCTCTCAAGGAGCATCACTGGCGCACCCTCCTGCATGCCCGGGCGATCGAGAACACCCTCTACGTGGCTGCGGCCGACCACCCCCCGCCCCTCGGCGTCGGGGCGTCGATGATCGTGGACCCTCAGGGGGTCGAGATCGCGGCGATCGGAACGGTGAGCGACGTCGCGGTCGCCCACCTCGACGCCGACGCGGTCGAGCGGGTGAGGCGCGTGAATCCCGCGCTTCGCCTGCGACGCTTCGCGGTCACGCCCCGCTCGCAGTAGACCGCCGGGATGGGGACTCAGCCGCCGATCGCACCGAGGCGCGCGGCGGCCTCCTCGATGACCTCGATGCGCTTGCAAGCCGCGAACCTGACCAGCGTCCCGAACTGGGGGCGACGCTCGGGCGTCACGAACGCGGTGAGGGGGATCGCGACCACGCCCGCGAGCTCGGGGAGTCGCCGGCAGAGCGCATCGGCATCCGGTGCTCCCACCCGCTCGCACAGCGCGGCGGCATCCGCAACGGTGAAGTAGCCGCCCTGAGGCGGGATGACGTCGAAGCCGGCCTTTCGCAGTCCCGCGCCGAGGGTGTCGTGCTTGGCGCGCAGGGTGGCCGCGATGCCGTGGAAGAACTCGTCGCCCAGCCGCAGCCCCGTTGCGACGGCGGGCTGGAAGGGGGCGCCGTTGACGTAGGTCAGCCACTGCTTGACAGCCAGGACCGCATCGACGAGGTGCGCCGGGGCAGTGATCCAGCCGATCTTCCAGCCCGTCGTCGAGAAGGTCTTCCCTGCTGAGGAGATGGACACCGTGCGGGGCCGGGCCTCGACGCGGGTCGCGACAGGGGAGTGGGAGCCCTCGAACACGAGGTGCTCGTATACCTCGTCGGTGACGATCCACGCGTCGTGTCGATCCGCGAGGCGGACGACCTCGTCGATGACCTCGGCGGAGAAGACCGCCCCCGTGGGGTTGTGCGGATCGTTCACGATGATGATGCGCGTGCGATCCGTCACCGCGCGCCGCAGCTCATCGATGTCGGGCTGGAAATGCGTTCCGCGCAACGGGACCGCCACGAGCCTGGCGCCGGCAAGGGCGACGACAGCGGCATACGCGTCGTAGTACGGCTCGAAGACGACCACCTCGTCTTCGGGACCGTCGATCAGGGCGAGCAGCGTGGCTGCGAGCGCCTCCGTGGCGCCGGCGGTGACGAGGACCTCGCGCTCAGGATCGACGTCGAGGCCGTAGAACCGGCGCTGATGCTCGGCGATCGCATGAAGAAGGTCGGGCATGCCGCGTCCAGGCGGATACTGGTTCACGCCCTGCGAGATGGCGACCCGTGCGGCCTCCAGCACCTCGGCGGGACCGTCCTCGTCGGGAAAGCCCTGACCGAGGTTGATGGCGCCGGTGCGGGCCGCAAGGGCGCTCATCTCAGCGAAGATGGTCGGGACGGCGGTGCCCTCGGGAGTCAGCAGGCCGGCGCCGCGCGCCGCGCGCGACCACGCGCCGGGAATGTCTCGCATCGGCCTCAGGCTACACGCATAGAGTCGTCGGGGCCGCGCCATAAGAAACGCACAGAATTCCGAGCCATCCTGATGGTGCCTCGATGAGCAACGACAGAGGTCTCGAGAGAAGGAGCCGCCATGAGCACGACACCCTCCGGTGAGAACATCCCGGTCCCCGACGACGCCGCACCATCGACCGACGCGACCTCGCCCGACGCGTCGGCGCGTCAGGCGGCGCCGGCCGGCTCCGAAGCCTCCCCGTCGTACCCGCCGCGTCCGCCGCTGCCCGCCGCGCAGCCTGCCGCCGCCTACGGTGCCTCCTTCCCCTCGGCGCCGTCCGCCCCCACCCCGCCGGCGTCCTGGGGTCACGGCTATCAGCACACTCAGCCGACCGTCCCGCTCGGAGGCGGCCACGGCTCAGGCGCGGCGTTCGGAGCCCGGCAGGAGCCGGTCGCCCCGAGCGCGCAGACAGCCGAACACGGAAGGGTCGGAGGCGGGAAGATCGTGGCCATCATGGTCGCCGCGGCTCTCGTGGGAGGTGCGGCCGGTGTGGGCGGAGCAGCGGCGTCGTCGTCGCTTTTCGGTGCGCCGGGCGGCACCGTTGTGACGGCCGGACCGTCGAGCGTGACGGTCAACAACGCCGACGAGGTGACTCAGACCACCGCGATCGCGGCCAAGGTGATCCCGAGCGTCGTCACGATCTCTGCGTCGTCCGGGTCGTCGGGCGGCACGGGATCCGGCGTCGTGCTGAGCGAAGACGGATACGTGGTGACGAACACGCACGTCGTGACTCTCGACGGCGCGACCGGCAAGGCGAGCATCACTGTGACCACCTCCGAGGGCAAGGTGTTCCGGGCCTCGGTCGTGGGCACCGACCCGCTCTACGACCTCGCGGTCATCAAGCTCGAGGACGCATCAGGTCTCACGCCCATCGAGTTCGCTGATTCATCCAACTTGAATGTCGGAGACGAGACGGTCGCCGTCGGTGCGCCGCTGGGGCTGTCCAACACCGTGACGACGGGCATCGTCAGCGCGCTGAACCGTTCCATCCAGATCGCCTCGTCGGCCGCGCCGGAGGAGGGCGACGAGCTGGAGGACGGCGGCGAGTCGCCGTTCCAGTTCGACTTCGGACAGGGCCCGCGTCAGCAGTCGGCTTCGAGCTCGATCTCCATCGCCGTCATCCAGACCGATGCGGCCATCAACCCCGGCAACTCGGGCGGTGCGCTCGTCGACGGTGCGGGCAAGCTGATCGGAGTCAACGTCGCGATCGCCTCGACGGGCGGCTCCAGCTCCAGCCAGGCCGGCTCGATCGGCGTCGGGTTCTCGATCCCGTCGAACATCGTCAAGCGCATCACCGACGAGCTGATCGCCGACGGGCAGGCCACTCACGGCCTCCTCGGGGCGATGGTGGGCGACGCCGCGGTGCGCGAGGGGGCGACGACAGCGGGCGCGTACATCAGCGAGGTCACGGCAGGGGGAGCGGCCGCCAAAGCCGGACTCAAGCCGGGCGACGTCGTGACGTCGTTCGCGGGACTTCCCATCACCGACGCGACCGACCTCACCGCGCAGGTGCGGGCACTCGCCGGCGGCGAGACGGCGACCATCGTCTACCAGCGCGACGGCAAGACGGCATCCGCCGAGGTGACCCTGGGCACGCTCGACCAGTGACCGCGGGCAGGGCGGGAGGTCCCGCCCTCGAGATCGGGAAGAACGCCACCGCGCGATAGGCTCGCGTGGTGGCGTCCTTCTCGTTCGGCTCGGGCAACGCCGCCAAGCTCGCGCGCATCCCGGTGTACGTCTTCGGCCGGGTGGCGACATGGCTCATCCCGCGCTCTCGCCGCGAATGGGTCTTCGGCTGCGCGGCAGGCATCGCTGACGGCGCGCTCGCGCTGTGGGAGCGAGCGGCGGTGGAGGGCGAGAAGGCCGTCTGGCTCACCGCTGGCCCGGAGCAGGATGCCGCCGCCGCCGCGCACGGCATCCCCACGGTCCGAAAGACGAGCATCCGCGGGTTCTGGCGCACGGCACGCGCTCGGGTCGTCGTCGTCACCCACGGCTTCGGCGACGTGAACCGGTACGCGACGGGCGGGGCGCTCATCGTGCAGCTGTGGCACGGCATCCCACTCAAGCGCATCGGCCTGGACTCGCCGGCGACAGTTCGCGCGCCGCTTCCGCTGCTCCGTCCGCTGGTTGCGGCGCTCTACCGGGCTACACAGCGACGCATCTCCATCATCCCGGCGGCGTCGCATCTCGTGCGCGGCCGCCTCGAGTCGGCGTTCGCCCTGACCGACGCGCAGGTGCCGGTCACGGGTGAGCCGCGCGTCGACGTGCTGTCGCAGGGGGCACCCGAAGAGCGCCGCGGCGATGCGCGACGGCGGCTCGAGGAGGTCGTCGGCGACCTGGGGGAGAGCCGGCTGGTGCTGTACGCGCCCACGTGGCGCGACGGCGCCGACGATCCCGCCGTGCCGTCCCCTTCGGACTGGCGCCGCATCCACGAGGTGCTCGACAGGAACGACGCGGTCCTGCTCCTGCGCTCCCATCCGCTCGGCGCGGGCGACTATCGAGCCGGCGTGGGGGAACGGGTGCGGATGCTGGGAAGCGACCTGGTCGCCGATGTGACTCCGCTGCTTCCTGCGCTGTCCGTGCTCATCACCGACTATTCGTCCCTCGTGTTCGACGCCTCACTCGTGCCCCTGCCCGTGGTGTTCCTCGCGCCCGACGCGGAGGAGTACGCCCGTGAGCGCGGCTTCTACGGCCGCTACCACGACATCACGGAGGGCTCCGAGGCGACGGACTGGACCGGGGCGGCGGTCCAGCTCGACGCCGTGCTGAGCGACCCCGCGGAAGCCGAGCGCCGACTGGCCGCAGCGCAGCGGCTCGACGAGACGGTCCACGCTCACCGCGACGGCGCGAACACGGATCGCGTGTACCGGTGGATCCGCGCAAGACTGTCGAGGTGGAACCCATGATCCGTGCCCGCTTCGGCGACGGTCCTGTGCTGGAGCTCTCGGGCGTCGGCGCACGTCCGCGCGAGGTCTCTGTCCTCGGCTCCCGTGCTCGCGCGGGGGGACGGCTGACGGGGCGCGGCACCACCTGGCGCGCCGTCGTGCCGTTGCGGGCGGCCCGGTGGGGAGGCCCGGAGCTCGCCCTCCCCACCGGCGAATACGAGCTGCGGGTGATCGGGGCCGACGGCGAGCGCATCCCGGGGGAGGCGTCCATCCCCGTGACCCAACTGGGGGTCCTTCGCGCACAGCTCGAGGGCGACCGCCTCGTCATCGGGCCGCCGGTCGACCCGGCATACGACTCCGGGGAGGGGCAGGACGCGCTCGAACGGCGTTACGCGACGCGACCGCAGGGGCTGGAGAACGCCGTATTCTTCGAGAGCTTCTACGGTCGCAACGCCAGCTGCAACCCACTGGCCATCGACCGCGAGCTGTCGCGCCGCGCTCCCGGCCTCGTGCGGTACTGGAGCGTCGTCGATCTGTCGGTGCCGGTGCCCGAGGGCGCGGTGCCCGTGGTGGAAGGCAGCCCGGAGTGGTGGCGAGCGCGGGGCGCGGCGCGACTCCTCGTCGTGAACGACTGGCTGCGCCGTCGCTTCTCACGTCGCCCGGGGCAGATCGTCCTGCAGACCTGGCACGGCACTCCGCTCAAGCGCCTGGCCCTGCATCGCACGGGGTTCCACCCGCGGCGCGCGATCGCTGTGGTCCGGGAGTCCCGCCGCTGGAACATCCTGCTCGCCCAGAATCCGTACGGAGGCGACATCCTCCGCACCGCGTACGCGTTCCGGCGTCCCGTGTGGGTGGAAGGCTACCCGCGCAATGACGTGCTCGTGACGGGCGACGGCGCAGACGTGCGGAAAGAACTCGGCATCCGACCCGATGAGCGCGTCGTGCTCTACGCGCCGACCTGGCGTGACGACCGCGATCAGATGGTCGACTTCCTCGATCTCGATCGCCTGGCGGACTCGTCGGGCGCGGTCGTCCTCGTCAGAGGGCACTCGCGCACACTGCTCCCGGGTTCGGATGCCCACGGCGCCCGCGTCCGCGACGTGACGGCCTACCCCGACATCTCCCGCCTTCTGCTGGCCTCCGACGCCCTGGTGACCGACTACTCGTCGGTCATGTTCGACTACACGGTCACGGGCAAGCCCATCTACTTCTTCACCCCTGACCTGGATCACTACCGCGGTGAGCTGCGCGGGTTCTACTTCGATCTCGCCGCCCACGCCCCGGGTCCCATGACGTCGACGCAGGGCGAGCTGGAGGCCGCGCTCGCCGACGAGGGCATGAGGGAACGCTATGCCGACCGTTACTCGGCGTGGCGTTCCCGGTTCAACGCGCGCGACGACGGCCACGCGGCGGAGCGGGTGGTCGCTCGCATCCTCGATCAGGGATTCCTCGACGTCTGAGCCCTCACCGCACCGGCTCGAGCGATCAGGGCAGGGGAGTGTTGCGGTCGAGGCGGGAGGTGTCGACCGTGTCGCGAGCGCCTCGCATGAGACCCAGGAGGAAGCCGGCGCCCCACGCGAGGTGCATCGACGGGATCACAAGGAGGCTCCATAGCCGCTCACGCCATCCGCGCCCCGTGCCGGTGAGCGCGAAGCCGGCGACGAGCAGGGCGTACGCGGCGAGCGGCGCGTACACAAGGCTGCTCCAGGCGGCATTCGCTCCGGACAGGACGCCCGTCAGCTGGAGAGCCGCGGTGACGGCTGCGATCAGGAGCCACACGACGAGGACGGGCGGCGCGAAGAACCGCAGCGAATTGCGGCGGCCGTAGCGCCGAACGAGCTCGCCACGCCATGTTCCGGTGGCGCGGAACTGCCGCACGAGCCGCACCCAGCTCTCTCGCGGCCAGTAGGTGACCGCGAGCTTCGGATCGAACCACACGCGGTAGCCCGCGCGGCGGATGCGGAGGTTGAGCTCCCAGTCCTCGCCGCGCCGGATCGTCTCGTCGAATCCGCCGACCTCCTCGAGCACGCTGCGACGGATGACGCCCAGATAGGCGGACTCTGCCTCGCCCTCCGTCGTGCCGCTGTGATAGGTGGCTCCGCCGAGTCCGACGGGTGAGTTGTAGGCGAATGCGACGGCGCGCTGGAACGCGGTGCGACCGTCTGCGCGCATCACGCCGCCGACGTTCGCGGCGCGCACGCGCCGAAGAGTCTCGAGGGCGCGTGCCGTGTAGCCTGCGGTGAGCTCGGAGTGCGCGTCGACCCGCACGATGGTCGGGTAAGAGCCCGCGGCGATCGCCAGGTTCAGGCCGACCGGGATGTCAGCGGCAGGATTGTGCACCAGCCGGATGCGCGGATCGACCGACGCGAGGCGCTCGGCCAGCTCGGTCGTGCCGTCGTGCGAAGGGCCCAGCGCCAGCACGAGCTCGCGGGGGCCTTCGAAATCCTGTGCCAGCACCGTCTCGACGGCGCGTTCGAGATAGTCGCGCTCGTTCAGCACGGGCATGACGAACGTGACGCCCGCTCCTGCGGGAGGGACCGCCGCGTCACGTGTCATGAGTCCGATGATTCCGGATGGGGGATCAGCTGGTCGAACTGGGAGAGCACTTCAGCTGTGTAGGCGGCGACGTCGAGGTGCGTCGGGGGCACGTCGCCGGCCAGGAACGCGCGCATTCCGCTCGACAGCCCCTCGTCGCTGCGCGGAACGATCAGCATCTCGTCTCCGGGCAAGGCGCCCTCGGCAGAGCCGAACGCGGTCGTGACGATGGGCAGCCCGAGCTGCGCGGCCTCGATCAGCACCATCGGCTGACCCTCGTAGTCGCTCGAGAGCACGAAGCAGTCGCAGGAGCGCATGATCGAGATCGGGTCGGACTGCGGGCCCGTCAGGAAGACACTGTCGCCCAGCCCGAGTTCGTAGACCTGGCGACGCAGCTGATCGCCCAGGGGTCCTCCGCCGACGATGAAGAGCTGAGTGCGGGGGTCGTCCGCATGCACGCGGGCGAACGCGCGGATGAGCCGCGCGTGGTTCTTCTCCGTCGACAGTCGGCCGACGGTCACGAAGCGCCGGTGACCTGCGGTCTTGAGCGCGGCACGCCACGGCTCGTCGACGCCGAGGAGCTGATCTGCGTCGTCGGAGGCGGCATCCGGGCGCGTCCTGTCGACGATGTCGGGGAGATTCCGCAGGGTGAGGAACTTCTCGGCCGGTGCATACTCCGCGAGCTCGGCGCGGTTCAGCTTCGTGAGCGCGGGCGAGACCGACACGAGCTGGTCATACGCTCGGTACATCGTGAACACACGCCCCAGCGAGTGCAGGAACGGCTGGCGCCCGGCGACGGTGCGCTCGCGATCGGCCGCCATCTCATTGTGCAGCCAGATGGCGCGTACGGCGCGAGGCGAGTGAAGCATGAGGTGCGCCCAGAAGGGGCTGTAACCGCTGAAGTCGGCGACCCAATCGAACTTCGCCGATCCGAAGATGCGCACCCACTCGTCGTGCCACAGCGTGCGGTGTCCGAAGCGGCGGTGGGCGCGCAACGGGTCGGTGCTGCGATCGGCGACCCGGCGGAGCACCTGGCGTGCCTTGAGCCCGTTCATTCCGCCGAGGCGGAAGACCTGCCGGATGCCGGGATCGAGTCGCTGCTGGTTGCGCCGCGTCACCTCGCCCCGGGGGAATGCCATCAGGGCGGTGACGTCGTATTTCGACGGATCCAGTGAATTGAGCAGGTTGACGGCCGACGTCGTGATGCCGTTGAGGCGGATGCCGCCCAGGTAGAACAGCAGGCGCACGCGCCCGTCGCGCTCGGCGGGGCGCACGCGGTAGCCGTCCGTGCGGCCGCGGAACACGATGTCGATCACGCGCTCGGTCGCTCCGCCGTCCTCGTAGGGGGTGTAGCGATTCGCCCAGTCGTCGTAGCGCGGGTGGCGCGCCGATCCGGGCTGCATCAGCGCGGCCAGTTCGCGTCCGAGGGTCGCGGGATCGGTGTGAACGGGCCCCGGCAGCTCGTCGAGGGACATGTACGTGCCGCGCTCGACCGTGTACTCGTCGCTGTCGGGGACGAGGAAGCCGATGGGGCGGCCGGTCGCGAGGTAGTCGAAGAAGATCGACGAGTAATCGGTCACAAGAGCGTCGGCGACACCCAGGAGCACGTTCGCGGGAATCGTGTTCGGCACAAGCAGGCGCGAGAGCGCGGGGACTGCTCGGGCGAGCTCATGGACGACCTGGTGGGTCTTCACGAGCACGAGGGCGCCGTCGCCGAGATGATCCTGCAGGGCGGCCGCCTGGCCGGCGAGGTGGGCGAGATCGGCGTCGGGAGACTGGAACGACGAGCCGCGCCACGTCGGAGCGAACAGCACCAGGCGGCGTCCGGCGAGATCGATCGACAGCGCATCGCCGAGCTGACGGCGCACGGCGCTCGATTCGGCATCCGTCACACGCTGACGATCGATGCGCGGGTAGCCTTCTTCGATGATCGAGCCGCGGTAGACGTTGCGCAGCCGGTACGCGCTCTCATACATGACCTCGCTCATGAACGGGTTGGCAGAGAGCAGGTAGTCCGCGTTCAGGAAGTTCCGCAGCGTGTTGGCCGATTCGAGCGCGCCCCCGGGCATGTCGAAGCCCATGAGCTTCAGAGGCGTGCCGTGCCACGTGTTGAGGTACACCTGTCCGGCGCGCTTGCCGAACGCCGGAGGGAAGGTCGCGTTGTTGATCAGATAGCCCGCCGTCGAGACAGCCCGCCAGTACGCCGCCGAGCCGCGTCGGACGATCCGTACGTTCGACTTCCCGGCGAACTCCCGCCGCAGCGCGGCTTCGGCGGCTGAATCGCTGAGGGCCCAGACGTGGCGCACGTCGGCGAAGTCGGGTGCGGCGAGCAGCGCGCGGAAGATCGCCTCGGGATTGCACAGGGCCCCGTTGCCGGCGAACGACTCGTACAGCACGGTTCGCGGGCGGATCGGCAGCGTACGCGCGATGGCCACCTGCTCCGCCGCCAGGATTCGCGCCGCCTGTCGCGCGTACTTGGAAATGGCCTGGGGCAGACGGAGGGGCATGGAGATGTGGGGCTCTCGTTCGAGACGTGTCAGGAAGCGATCTCGCTGGCGCGCCGACGGGCGCGAGCGGTGACGGCGCGGTGCACGCGTCGTGCGACCTGATGAATCCTAGCCTCGACCAGCTGATAGAACCCCCAGGCCACCAGCAGACAGAGGGGGATGCCGATGAGTCCGATGACGGGCCAGCTCTCGGAGCCGAGTGCGAACGCGAGGGTCGCGAGCACCGGCACGTGGATGAGGTACAGGCTGAACGAGATGCGTCCGAGCCACTGCATGATGCGGGTCTCGAGAAATAGCACGAGCGGACGCCAGGCGAAGCTCACGAGCACGATGCCCGCCGCGCCCGGAGCGGCGAGCGCCCACAGCGCGTTGCTCAGCGCACTGCCGCTCTCGGCGATGGGGCGCGCGAGCCAGCTGGCGATGAGCAGCAGGAGACTTCCGCCGGCGAGCAGCGGCAGGAACCAGCGCGGCCTCGGGCGCTGCACCCATTCCAGCAGGTCTGGCATGCGCGCCGCCATGATCGTTCCCATGAGGAACACGGGGAAGTACAGCAGGTCGCTCTGCTCGAACACACGCCCGGCGACGCTCAGCGTGCAGCACACGAGCACCGCGGTCAGCGCCCAGCGCCGCACGAGCAGCGCGAGCGCCGTCGCGAACGGCAGGAGGATCGAATACAGCAGCTCCCAGTGCAGCGACCAGAGCGGATTGTTCAGCGGGTACTGACGCGGCACCAGGGACGCCTGCGAGAAGAACGCCTGCCAGGTGAACTCGGTCGCGTGGGTGTCCGCCATCCACGATCCCTCCGGCATCGTCGAGACGTCCCGGGGAACGAGGAGCACCAGGATACTGCTGAGGATGAGCGCCGCGATCACCGGGCCGTAGAGGCGCACGACGCGCGCCGAGAGGAACCCCATCCAGGAGAAGCCCGAGCGGAAGACCGGCAGCACGACCACCAGGCCCGACAGCACGAAGAACACGAGCACGGCCTCGCTGCCGGCCGTGAGGATCTTGGCGGGGGACTGCGAGATCCACGCCCAGACGACGGTGCCTTCCAGCCACGGACGCGCGATGAGCAGCCAGTGGTGCAAGAGCACGACTGTCGCGGCGATCCCGCGCAGGCCGTCCAGGCTGCTGATCCGGCCGTCTGAGCGGGGAGGGGGAGTGGCTACCATCCCTTCAACGCTAACGAGTCCGCCGCTGGACAGTCACTGGGTGCCGCCCGAGCCCCTTTCTGTGCTAGCGACCAGGCGGTCGATCGCCGCCAACGGGATCCGCAGCCACCCGGGCCGGTTGCGGGCCTCGTAGATCGCCTCGTAGACGGCCTTGTCGAGCTCGAAGGCGTCGAGGAGAGGCCCGGTCGCGGGCATGCCCATTCGGTGTTCGTAGCCGCCGAGGAAGGCTCGGCGCGCGGCGGCTGACCACTCCAGGAGGCGCTCCGCCGTGCCATCCTGTGCGAGCGCGCCCGGGACGTAGTCGAACGATCGCAGCATGCCGGCCACGTCACGCAGCGCCGAATCCGGCCTGCGGCGCTCGTCGATCGGGCGCATCGGCTCACCCTCGAAGTCGATCAGCAGCCACCCCCGGCCGGGCGCCTGCAGCACCTGCCCCAGGTGAAGGTCGCCGTGGATCCGCTGCAGCGCCGGCCACACGGTCTCGAGCGCCCGTTCGTACACACCGGCGATCGCTTCGCGGTGCGCCGCGAGCCCGGGCACCTCCGCGACGGCGATCGCAAGACGTCGTTGCCATGCGTCGACCACTGCCGCGCGGGCCGCGCCGTCGGCGGGCGTCGTCGGGAACAGCTGCGCGAGGCTCAGGTGGACGTCGGCCGTGGCGGCGCCGAGTGCATGGGCCGCCGGCGAGAACTGCTCGTCGTCGGCCGCCGCGCGCTGGGCGACCCGCCACGCGTCCTCGACGTCCGGGAGGAACTCCTGCGCGAACGCGAGAGAGCCGCTCAGGTGGGCCGTCGAGTCAGTCGGGTCGCTCCACGACGCCTCGATGTGCCCGACCGACTGCGGGACATACGGACAGCCCGCTCCCGCAAGCGCGGACTGCAGCTCGATGTCGGGGTTCAGTCCGGGATTCAGCTGGCGGAAGACCTTGCAGATGACAGGTCGCGATCCGGACGAGGCATAGATGATCGACGTGTTCGACTGCTCGCCCGAGAGCACCCTCGACTCCACTTCCGCGACGCGGCGGGCGGTGCCGGCCGCGTGGACGTGCGTTTCCGAGGCGATGTCACGGAGAAGCGCGCCGGCGTAGGCGGGATCGAACGGTCCGTCGATCAGCACGGACTCCTCATCTCGGCCGATGACGTGTGCGGGGTGGGTCCCGGTGGCGCTGACACGGCGCACGAGGGGGACCTGGTAGACGACGGCGGGAGAGGCGCCCTCGTCGAGCACGACGAGGACCTCGACGCGTGCGTCGGGTGTGGCGGGTGCGACGGTGATGCGAGCGAGCAGCCGCAGCTTCGGAGTCGTCCCCTTCGATGAGTACCAGCGCTGGTGTGCCATCCATCCCGCGAGGCACGCCAGCGTGCTGTTCATGTCTCCGAGCGTATTGCCGGCGTGGTTCGCTGTCGAGGAAGCGAAGCACGGCGACAGGCACCCGGCGCGTCAGCGCGACCGACGGCGACGTCGGCGAAGACCAGGCGCCCGCCGATGAGCGGCACGCGTGGCATTCAGGCAGGAATGCGCAGCGCTTTCAAGCCTAGGTTCGAAAGCGCATGGGCGAAAGCGCCGTGACGTCACGCGGCCTGCGCACAGTCTGTATGCATGTCTGAACCCCGCTCAAGAGCGTCCGCACATGTCGGCCAGCTCGTGCGTGCCCTCCGAGACCGGCAGACCATCAGCCGCAAGACTCTTGCCGAGCGTGCCGACCTCGACGTCTCGCACCTCGCCCGCATCGAGAACGGGCAGGGCAATCCCACCCTCTATGTCCTCATCCAGCTCGCCACGGCTCTCGACGTGGCGCCGGAGGAGTTCGTCAAGGGCCTCGGAGCCGACGACCTCCCGCCGAACCTGAAGCCCTACTCGGAAGCGGACTTCCGTCGCGAGCTTCGCCGCCGCAGCAGCGCGGGCTGAGCGGCATCCGCTTCAGGCGGCGTCGATCAGTCGCCGTCGCCGTCGCCGATGCCGACGATCTCCGGCGGCAGTGGCGGATCGACCGGCTGAATCTCGATGCCGACGCCGGTCCGCGCCGGGATGTCGCCGAACAGCGGGATGTCGAGCGCGAAGCTCGTGTCGAGCTGCTCGACGGGATCGAGAGTGTCAGCGGGCTCGGCGGGAAGGCCGCCCCATTCGGTCGGTTCTTCGGGCCGGTGCTGGAAGAGTCCCATAGACCTATTGTGCGCACACTCACATCACGAAACGCCAGATGTACTCCGATGACGAGGATTCGCGGAACCAGCACAGGGTGAGGACGAGGTCATCCAGGTCGGAGTCGCACAGGCACAGGTCGATCGAGTCGCCTGGCAGCAGGCGCCCCCACCGGAACGTGGCGCCGTCGGAGTGGAACGCGCGCACGGAGTCGAGAGGCTCCGGACTCCTGTTGAAGACGACGGCATGGGTGTTGGACATGCGCTCGACATGCCAAGGCAACGGGTAGGCGGAAGGGGGCGAGGTGTCCAGGGCGGTGAGCATGCCCGAAAAACTAGGCGAGGCGTCCGACACCCGGCCGCGCCCCGAACAGCCTCAGTCGAGCCCTGTGGACGACGCCGATCCCGCGCTTTCCCGGGAGGAGGCCTCGTGCGTCGCATCGGATGCCGGCGCCTCCGGGCCGGCCGCGGCCGCGTCCCTCTGGGGGGCGTCGCCGACCCGGGCAGAGCGCCGGCGACCGACCGAGGAGGTGACCGCCCGGCCCGCGCTCCCGAGGGTGCCTGCGACGGCACCACCGGCGCGGCGCGCGGCGCGCACGACGGACCGTTCGACGCGCTCGGCGCCGGGTC
>CALANM010000058.1 GCA_937926065.1 uncultured Microbacterium sp.
CCGCCCTGCCCCTGCACCACCTGCCGGCCTGACGCCGGCGCCGGACGCCGTCGTGGCCGCCGAGCTCGTCGAGACGTCCCGCCTGTTCGCTCGCACGGTCGCGGCGATCGACCCTGCATGGGCGGAGGAGCTCGCGGGCGACCTCGCGCAGCGCAGCCTCAGCGACCCGCACTGGTCGAAGGATGCCGGGGCGGCCGTCGCGGCCGAGAAGGTGACGCTGTTCGGCGTCGAGATCATCCCGCGCCGCCGCGTGCAGCTCGCGCGCATCGATCCGCAGCTCGCGCGCGAGCTGTTCGTGCGTCATGCTCTCGTCGACGGAGAGTGGAACAGTCAGCACCTCGACAAGCGCCTCACCGCTTTCGAGCGCCGCAATCTCGAGCTGCGCCGCCGCCTCGAGAAGCTCGAGGAGCGGGAGCGTCGCCGCGACATCCTCGTCGGCGACGAGGCGGTCTTCGCGTTCTACGACGCACGCATCCCACGCGACGTGTTCGACGTCCGCTCGTTCGAGTCGTGGTGGCGCGACGCCTCGGCGCGCACGCCGAAGCTCCTCGACATGACCGAGGCCGACCTGCTCGACGAGGCGTCGCGCTCCGACGAGCGCGACTTCCCCGCCCGCTGGCGTCAACGCGACCAGGTGCTCTCCCTCGCCTACCGGTTCGAGCCGGGCGCGGCCGACGACGGCGTCAGCGTCGTCGTCCCGCTGGCCCTCCTCGCGCAGATCACCCCCGAGGGGTTCGACTGGCAGGTTCCCGGCATGCGCGACGAGCTCATCGCCGCCCTCCTGCGGGCCCTGCCGAAGGCGATCCGCCGTCACGTCGTCCCCGCCGCCGACTGGGCCGCACGCCTGGGCGCGGAGCTCGCGAGCGACGGCCCGGAGTCGCACGAGGGCGTGCCGCCGCGGTCGCTGCGCTCGGCGCTCGCCGCCCGCATCCAGCGCGTCGCGAATCAGCCTGTGACCGAGGCCGACTTCGACATGGAGCGCGTGCCCGGGCACCTGCTGATGTCGTTCCGCGCGGTGGACGAGCGCGGCCGGGTCCTCGGCAGCTCCCGCGACCTCGCCGAGCTGCAGCAGCGGCTGGCCGGTCGGGCCCGCCACGCTGTCGCGCGCTCGCTGTCGGCGTCTGCCCGTCCTGCCGACCGTCCTGCGACTCCCGGGCCGCGTCCCGGCGCCGCGCCCGATGCCGACACGGTCGCCGAGCGCGGCGGCATCACTGCGTGGGACTTCGGTGATCTGCCCGATGTCGTCGACTCGCGCGTCGCGGGCGGTGTCGTGCGCGGATATCCGGCCCTCGTCGACGAGAAGGATGCGGTCGCCCTCCGCATCGAGGCGACCGCCGAGCGGGCGGCGCGGATCACGCACGACGGCGTCCGGCGACTGCTCCTGCTGGCGGTGCCGTCGCCGACGGCATACGTGCTGGAGCATCTGACCGCGGCGGAGAAGCTCGCCCTCGCGACATCGCCTTACCCTTCGGCCAAAGCGCTCATCGAAGACGCGCGGGTCGCGGTGGCCGATGCCGTGATGGCCCGCACGACGGCGTCGATCCGCTCGCAGGCCGAGTTCGAGCGCGTGCGCGACGCACTGTCGTCGGTGGTCGTCGACGAGCTGTTCCAGGCGGTCTCGCTCGTCGCCCGCATCCTGACCCTGCAGCGCGATGTGGAGCGGGCGATCCGGGGCCAGAGCTCGATGACGCTTCTCGGCGCCCTCGGCGACGTCAAGGCGCAGGTGGCGGGGCTCGTGCACGCCGGATTCATCTCGCGCACGGGGCTCGCCCGCCTCGCACATCTCCCCCGCTACCTGCAGGCGGCGCTCGAGCGCGTGCAGGCGCTGTCCGACAACCCGGGGCGCGATCGCCAGCGAATGACCGAGTACGAACGCGTGGCCGCGGCGTACACGGAGGCGGGCGGGACCGTCCCGCTCCCTCCGGATGCCGCCCCCGCGCTCGTGCGCGCCCGATGGCTGCTGGAGGAGTTCCGCGTCAGCCTGTACGCGCAGCGCCTGGGAACAGCGGAGCCGGTGTCGCCGCAGCGCATCGCCAGAGCCCTGGCGGGCAAGGACTGACCCTCGCACCGCCGCGCAAGGGGCTGACCCTCGGCCCGGGTCCGCGATAGTGTGGGCGCGTCATGGCAAAGGCGATCACGTACTCCCGCCTCGGCGGCCCCGAGGTGCTCACGCTCACCGACATCGACGTCCCCGCGCCGGGAGCCGGCGACCTGGCGGTGCGCATCGAAGCCGCGGGCGTGAATCCCCGCGACCACAAGGTGCGCTCCGGCATCCGGGCATCCGACCCGATCACTGAGCCGCGCCCCATCGGCAGCGACGCGGCAGGCATCGTGACGGCCGTGGGGGTAGGCGTCGAGGGCTTCCGCGAGGGCGACGCCGTCGTCGTCGCCGGTGCGGTCGGCGCGTACGCGACCGACATCGTCGTGCCCGCCTCGCACGCATGGCCGCGCCCGCCGCAGGTGTCGGCGCAGGAGGGCGCGGCGATCGGCATCCCCGCCGCGACCGCCTATCAGACCCTGCGCTCGCTCGCGGTGGGCCCCGGCGACACGCTCCTCGTCCACGGCGGGTCCGGCGCCGTCGGGCAGGCTGTCATCCAGTTCGCGACGCTGTGGGGCGCGACCGTGCTCGCCACCACGAGCGACCGCCGCGCCGACCGCGTGCGATCGCTCGGCGCGACTCCGCTGTCCTACGAACCCGGGATCGAGGGGCGCGTGCGCGAAGCCGCACCGCAGGGCGTGACGGTGGCCATCGACATCGCCGGCACCGACGAGGCGATCGAGGCCTCGCTCGCCCTCGTCGCCGACCGCCACCGCATCGCGACGCTCGTGCGCGGCGAAGACGCCGACTCGTTCGGCATCCGCGCCTACCTGGGCGGCAGCCCTCGGCCTCTGTGCTCTCGCGAGATCGGATGGCGCTCCGAAGCAATGCCCGTCACGATTCAGCTCCTGGCCGCCGGCGCGTTCTCGGTCGAGCTGGGCCCGTCGCTGCCGCTCGCCGATGCCGCGGAAGCGCACCGCCTGGTCGAGCAGGGCGTCGACGGAAAGGTCACGCTCATCCCCTGAGCCGGTGCCGGCGCCGTCAGCGCGGCCTTCAGCGGGGCGCCGGCGCGATGAGGTCGCGGTAGAAGCGGATGCCGCGCAGCCACACGTCCACCCGGATGCGCTCGTTGTGGGAGTGCAGCGCATCGCGCTCGGCGCGCGTGAGGTGGAACGGCGTGAAGCGGTAGACGTGGTCGCTGATGACGGTGAACCACCGACTGTCGCTCGCGCCGAGCTGGATGTAGGGCGTCGTGACGACGTCGTCGCCGAGGGCGGCCGTGACGGCCGAGGCGATCTGGCGCCAGGCATCGCCCTTCCACGGCGAGACGGGTGACGGGTCGGAGGCATGGCGCACCTCGATCTCGACCTCGGGGTCGGCGACGACACGGCGCACCCGCTCGGTGGCGCTCTCGACCGTGTCTCCTGTCAGCAGCCGGATGTTGATCGCGGCACGTGCCGTGGTCGCCAGCACGTTCTCGCCGGGCGCCCCCGAGAGCTGCGTCGCGACCGCCGTCGTGCGCACCATGGCGTTCATCTCGGGTCCCAGCCGCGGGAAGACACGGGCGAGCAGCGGACCCGTGAGGCCCAGGCTGCCGAAGACCCATCGCAGCGGCTGGGGCGCGTACGGTGCGATCGTTGCGAACAGAGCGCGCACGGGCGGTGCGATGCGCGTCGGGAACGGGCGGCGGTGCAGCCGGTCGATCGCGCGGGCGAGGCGCGCAGTGGCGGGCACGGCCGGCGGAGTCGAGGCGTGACCGCCGCCTTCGCGGGCCGTCA
>CALANM010000059.1 GCA_937926065.1 uncultured Microbacterium sp.
GTCGGCGCGCCCGCGCCCCGCCCCCGCCGCGGCGTCGCAAAACGAATCTTCGCCACGGTCGGAGGCATCCTCAGCGTCGGGCTGCTGCTCGCGGTGCTGTTCATCGCGAGCCTTGCGATCGTCATCCCCACGATCGCCGGGGCCGTGCCCCTCACCGTGCTCTCGAACTCCATGGCCCCCACCATGCCCGTCGGCTCGCTCGCCATCGTGCGCCCCACCATGCCCACGCTCACAGAAGTCGCGCAGGCGCTCGAGCCCGCCGAGATCGACGAAATCAACCGCATCGACGAGATCCGCCCCGGCGACGTCATCGTGTTCGCGCCCCGCGCGAACGAAGAGATGCTCATCATCCACCGCGTGCTCACCGTCGAAGTCAACAGTGCAGGGCAGCGGACCTTCACCACACAGGGCGACAACAACAGCGGAATCGACGACCCCGTCGCCGGCCACCAAGTGCGCGCCGTCCTGTGGTATCACCTGCCCTGGCTCGGATACGTCAACAACTCTGTCGACCCCGACACCCGACGCACCATCGGCATCGTCGCCGCCGGCATCGCATTCGCATGGGCCGCAGTGCACTTCGCGCGCGCCCTTCGACCGCGCCCAAGACGGCGCACAACATCCGGGTCCCTCAACACGACAACGGAGCTGCCCGACGCGAGCTCAACCGACGCGAGCTCAACCGACGTCGAGGCGCCGCAGGAAGCGCCTCTCACTCGGGCGACCAGGTCGTCAGCGCCGCCCGCGACTCGAGATTGAGCTTCTTCAAGAGCCGATAGAGGTGGTTCTCGACCGTCCGGTGGCTGATGAACAGTCGGCCAGCGATCTCCTTGTTCGACAAGCCTGCCCGGGCCAGCAGAGCGACCTCGCGCTCCCTATCGCTCAAAGACGACCGCCCCTCCGAAGTCGAGCCCGCATGGCGATCCATAAACCCGTGCTGAGTCAACGCATCCACCTCTGACGGCGACAACGCCTCCCGGCCAGCACGCTCACGCAGCTCATTGAGCGTCTCGACCGCCGTCACGCTCAACGCGCTCGCAGCCTCGCTGTTCGTCCGCCTCAACGCCGACTCGATCAACACCTCGTCGCCCTCCGCGAGAGCACTGTGCAGATCGACCAGCGGCTTGAAGAAGGGCAGCGGTGCGCGCTCGAACAGCTCTCGCAACTCCGCCGCCTGCTGCCGACTGTACGCACGCCGCCGGCTCGTCAGGCACAACAACGCCGACGCCAGCGACCCGCGCGCAACGTCCTCACGGGCCTGCTCATACAAGAGCTCCTCCGCACGCGTCGCGTCGCCTGCCTCATAACTCATCGTCGCGACCGCCCATGCCCGCATCGAACCCAGAACAGGTCGATACGTCAGGGGGTAAACCGCCAGCTCACCCTCGAGCACGCGAGCAAGCTCAAGGTCGCCCGCCGCCGCACGAAGCGCCGCCGCAAGAGCGAGCGTCCGCTCGTGATACGCGATACCGAAGGGGCTCGGCGGCCCCAGCCTCAAGCTGACCGCGAGGACCGACCACGCCGCATCGCGCTTGCCCGTGAGATACAGCACCTCCGCCAGCTTCAGCGAATGCAGGCGGATGCCCAGCGGATTGAGCGCGTCATAAGCCGCCTCCAAGTGCGTGCGCGCCCACTGCTCCGCCTCCTCCACACGACCCAACAGAAGCAGCGCATCACTTCGCGCCGCCTCCAGATAAGGCTGAAGAGGGGAGTCAGCATCAGGCTCCGGAGCCGCGTCGAGCGTCTCCAGTGACTCCTCCGCCCGGCCAAACTCCAGCAGCAGACCTGCACGCGTCAGAGCAGACCAGATCTGAGCGTGACGCGCGCCGCCCACAAGGCGAAGCCTCTGGAGCGTGGCGTCGTCGGCGACATGCACGCCCCAGCTGACCTCGAACATCAGCGCCTGAGCCTCCAGGATCGCGCCGTCTCCACCCAGCCGCGACGCCTGTTCGCGAAGGAAGGCGGTGGTCGCTGCCAGGTCGCCGGTCTGCCACAGCATCCACTGCGCACGGCGGGTGAGATAGATGGCGACGACGTGCACCGGGTCGGACGGCCGGATCGCGGTCGCATCAAAGATCTCATCGACCTGTTCCGGGTTCGGTCGAGACATGAGCCCATCGATGAAGGTGACCGCGTTCGCGAGGGAAGGATCGGCCCGCCAGTGCGCCCGGCGCGATGCATCTTGCACAGCGGCGCGCTCATGCACGAGGGCGACCAGTTCGGCGGCGTGTCGCAGGTGACCCGCATCATCAGCGGCAGCACCTGCCAATAGTCGATCCACGAGGTCGCTGCGAGGCGGACGCGAGGGCTCGTACGCTGACCCGAAGACCTCGCCGGCTCGACGCGCCAGAAGCCGGCGGTCGACATCAGTGAGTCGAGTGCGCACGGCATGCGACAGGGCCGGCGGCGACACCGTGACCATGTCGCCGCGCGCGGAGCGATAGACGGTGACGCGTTCGAGCTCGGCGAGCTCCGAGAGCACTTCGGCGCCGACGAGGTCCGTGGCGTTGTCAAAGGTGACCGGTCCCGCCCAGGCGAGCGCTTGGAGACCGCGCAACGCCTCGGGCGACAGCGACCGGGTCAGCGCCTGCGCGACCATGTCGTGCTGCACGGCGTCGAGTGACCCGGTCTCGGTCCACAGTCCGTCGACCAACTCGATGACGCCGGAGAACCGCGCCGCGTCGATCAGCGCGATGGCGGCGGCAGGGTTGCCGGCCGAACGCGCCGATATCGACGAGATGAGATTCGCATCGGGCGGCCCGCCGAGGTGCGTGGTGAGGAGGGAGGACAGCCCCCAGAACCCGAGCGGGACGAGCCGCGCCTCAGCCATCACGCGTCCTTCGAAGACCCGCCGCACGCCGATGTTGTGGTCCTGGCCGCCCGGACGGATAGAAGCGACCAGTCGCACCCGTGGGCTCTGGGTGAGCCGGTCGACAATGCGCAGCGAAGCGGTGTCGAGCGTGTCGATGTCATCGACGACGACGATGTTCCCCAGCGCTCCATGGAGCTCCTCGTCGAGCAGTTGGAACAGCGCCGCGTCCGTGGGGGACGCAGCGTGCCGAGATCGCGCGACTACGTCGTGCAGCAGGATGGCGCCGTACGGCACGTCCGTGAGTGACGCCCTCCCGTCGATGCGAACGACGTGCGCGCCGTCGTTCGTGGCACCCGCGGCGAATCGAGAGAGCACCGTGCTCTTGCCGGAACCCGTGTCGGCGGTGACGAGCACATCGCGGCCGATCGTCACCCACTGGGTGATCGCGTGTGCTGCTCCGGCGAGTTCTGCGGGGTCCACACCGGGCATTCTTCCACCGCGGTGCGTTTCCGCGCCTCCCCATTCCCCAACGAGGGGGGTCAGTGCTGCGTGTCGCGCCAGGAGTGCTGGGGGCGATAGCCGAGCAGGCGCTGCGCCTTCGCGGTCGAGAAGAGCGATTCGTTCACCCCGAGCTCGCGTCGGATCTCCACCTCAGGGAACACCTGAGCGACGAGTTCGGCGTTCGGCGTGCTCATGACGGTGTCTGCTGCCGCGATGAGGAAACGGTCGAACCCGGGCGGCGCGACCTCGAGCGCGCGGATCACCGCCTGGGCCCCGTCGCGCGCGTCGATGTAGCTCCAGAGGTTCCACTTGCGCCGGAGAGGGTCTGCGTCGAAAGACGGGAACTCCTCGTAGTCGGCGGGCACCATGACGTTCGAGAACCGCAGCGCGGTGATCGACACCTCGGGATGCCAGCGCACCAGCTCGGTCGCGAGCTGCTCCTCGAGGTGCTTCACGAGCGAGTACACCGACTCCGGGCGGGCCGGATATTCCTCATCAAGGGGGATATAGGGCGGCGGGGTGTCGAAGGGGAGACCCTGCACCGTCTCGCTCGAGGCGTACACGATCCGGTCGATGCCCAGGCGCAGCGCCGCCCAGAACACGTTGAACGTGGTCGTGATGTTGTTGTGGAACGTCGCGACGTCGGGCACGATGCCGGGCGCGGGAATGGCGGCGAGATGGACGAGGGCGTCGAACCCGTCGTGGAGGTCGTTCACGCTTGTGAGCGCGTCGACGACCTGCCCATAGTCCGTGAGGTCCACACGCACGAAACCATCGCCGCGCTCGCCGACTCGGTCGAGGCCGATGACCTCATGGCCCGCCTCGGCGAGTTCTCGTGAGACGACGGTGCCGAGCTTTCCGGATGATCCTGTGAGGGCGACGCGCATCCCCCCAGCCTGCCACCGTTTCGAGTGGGTGCGGGGCCGTCAGTCGGCGGTCACGCGCTGGTCTCTGCGGCCGTCTTGGTCTTCTGCACCTTGCTCACGAGATCGCTGAGGCCCGAGGCCCCGCCCATGATCGCTGTCGCCGTGAGGATGAGGTCGACCAGGGCCGGGACGTCGGCGTACCCGAGCGAGGTCAGCAGCGAGAACTTGAACAGCCCCACAAGCGGCATCGCGAGAAGGAAGGCGAGCCCGTTGGTGAGGAGCGCCTTCTCGATATCGGCGGTGGTGACCGTCTTGGCCCCCTCGGTCTGCGTGTCGGCCGAGAAGACGCCCACGGCGACACCTCGTGCAGCGGCGGCCTGCGCCCGGAGCACCGTGAGGCCCCTCTGCTTCTTCGTCGTCGCCGTGGGCTCCTTGCTCACCGCGGCGACGAGGCGGTCGAAGACCGGCACGAGCACCTGGTTCGCTCTCTCGATCGCCTGAGCGAGCACGTAGAGGATCGCGAACGCGGCGATCCCCTCGACCTGGTTCTGAGCGACCGTCGATGCTGAGGCGATGATCGGCCCCAGTATGAGCCCGACGACCACCAGCACGACGGTCGCGACGATATAGGGCAGGCGAACGACAGTGTCCACGAGGCAACCCCCAGTTCCTCATTGCGGTTGGGGGGAAGCTACACCCTTCGCCCGTGCGTGGCTAGAGGCCGTGTGGCCGAGCCGGCACGCGTGGCGCCTACCGGCCGGTCCAGCGCGGCGCGCGCTTCTCGGCGAACGCCGTCGCACCCTCCCTGGCGTCGTCACTGGCGAGCACCTGGGGGAACAGGTCGTCGTTGAGGCGCCAGGCCGATTCCTCGTCGGCCGAGCGTCCCTCGTGGAGCTCGTAGGCGACCTGCTTGGCCCCGATGACGCCGAGGGGAGCGTTGGCCGCGATGGTCTTCGCGATCGCCTGGGCCTGTGCGAGTGCCTCACCGGGCTCGGTGAGCCGGCTGACGAGTCCGTGGGCGGCCGCAGTCTCGGCATCGATCGGATCGCCGGTGAGCATGTGCAGCATGGCGAGCTTGAGAGGAAGCTGGCGCACCAGGCGGAGCGCCCCGCCCGCGCCGGGGTAGAGGCCGACCTTCACCTCGGGAAGCGCGAAGCGCGACGAGCGCGACGCGACGAGGATGTCGGCGGTGAGCGCGAGCTCGAACCCCCCGCCGAAAGCGATGCCGTCGACGGCTGCGATGAGCGGCTTGGCGATGCGCTGGCGCGTTCCGAACGAGCCCCACTCCGGGTCGCCCTGGGTGGGCTTTCCCGCGGCGACCGACTTGAGGTCGGCTCCCGCGCTGAAGGCGCGGCCCCCGGCGCCGGTCACGACGACGACGCGGACCTCGGGGTCGGCATCGGCGTCCACGAGAGCGGCGATGAAGGCGTCGTTGAGCTCCTGGTCGAACGCGTTCATCGCGTCGGGGCGGTGAAGCGTCAGCGTGAGGACGCCGTCGTCGAGCGTCGACAGCAGGACGTCGCTCACTTGCCGGCCTCGGTGTGGTCGTAGAAGCCCTTGCCGGTCTTTCGGCCGAGGAGGCCGGCGGCGACCATGCGGGTGAGCAGCTGCGGCGGCGCGAACTGCGGGTTTCCGGTCTGGTCGTAGATCATCTTGCCGGCGCGGTAGGCGACGTCGACGCCGGTCAGGTCGGCGGTCTCCAGCGGACCCATCTTGTGTCCGAAGCCGAGCGTGCAGGCAAGGTCGACGTCGCGGGCGGTGGCGAGACCTTCGTCGACGATGCGGGCCGCCTCCTGCGTGAGCACGGTGATGAGGCGAGAGGTGACGAAGCCGGCGGTGTCGCGGTTGACGAGGATGGTCGTCTTGCCGAACGCCTCGGCCAGCGCGCGGGCGCGCGCGACGGTCTCGTCGCTCGTCGCCAGGCCGCGGATGATCTCGCACAGCTGCATGGCAGGAACGGGGGAGAAGAAGTGCATGCCGATGACGCGGTCGGCGTAGTCGCCGTTCCCGGCGATGGCGGAGATCGAGATGGCCGACGTGTTGGTGGCGAGAAGCGTCTCGGGTCCGACGACGGCGGCGATCTGCGCGAACGTGTCGCGCTTGATGTCGACATTCTCGATGATCGCTTCGATGACGGCGTCGGCGTCCTTCAGCCCGTCGAGGGTAGGCGTGACCGAGATACGGGCCACGGCGGGAGCCACGGCATCCGCCTCGAAGCGTCCGCGGGCAACCTGCCGCTCGAGTGCCGCCTCGATCTTCTGGACGGCGCTTTCGGCGGCACCCTCGGCCGCGTCGTAGAGGACGACGTCGAATCCGGCGACCGCCGCCACTTGCGCGATCCCCGAGCCCATGAGCCCGGAGCCGACGATGCCGACCTTCTTCACACCTGCGACGTCAGCCAAGACTGTCTCCTTCGACTTGAACGGGGGCTTTGTCAACACATTGACATATATCATCCTGCCGCCTACGCTCGGAGTCGTCAAGGGCGCGCTGGGTGTCGCCCGGGAAGGCTCTTCAGATGTCCGTGTTCGCTGATGACGACGTCGTCGTCGCCTCCACCGCCCGCACGCCGATCGGTCGCGCCCGCAAGGGCTCGCTCGTCTCAATGCGCCCCGACGACCTGGCTGTCATCGCCTTCGGCGAAGCCGTCCGTCGCGTTCCCGGTCTCACCTACGACGACGTCGACGACCTGTACCTCGGCAACGCGGAGCCTTACGGCGAGCACGGACAGAACATCGCGCGCCGCGTCGCGATCCTCCTCGGCTCCGACCGGCTGCCCGGCGCGACCGTCAACCGCTTCTGCTCGTCGTCGGTGCTCGCGACCCGCATGGCGTTCCACGCGCTCAAGGCCGGCGAAGGCGACGCCTACCTGGTGGGCGGCGTCGAGTGCACATCGCGCAACATCCCCGAAGACCCGCAGCCGAACCCCCTGTTCGACGGCACCGTCGAGCGCGTGCAGCAGCAGCTCGCGTCGGGCACCTGGACAGACCCCCGCGGGGAAGGCCTGCTGCCCGCCTATTACGTCATGATGGGCCTCACCGCCGAGCTCGTCGCCCGCCAGACGGGCACCACCCGCCAGATGCAGGACGAGTTCGCCGCCCTGTCGCAGCAGCGCGCCGTCGCCTCGTGGGAAGCGGGCTTCTTCGATAACGAGATCGTGCCCGTCACCCTCGCCGACGGCACCGTCGTGACGAAGGACGACGGTCCGCGCCCGGGCACGACCGTGGAGACCCTCTCGGGCCTGAACCCCGTCTTCATCCCCGACGGCACCGTGACCGCCGGCAACGCGTGCCCCCTCAACGACGGCGCCTCGGCGGCCGTGCTCATGACCGGCCGCAAGGCCAAGGAGCTCGGCATCCAGCCCCTCGCGCGCATCCTGTCGTCGGGCGTCTCGGCGCTCTCGCCCGAGCTCATGGGCCTCGGCCCCATCGGTGCGTCGCGCCAGGCGCTCGGCCGCGCCGGTCTCACGGCGGCCGACATCGACGTCATGGAGCTCAACGAGGCCTTCGCCGCGCAGGTCGTTCCGTCGGCGAAGGAGATCGGCGTCCCGATCGAGAAGACCAACCCCCACGGCGGCGCGATCGCTCTCGGCCACCCGTTCGGCTCGACCGGCACCCGCATGCTCGGCACGCTCATCAACGACCTCCACACCGACGGGGGCCAGTTCGGTCTGCTGACCCTGTGCGTCGGCGGCGGCCAGGGCATGGCGCTCGTGGTCGAGGCGCTGCGCGACTGATGGCGACGGTGCTGCCCTCCCTCGAGGTCGCCGAGGGCGTCGCGATCATCCGCCTCCGCTCGGAGAACGGGATGAACGCGCTCGACGACGCCGTCTCCGACGAGCTGCAGCGCCTGCTCGACGAGGTCGAGAGCGCCGACGGCATCCGTGCGCTGGTGCTCACGGGGGAGGGGCGAAGCTTCTCCGCCGGAGGCGACTTCGCCCAGCTCGCCCAGCTCGCCGACGCCGTGCGCACCGACGAAGGGGCGGCGGATGTGCGGGCGCGCGTGCGACAGAACTCGCGCATCGTCGAGCGGCTGCGGGCGCTCGACGCCGTGACGGTCGCCGCGATCGACGGCGCCTGCATCGGAGCCGCTCTGGGGATGGCGCTCGCCTGTGACGCCCGCATCGTCACGCCGCGGGCCACGCTCTCGACGGGATTCATCTCGCTGGGCCTCTCCGCCGACTTCGGCACCGCCTACCTGCTGACCGACGCGATCGGCCGTGCACAGGCGTCGCGCTGGCTGCTCGGAGGCGAGCGCTTCACGGGCGACGCCGCGCTGCGGGCGGGATTCGCGACGGCCATCGCCGAGCCCGGGACGCTGCTCGATTCGGCCGTCGCTCTCGCGGAGCGCTGGTCGGTCTTCCCGGTCGCGACGGCGGGCATGAAGGCGGGCATCCGGGACGCCGACGAGGGGGGCCTCGCACGGCACCTCGAGTACGAGGCTGACCGGTTCGTCGCGGCGCTCCGGCATCCGCAGGCTCAGGCCTCGGTCGCGAAGGCGGTCGCCAAGCTCGCTCGCTGACGAACGCGAGGCCGGTCAGCTTCTGCCGGACTCGCCTACCAGCACCTTCTCGAGCAGTCGATTCAGCTCGGCGCGCTCTCGCGGGGTGAGCGAGGCGAACCAGCGCTGCGATCGCTCCAGCTCGGCATCGAGCGTCTCGTCGGCCACCTTCTCGCCGGACTCCGCCAGGCGCATGGGCACGATGCGGCGGTCGGATGCCGGTTCCGCGCGCTCGATGAGGCCCTCCTTCTGGAGCCCCGACAGCATGATCGACGCCGCCTGACGGCTCACGCCCGCCAGACGCGAGAGCGCCGACGCCTCGAGCGATCGGTAGATGCGCAGGATGAACAGCGCGCTGAACCCGGCCCAGCGCAGGCCGCGCGGGCGCAGGACCTCGCGCTCCGACGACTGGATGTACGAGTTGGCGGCCCGCACGAGCAGCATGCCGAGTGCGAGCGAGCCCTCTTCGGCGTCGGGTGCGTGCTCGCGCAGGAACGCGTCCGCGTCGTGGCTGAACTGCGCGGCCGGGATGCGCGATCTCGGGGTGCGGGATGCCATGCTCGGCATGCTACCTTTCGCGCGTGGCGTCACCCGTTCGCCGCCGCGGGCTCGTCGGCCGCCAGCAGGGCTGCGCGCACGTCCTTGTGGACGATCTTGCCGTTGAAGTTCTTGGGCACCTCGTCGACGAACTCGATGCGCTTGGGCACCTTGTAGGCCGCGAGGTTGGCGCGCGCGTGGGCGGTGACGGTCTCGGCGTCGAGCGTGTGGCCAGAGCGCACCGAGATGACGGCGGCGACGTTCTCGCCGCGGTACGCGTCGGGCACGCCGACGACGGCCACCTCGTGAACGGCGGGCAGCTGGTACAGCACCTCTTCGACCTCGCGCGGCCACACCTTGAATCCGGAGGCGGCGATCATGTTCTTGGTGCGGTCGGCGATGTAGACGAACTCGTTCTCGTCGATGAACCCGACATCGCCCGTGCGCAGCCAGCCGTCGACGAAGGTCGCAGCGGTCTCCTCGGGGTTGCGCCAGTACCCGTCGACGACCGAGGGCCCCTTGATGCAGATCTCGCCGCGGGAGCCGAAGGGGAGCGTGCTGCCGTCCTCATCGATGACCTTGAGCAGCGTCTCGCCCTGCGCCTTGCCGACCGAGATGATGCCCGACTCGGGGTCGCGCGGGTTGTCGACGCCGAGCACCGTCGTGACGCAGCCCGACGACGTCTCGGTGAGGCCGTAGCCGGGGCGCAGCTCGTGGCCGAATGTGGCGGTGATCTTCGGCATGAGCTCGGCGGGCACGGGGGCGCCGCCGCATCCGAGGGCGCGCAGCGTCGACAGCGAGCGAGGCTGCCTGTCGAGGGCGCCGAGCAGGGCGATGTAGGCGGTGGAGGTGCCGGTCGTCCAGGTGACGCCCTCCGACTCGAGCAGCTCGGCGTAGTAGTCGGGCTGCATGCGGTAGCCGAGCACGAGGCGCGCGCCCGAGACGAGCCACGTGCCGAGGTGGAACGCCTGGCCGGTGATGTGCGTCAGGGGCGCGATGGCGAGGATGACGTTGTCGTCTTCTTCGAGCCGGTTGTAGTGCACGTAGCCGGTCGCGGTCCAGACGACGCCGCGGTGCAGCACGCGTGCGCCCTTCGGCGCCCCTGTCGTGCCGGAGGTGTACTCGATGATGGCGAGGTCGTCGCTCGTCACGGCGACACGGTCGACGGTCGCGGCGGCGTCGGCGACCGCTGCGACGGCCACCAGCTCGACGCCGTCGGGAGCCACGGCGGTGAGGGCGTCGTCGGCCGACGCGTCGAAGACCGGGGGCACGTCACCGCCGAAGTCGCCGATGCCTGTCGTCACGACGGCGCGCACGCTCGTGCCGTCGATGCATGCCGGGCCCTGCCGGTTCCACGTGCCGCGGTCCGTCACGAACACGACGGGCTCGCAGTCGTCGACGAGCTTGCGCACCTCGCGCACAGAGTACATGGGGGAGACGGGAACGATGACTGCGCCCAGGCGCCACGCCGCCAGCTCGATCGTGATGAACTCGGGCTGGTTCTGCAGCTGGATCATGATGCGGTCGCCCGCGCCGAGGCCGCGGTCCTGCAGCGCCGCCGCGATCGCGTCGACGCGCGCGTCGAGCTGCGCCCACGTCGCGTGCCGCCCGAAGTAGCTGAGGGCATCGGCATCCGGCTTCTGCGTCACCCAGTGGTCGAACGCCTCGATGAGGCTCGAGAAGCGGACGGGGGTGACGGAGTGGCCCCCGGCGATGCCGGGCTCGGTAGCGACTGCCATGTCGAAGGCGCCTTTCACTGCGTTGTGGGGGACTCCTGTATATTACCTAGAGTTCTAGCGATTTGTCACCGACGATGGTGGCAGGACGGAGGCCACGTGACGAAGGTGCCGGGAATCGAGTGGGACGCGTTCGTCGAGTGGTTCTCGCGATCCGTCCCAGGCTACGCCGTGCCGACCGACGCGCGCCTGCTGACCGGCGGTCACAGCAACGTCACGATCCGCCTGTCCGTCGAGGGCGGCGACCTCGTGCTGCGGCGCGGACCGCTGGGCCTCCAACTGGAATCCGCGAATGACATGGTGCGTGAGTTCACCGTGCAGTCCGCCCTGCAGGAATCGGCGGTGCCCGTGCCGCGGATGATCCACGTCCAGCGCACGGCAGACCCGGTGACCGGTGTCGACGCTCCGTTCTACCTCATGTCCGCCATCGAGGGGCGACCGCTCGGAGAGCGCGCTGACAACGCGGGAGCGGATGCCGCTGAGCTCCGCGCCGCCATGCTCGATTTGGCTAGACGTCTAGCAGAATTGCACCTGCTCGCGCCGTCCGAGGTGGGCCTCGGCGAGTTCGGCCGTCCCGAGGGCTACCTGGCCCGGCAGCTCTCACGCTGGGGGCGGCAGCTCGACGCGCTCCCGCCGCGCGACCTGCCCCTGCTGCGGGAGCTCGGCGCGCGCCTGGCACCCGCACCCGACATCAGCGCCGTGAGCATCCTGCACGGCGACTACAAGCCGCAGAACGCGCTGTTCCGCTTCGGCGCAGGAACCGCCCAGGTCGCGGCGATCCTCGACTGGGAGATGGCGACCCTCGGCGACCCGCTTGCCGACCTGTCATGCCGTTCCTCGACGAGCGCATCGCCGGCGGCTTCACCTCGCCCGTCGATGCCGCGGCCGGCTACCCCCGGTTCTCCGAGTTGCTGGACGCCTATCGCGAGGTGCGGCCGTTCTCCGACGACCTGCGCTGGCACGTCGCGTTCGCCTGCTTCAAGATCGGCGTCATCAACGAACTGCTCTATCAGCGAGAGCTGTCGGGAACGGCCGTCGCCGAGGGCGACGAGCAACGCGGGCCGGTCACCGAGGCCCTCGCCGACACCGGCCTGCAGGTGCTCGCCGGCCGTGACATCCTCCAGGAGGCATAGAGATGGACTTCGCACCCGACCCGATCGTCGAGGACTGCGCCGCACGCGTGCGCGCCTTCCTCGAGGAGGAGATCATCCCGGCCGAGCCCGTGCTGGAAGAGCAGCTCCGGGCCCATCCGGTCGACGCCGACGGCTGGTGGCCGACGCCGCCGATCGTCGACGAGCTTCGTGCCTCGGCGAAGCGCCGCGGCCTGTGGAACCTGTTCCTGTCGGCACCCGAGGGCGCGGGCCTGACCAACCTGCAGTACGCGCCACTGGCCGAGCTCATGGGCCGCAGCCCCAAGCTCGCTCCCGTGGCGATGAACTGCGCCGCGCCCGACTCGGGCAACATCGAGATGCTCCGCGACTTCGCCACCCCTGAGCAGAAGCAGCAGTGGCTCGAGCCCCTGCTCGACGGCCGCATCCGCTCGGCGTTCGCCATGACGGAGCCGGCTGTCGCGTCGTCGGATGCCACGAACATCCGCACCTCGATCCGCCGCGACGGCGACGACTACGTCATCGACGGCGAGAAGTGGTTCATCTCCGGAGCCCTCGGCGATCGGTGCGAGATCTTCATCGTCATGGGACAGACCGACCCCGAGGCGCCCAAGCACCGTCGGCAGTCGATGGTCCTCGTGCCGCGCAACACCCCGGGGGTCACGGTCGGCGAAGGGCTCACGATCCTCGGCTACGACGATCATGACCACGGCGGCCACGCGCGCGTCTCGTTCGACGGAGTACGCGTCCCCGTGACGAACGTTCTCAAGGGGGAGGGCGAGGGGTTCGCGATCGCGCAGGCCCGCCTCGGCCCCGGTCGCATCCACCACTGCATGCGACTGCTCGGCATGGGGGAGCGCACGTACGAGCTGATGCTGTCGCGTGCGCGCGAGCGCTCGACCTTCGGCCGCCCGCTGAGCGACCACGGCATCGTTCAGGCATGGCTCGCCGAGGCGCGGATCACGCTCGACTCGATGCGCCTGCTCGTGCTCCACGCCGCGTACCGCATGGACGTGGGCGGCAACAAGCTCGCGCACACCGACATCCAGCAGATCAAGATCGCCGTGCCGCGCGCGATCCAGAAGCTCCTCGACGATGCGATGCAGCTCTTCGGGGCGGCGGGGCTGACGGCCGAGCAGCCGATCGCGGAGTTCTTCGCGTTCGCCCGCGCGCTGCGGTTCGCCGACGGCCCGGACGAGGTGCACCTCACGTCGCTCGGGCGTGCCCTTCTGAAGCACTGACCCGCTTCTGCCCGCCCCCCGGGTCGTCGCGCTGACGATGGCGGCCCGGGGCGGCGGGAGGCTACTCCCCGACGATGAGGCTCGCGCCGCCGTCGATCACGAGGCACTGGCCCGTGATCCATGCGGCGTCGCGCGACAGCAGGAAGGTCGCGGGACCGGCGATGTCCTCCGGCTCGCCGATGCGAGCGAGAGGGTAGGCCTCGCGCAGCTGCTCCTCGTTCTCGAGGAGTGCGGCGGCGAACTTGGTGCGCACGGCGGCCGGCGCGACCGCGTTGACCCGCACACGCGGTGCGAGTTCACGCGCGAACTGCCGCGTGAGGCCGATGAGCGCCGACTTCGACACCCCGTACATTCCGATGCCGGGGGCGGATGCCACGCCCGCGATCGACGCCACGTTGACGATCGCCGCGCCATCGCGCGACGGGAGGCCGTGCGCGACGGCCAGCTGCACGAGACGGGTCGCGCCGAGCACGTTGGTCTCGAGGATCTTGAGGGCGGCGGCGTAGGTGATCTCGCTCATCGGACCGAAGACGGGGTTGATGCCGACGTTGTTGACGAGCAGGTCGATGCCGCCGAACCGGGCGTCGGCCTCGGCGAACAGTCGCTCCCGGTGGGCGTCGTCGCCGATGTTCCCCGCGAGGGCGGCCACACGCTCGGCGCCATGCGCCTCGACCAGCGACGCGAGATCCTCCTCGCCGCGGGCGGTCACGACCACGTTCGCTCCCTCGGCGAGCAGGCGCTCCGCGATCGCGCGGCCGATGCCGCGGCTGGCGCCTGTGACGAGGGCAGTGCGCCCGGTGAAGCGGTCGGTCATGAAACAGCCTCCTCGGCAGCGAAGTCGTCGGCCTCGTCGGCTGACGGAACAGCGGGATGCGCCACGATGAGGCGGCGCAGCAGCATGTTGAACACAGCCCCCTCTTCGGGACTGAAGGTCGACGCCCACGCGCGCTCACGAGAGTGGTTGACGCGGAACAGCCTCTCGAGCAGCTCGTTGCCGGCGGACGAGAGCGTCACGATCGTGCGGCGACGATCGTCCTGATCCTCGGAGCGCTCGATGAGCCCGTTCTTGGTGAGGGTCGACAGCAGGCTCGACATGGATGCCGTCGAGACGCCCGCCAGACGGGCCAGCTCATTGGCCGCAGCGCGCTCGACGGCGCGAAGGCTGAACATCACCCGGAAGGCCGCGAAGCTCATGCCCGACTCCGCCAGCACGTGCGATTCGAGATCCTTCATGACGCGGCTCGAGGCGCGGATGAGGTTGAACATCATCGCCATCGCCTCGGGGTCGAGCGACGGCTCGATCTCGCGGCCGGCGTCGATCGACCGCCGCTCATACTCGGCGGCCCCGATGCGCTGGCGCTGGCTCATGGTGTCCTCCCCGGTGACGTCAGCGGACCGCGACGCCGTGGCCGCGGAACTCGGCGATGAGCACGCCGTCGGCGTCTCGGATGGCGACGTCGACGATCGTATTGCGACCATATGCCGCACGAACGGTTCCCGTCGCACGCAACACGGAGTCTTCGCGTCCGGGGGAGACGTAGACGATCTCGGCCTGGCGCGTGACGCTGCGGCGACCGGCGGCCTCGCACGTGTAGGCGAAGCAGGTGTCGGCGAGCAGGTAGGTGTACCCGCCGTGGACGAGACCCTCGCCGTTGACCATCGCCGGCTGCGCAGGCAGCTCGATCTCGCACGCGCCGGGGGTCACCGAGCGCAGCCGGATGCCCAGGGACTTCGCCGCCTCGTCGATCGAGTAGCGGTAGGCGACGCGCTCGGACGCATCCTCCGCGCCGAGGGAGGGGTTCCCGTCTGCTGTCATCGTCACGTATTCATTCCATTCGATGTCTTGTCTTTTTCCCCGCCGCGGAGGGCGCGGGCGAGTCGACGGCGCCGACGGTCCTCATCCGTGAGGATTCACTGATTTATCAATGGTCCGTTGGCATCCACTCGCTACTTCGCGAATGTTGCTCGCAGGCTCTGTGGGTGTTACTGTAGCCGAAAATCAGTTAGATCCCTAGCGGATATTCGCGAAGGTGCGAATGTCCAGGATCCGATCCGACAGCCAGAGTTGACCGAGGAGCGACCCCACCGTGCTGCAGCTAGAGCAGGTATCCGTCACGTATGGCGGCACGCTGCGCGCCGTCCAGGACGTGAGCCTCACCGTGCCGGACGGGGCGAGCGTCGCCCTCCTCGGCAGCAACGGTGCCGGCAAGTCCACGACCCTGCGGGCGATCTCGCAGAACCTTCGGCGCCACCGTGCACGCATCACGAGCGGCCAGATCACCTTCGACGGGGAGGTCCTCAACGGACGCCCGATGTTCGAGGTCATCGACCGCGGTGTGGTCCAGGTTCCCGAGGGGCGCCGCATCCTGGGCCGACTGAGCGTCGAGGAGAACCTCCGCGTCGGCGGTCTGCGGCTGGGCCGCAAAGAGCTCGCCTCCCGTCGCGAGGAGGTGTACGAGCTCTTCCCGCGCCTCGGGGAGCGCCGTCACCAGCGCGGCCTCCTGCTCTCCGGCGGCGAGCAGCAGATGCTCGCGATCGGCCGCGCCCTCATGTCGTCGCCGAAGCTCATCATGTTCGACGAGCCCTCGCTCGGACTCGCGCCGATCATCGTCGCCCAGATCGCGGACATCATCCGCAGCATCAACGCGAAGGGCACCTCGGTGCTGCTGATCGAGCAGAACGCGAACATGGCGCTGTCGGTCGCCCAGTACGCGTACGTGCTCGAGCTGGGCAAGGTCTCGCTCGAGGGGAAGAGCGAGGACCTCATGAAGTCCGACACCATCAAGGATCTCTACCTGGGACACAGCGGCGGCGACGTCGCCACGCTCGACGCCCCCGCTGCCGAGCGCGTGCTCGCCCCCTGGAAGGGAGACGCACGATGACCCGCGCACCTCTCCACGTCGACCGCGTCACTGTTCGCTTCGGAGCCGTTCGTGCCCTCAACGACGTCTCGTTCGTCGTCGAGCCCGGCACCGTGCACGCCGTCATCGGCCCCAACGGCGCCGGCAAGTCCTCGCTCCTCAACGTGCTCTCGGGTGTCTACGTGCCCAGCGAGGGCAGCGTGCGCTGGGGTGACACGACCCTCACCGGCATGCGTCCCGACCAGATCACCGCGCTCGGCCTGGGCCGCTCGTTCCAGAACCTCGGCCTCGCCGGAGCGCAGACGGTCGAGGAGAACATCATGCTCGGTCGCCACTCGCTCATGAAGGCGGGCTTCTTCTCGAGCGGACTGGGACTGCCATACGCCCGCCGCGAGGAGCGGATCCACCGCGACCGCGTGCACGAGATCGCCGAGTTCATGGGCCTGCGCAACCTCCTCGACGCCGACGTCTCGTCGCTGTCGTACGGCGTGCAGAAGCGCGTCGACCTGGCGCGCGCCCTGGCCACCGAGCCCAAGATCCTCCTCCTCGACGAGCCGGTCGCCGGCATGAACGCGAGCGAGAAGCGCGTCATCACATCGCTCCTGCGCACGATGATGGCCTCCCTCGACCTCACCGTCATCCTCGTCGAGCACGACATGGAGATGGTCATGGGCCTTTCTGACCACGTCACCGTCATCAACTTCGGCGAGGTCATCGCCGACGGCACACCGGCCGAAGTCCAGGCCGACCCCGCCGTCATCGCGGCATACCTCGGCGAACCGGAAGGGGCCGCACAGTGAGTGACTTCCTCTCAACCCTGATCAGCGGGCTCTCGCTCGGCTCGATCTACGCGCTCGTCGCCCTCGGCATCGTCATCCTCTTCAAGTCGAGCGAGGTCATGAACTTCGCCCACGGCTCCATCGCCGTGCTCGGCGCCTTCGCCGCGGGGCGCGCCTCCGACATCCTCGGCTTCTGGGGCGGCGTGCTGGTGGGCCTCGCGGTGGCGGGTCTGTTCGCCCTGTTCGTCGAACGGGTGCTCGTGCGGGCCATGAAGAACGCGCCCATCGTCTCGCTGGCGATCATGACGATCGGCCTCCAGGTGATCCTCGACACCGAGCTCCCGCGTCAGATCGGCTCCGACATCATCCAGCTCCACCAGCCGTGGGGCCTGGACAGCGTCGACATCGGCGGCACCCTGGTGCCTTGGAACCGCATCTTCACGATCCTCGTGACGCTCGTCATCATCGTCGCGTTCCTGCTCGCGTTCCGCTTCTCCAGCTGGGGCGTCTCGATGCGCGCCGCTGCCGAAGACCGCGAGGCGTCGGAGCTGGTGGGCATAAAGCTCAGCCGGATCACGATGGTGTCGTGGGTTCTGGCGGGCGTGCTCGCCGGCGTCGCGGGCATCATGCTCTCGGGCGCCCCGAGCGCGGGCCTGACCCCGACGATGGCCGTCATCGCGCTGCGAGCCTTCCCGGCCGCGATCATCGGCGGGCTCGACTCGGTCACCGGCGCCCTCGTCGGCGGTCTGCTCATCGGAGTGCTCGAAGCCCTCACCATCACGTATCAGTCGGAGCTGTCGTTCCTGGGCCGCGGCCTCGGCGACGTCGTCAGCTACCTCCTGATGTTCATCGTTCTGCTGGTGCGCCCGCAGGGCCTCTTCGGCCGCAAGGAGGTCGTCCGTGCCTGAGTCCATCGACACGCAGAAGCCGCCGACCATCACGGTCGCCGTCCCCACCCAGCGCCGCCGCCGCAAGAGCGACAAGCGCACGTGGAAGTGGGCTGCGATCGCGGTGCTCGCGGTGATCGCCCTCATCGCGCCGCTGTACCTCACCTCGTACTGGCTGCAGCTGGTATTCGCGGTGTCGGCCATCGCGATCGGCGCCATCGGCCTCAACCTGGTCACGGGAACGGCCGACCAGCTGTCGCTGGCCAACCCGTTCTTCATGGTGGTCGGCGCCCTCACCTACGTTGTGCTGTGCAGCGAGGCCGATGCCGAGCGCGGTCTTGTCGGGCTGGGCCTCCCTCCGATCGTCGGACTCGTCGGCGGCGTCGCCCTCGCGATGGTCGCGGGCCTGCTGTTCTCACCGATCGCGTCGCGCCTGCGCGGCATCTACCTCGGCATGGCGAGCTTCGGCCTCGTGTTCGTCGCGATCTACGTGCTGAACAACGCCGGTGCCCTGTCGGGTGGCTTCAACGGCCGCAGCGTCCCCACGTTCGAGCTGTTCGGCATCGTCTTCGGGCGCAGCGACGAGCCGCTCGTCATCGCGGGCGTGCCCTTCGGCCGCTGGGAGCTGCTCTGGTACCTCGGGCTCATCCTGCTCGTGCTCGCCGCCTGGTTCGCCTCGAACATCCTCAAGTCGCGCTCGGGCCGCGCGCTGCGCCTGATCGCCTCGGGCGATCTCCCGGCATCCGTGTCGGGTGTGCACGTCGCCTGGTACAAGGCGCAGGTGTTCGCGATCTCGGGCATGTACGCCGGTCTCGCCGGCGTCCTGTACGCGCTGTCGATCGGCTCCATCGCCCCCGAGACGTTCAGCCTGGAGCTCGCCCTCGAGTTCCTCGCGATGATCGTCATCGGCGGAATGGGCTCGGTGGCCGGCGCCATCATCGGCGCGACCTTCGTCGCCGCCCTGCCGCTGCTGCTGCAGTACGCGCTCGGCGGTGTGCCGATGTTCCAGACGGGCGAGATCTCCGCCGCGAACGTCGCGAACTACGTCTACGGACTCGCGGTCATCCTCGTCCTCATCTTCAAGCCGTCCGGACTCGTCGGCATCTGGCGAGACGTGATGAACAGCTTCCGGCGACGGAAGAACATCCCTACCACCACAGAAAGTTGACAACGAATATGCGATCAAAGACGATCCTCGTCGGCGTGGCCGGCGTTGCGGTCCTCGGTATGGCGCTGGCCGGCTGCTCGTCGAAGAGCACGGAGACCCCCGGTGCAGCGGCCGACGGCGCGGTCAAGACCGGCCAGGGCATCTCGGGCACCACGATCACTCTCACCGCGGAGGTGGACCTCAACGGCCCCTTCAAGGTGAACAGCGAGGACGAGTCCCGCGGATACAAGCTCTACTGGGAGGAGCAGAATGCCGCCGGCGGCGTCTGCGAGACCTACGACGTCAAGATCAACGTCGTCTCGCACGACTACGACGTGCAGAAGGCCGTAACGGTCTTCAACCAGACGTCGCCCGAGACGCTGGCCTACCAGGACTTCGTGGGCGGCTCGCACACCGCGGCCGTGCTCGAGGAGGCCGAGGCCAACAACCTCCTGCTCTCGCCGTCGTCGACCACGCACACCGTGCTCGCCTCGCCGGTCGTCACGGGCACGTGGGCCGCATACGACGTCGACCTGCGCATCGTCTTCCAGTGGCTGCTCGAGCAGGGCGAGGTCGCCGAGGGCGACACCGTCGGCGTCATCTACAACGAGGGTGACTACGGCCAGGCTGCCCTCGAGGGCGCTCAGGAGTTCGCCGAAGCGCACGACATCACGCTCGTCGAGGCGCAGGTCAAGGCGACCGACTCGGACATGACCGCCGCCGTGCAGTCGGCCACCTCGGCCGACGCGAGCGCCGTCCTCCTCGCCGGCACCCCGCCGCAGCTCGCCTCGGTGGCGACGATCCTCCAGGGCGCAGGATCCGACATCGCGATCGGCGGCTCGAACCCGACGATCTCTTCGTCGCTGCTGGGCACGCCGGCTGCCGACTACCTCGCCGAGCACTTCGTGGGCGTCTCGTACGTGACCACCTACGAGGAGGGCTACGGCAAGGACCTTTTCGACCGCCTCACCGAGGCGAACCCGGGTGCGACGCTCACCTCGCAGGCGGCCATCGGCTACCAGAAGGGTGCGATCATGCACAAGATCCTCGAGGCCGCCTGCGCCGCGGGTGACCTGACGCCCGCAGGCGTCGTCGAGGCCCGTGCGAACATCGGCATCGTCTCGCTGCCCGACCTCGGCCCCGACATGGACTACTCGAAGCTCGGCGAGTCGCCGACGAAGTCCGGCTACGTGGTCACGCTCGACGGCGCGGTCACGGGTGGCCTGAAGGTCGTCTCGGACGGCCTGTACGAGCTGAAGTAACCTCCCCCCGATCAGGACGGCCCCCGGAATGTGCGTTCCGGGGGCCGTTCTTCGTGCGCTCCGCGCGGATGTGTGCCGCAGCGGATGCCGTGGCCGCTCCCGCCACCCGTACACACGAAGCGCCCCGGTCGCGCGAAGAACCCCCGGTG
>CALANM010000060.1 GCA_937926065.1 uncultured Microbacterium sp.
GAGATGCGCGTGCGCGCGCCCGAGGCCTTGACGTTGATCATCGTCTGGCCGATCATCGCGCAGCCGCCCATGCCCCCGAACAGGCCCGACAGCACGTTCGCGGCGCCCTGGCCGAGCGATTCGCGGGTCTTCGACGAGGGGGTGTCGGTGATGTCGTCGACGAGCGCCGCGGTCATCAGCGACTCGAGCAGCCCGACGACCGCCATCGCGAGGGCGAAGGGCAGGATGATGCCCAGCGTCTCGCCGGTCAGCGGGACGTTCGGCACGAGCAGCGCCGGCAGGTTCTCGGGCAGGGCGCCCTGGTCGCCGACGGTCGGCACCGAGATGCCGAAGACCACGGCGGCGCCGGTGAGCAGCACGATGGCGACGAGCGGTGCCGGTACGACCTTCGTCACGCGGGGGAGCAGGTACATGATGGCCAGTCCCGCCGCTGCGATCGGGTACACCGCCCACGGGACGCCGATCAACTGCGGCACCTGCGCGATGAAGATGAGGATCGCGAGGGCGTTGACGAAGCCGACCATGACGCTGCGCGGGATGTAGCGCATGAGCTTGGCGACGCCGAGCAGACCGAGGATCACCTGCAGGATGCCGCCGAGGATCACGGTCGCGAGCAGGTAGTCCACCCCGTGCTCGCGGGCGACGGGGGCGATCACGAGCGCGATGGCCCCGGTCGCCGCCGAGATCATCGCGGGGCGCCCGCCGAGGAAGGCGATCGCGACCGCCATCACGAACGACGAGAACAGCCCGAGGCGCGGGTCGACGCCCGCGATGATCGAGAACGCGATCGCCTCGGGGATGAGGGCGATCGCGACGACAAGGCCGGCGAGCGTCTCGCGGGTGAGCAGTCGCGGACTCCTGAGCGCCTGCAGGACGGTGGGCTCGATGTGGGGGCGCGCGGCGCCTTCGGGCGCAGGGGTGACGGCGGTGATGGCGGACTCCGGCGGGTGAGAGGGGACGGTGCGCGTCAGCGCATCCGTACGGACGGCGCTGACGCCGTGGCATCCGCCGACTCGGCGAGGGCGTTGAGGAATGCGACGACGTCGCGACGCTCCTGGTCGTTCATGTCCTCGGTGAGCTGCACGATGCGGTTCTCGAACGACTCGAGCGTCTCGGCGACGAGGCCTTCGGCGTCGCGCGTCGCGGCGATGAGGATGCTCCGGCGGTCGGTGGGGTGACTGACGCGCTCGACCATGCCGCTTCTCTCGAGGCGGTCGATGAGCGCCGTCGTGGATGCCGAGCTGATGCCCAGGTGCCGGGAGATCTCGCGGGGTGTGACGTCGCGCTCGCGGTCGGCCTCCTGAACGAGGAAGCGGAGGATGCCGAGCTCGTTGTCGCTCATCCGTGTCTCGTTGCGGATGCGGGCGAGCATGGCGGTGTCTGCGGCGCGGAAGCGGCGATACGCGTCGATGACGGCGTCCGCGGACGCATCTTCAGCGCTCATTGTCACCCTCTCGTCGGCCCCGCTCGCTGTGCTTCAGGATACAAGATACTCCATTGGGCAAGTATCTCGTTTGACGAACTACTTTTTTTGTGAGTAACATTCCTGGCAAGCCAGTTGGAGCGGTCTGAGGATCGCCTGAGAAGGAGTCATCATGGGTCGTCTGTACTACGGAAACAGCACCGAGTCTTTTGAGATGCCCGACCGTGTGCTGGCGCATCTGAAGATCGTCGCCTCGACGAAGCTGCGGCGCTCGGAGGCCTTCACCGTCACGTTCCCCCAGCCGGGCAACCCCGACGGGCGGTCGACGCTGTGGCTGCACTGCTCGATTCCGCTGCGCTTCGAGCTCGATCGAGCCGAGAACGCGAAGATCGACCGTCGCTATCTCGAGGAGCTCGCGCAGGCCGCGGCGTCGTCTGCCGGCATCATGCTCGACTTCGTCGACGAGCTCGCGGCCGAGGTCGGCGAGCCCGCCCAGCCCGTTGCGATCGGCTCCGACCTGCGGAGGGTCGCATGAGCGCCGTGACGGGAGCACGCCACGCGCGTGCCACGTGGGCGCGCGTCGACGCCGGCTTTCACGTCGCGTCGCGGGCGGGAGAGTTCCTGGGCTACGTCGACCGCTCGGCCGACGGCAGCTATCTCGCCTTCGACGGACGCTCGACGCCGGTCGGACGGTATGACACCCTGCGCGACGCGCAGCGCGCCGTCATCACCACCGACGCCGTGACGGCGACCACCCGTCGCGAGAGCGTCCTCAGCCGGCGCTCACGGCGCGCATTCGAGCGTGCCGCGGTCGTCTCTGGCGTCGTCGCCGGTGGGCTCGCCCTGACCGCGGGCGCCGTGGCGCCCTACATCTGATCCTGCGATATCCGATCCTGCGATCTGATCCCGCTGTGCGGGATCAGCGGGAGGCGAGCACCTGGTCGGTCTTGAGCTGCAGGTAGTCGACGAGACGCGCCAGCACCGCGAGGTCGTGAGCGAGGTGGGTGACACCGCGAGCGTCGAGGTCGAGCGGCTCGTCGCGCGGCTCGAAGGTGACGATCCAGTGCGGAACGCCGTCTTCGATGACGGGCTGAACGTAGGTGACCGTTGATGCGGTGCGCAGCGAGACGACGACCATGCCCGACTCCGGGCCGGCTGTGAAGTCCTTCTCGAGCACCGACACATCGGTGGTGAGCGCCTCCGTGCGGGCGAACTCGTCGACCCACGACTGCACGGTGGCCTGATCGCGGTAGGGCATGGGACCTCACTCAGTAGAGCTGCCAGATTCGGCAGCCCTCCCATTATGCCTGGTGGGAAGCGTGACAGCCGCGGCGGCGCGAGTCCCTTCTCGTGCGTCTTCGACGTCAGTCACTCTCGGGGGTAGTCGTCCGCCTCATGGCGGACGATGATGAGCGTATGCCGGAGTCTCCCGAGGTCGAGGTGCTGGCGCGCTTCCTGGCCGATCAGGCAGTGGGCCAGCGTGTCGCCTCCCTCGAGCTGGAGGAGTTCCGGGTGCTGAAGACGCGTGACCGCCGCCCCGAAGAGCTGCAGGGTCGCACCGTCGGTTCGGTCATCCGCCATGGCAAGCACGTAGAGCTCATGACCGATGGGCCGCACCTGCTGATCAGCTTCGGTCGGGCGGGCTGGCTGCGGGTCGAGCGGCCCGGCGAAGCCGTGCCGGAGACGGACGATTCGGGTGCCGTTCCCGCCGCCCCGGTCGCGCGGCTCGCCTTCGACGACGGGACGACGCTCGTCTTCACGGATGCCGGCGCCTGGCTCTCCCTGGGGCTGTCGATCGTCGACGACGGCGCATCGGTCCCGGCCGTCGCGAAGCTCGGACCCGACCCCCTCGCGGGCTCCTTCACGCGCGCCGACCTCGACGGCATCGCAATCGGGCGGCGCAAGCAGCTCAAGGCGCTCCTGCAGGAGCAGGAGTCGATCGCCGGCATCGGAAACGGCTATTCCGACGAGATCCTGCACGTGGCGCGCCTCTCGCCGCTGCGGCATGCCGCCGACCTCGACGACGGTGAGCGGGATCGGCTGTTCGCCGCGATCGTCGAGGTGCTCTCGGGCGCGCTCGCGCAGCGCTCGGGCGTGCCGATCGATCGCCTCAAGGCGCACAAGGCCGCGTCGATGCGGGTGCACGGTCGCACGGGCGAGGCGTGTCCCGTGTGCGGCGGCGCGGTCGCCGACATCCCTGGCTCGAAGGGCACGGCTCAGTACTGTCCCGTGTGCCAGACCGACCCCTGACGCCCACTCGGCGCGTGGGCCGTCACTCGGCGCCGTAGGCCTGCGCGACCCAGCGCGCATAGGCGTGCCACGGCGGGATGCCGCCGGCGGTCGACGTCACGTGCGCGAGCAGGCGGGGAGCCGCCGTGAACCATTCCCCGCCCTCGCGCAGGTCGGAGAATTCGCGGTGGCGCTGCTGCTCGAGCTCACGGCCGCCGCGCTCGAACGCGAGCAGCTCCTCGTGGAGGATCGCCCTCAGCCGCTGCTTCGGCCGGTGCGTCGTGCCGATCTTGATGCGGTCGGCCCAGCGCAGGTAGTAGACGATGTCGATTCGCGGGGCGGGGAGATCGGTCTCCGGCACGTCGCCCACGCGCCACCCGCACACGGCGCAGCGCCACCGGCCGTCGTGCCGCTCGCCCTCGGGGTGGGCGCACAGCAGGCACGGCTGGGGAAGGAGGCCGACGCGGGTCACGTCGTGATGGTAGATGCAGGGTGCGACACGCGCAGCCGCGATGCCGGTATGCGTACCTCTAGCAGACGCTTCGGCCAAGAGTCAACGGGTGCGCGTGATGTTGAGCGCGCCCCTAACGTTGATCTCGCAACATCACGGCGGTCACGGTTGAGCTTTCGGTGTTTCGGGTCACCCTGAGCTCCTGTTTCCGCTGGAGAGGACCCCGCCGTCACGGGCTTCGGCGGGGTCCTCTCCCGCATGCGCTCTCGGCGCCGCCCTGTGTGTGGCGTGTGTGCCGTCACTTCATGGTGTCGAGGATGCCGACGAGGTCTTCGAACGTCGTGCGCGGATTCACCAGCGCGAAGCGTGCGTTCGTGCGGCCGCGGTGAGCGCTCGGCGTCACGAAGGCGTGCTGGTCGTCGAGCAGTCGCGCCGACCATGCCTCATAGTCGCGCTTCTCCCAGCCGTCACGCTCGAACACGACGACCGACAGCTGCGGCCGGCGCACCAGGGTCAGCTCGGCGCGCGACTCGATCTCGTCGGCGACGCGCTGTGCGAGGTCGAGCGACGAGCCGATCGCGTCGCGGTAGACGCCGGCGCCATAGGTGGCGAGCGAGAACCACAGCGGCAGGCCGCGCGGGCGGCGGGTGAGGTGGGCGGCGTAGTCCGACGGACTCCAGTCGGACTTCTCGGTGAGCGTGTCGAGGTACTCGGCGTGCTGTGTGTGTGCGCGACGGCCGAGCTCCGGGTCGCGGTACAGGAGTGCGCAGGCGTCGAACGGCGCGAACAGCCACTTGTGCGGGTCGACGACGAGGGAGTCTGCGTGCTCGACGCCGGCGAACAGGTGCCGTGCAGAGGGTGCCAGCATGGCGGCCAGCCCGTAGGCGCCGTCGACGTGGAGCCAGAAGTCGTGCTCCTCCTTCAGCGCGGCGATGCCGGCGATGTCGTCGACGATGCCGAAGTTGGTGGAGCCGGCGGTGGCGACCACGGCGAAGACGCTCTCGCCGTGCTCCTCGAGCGCCGCGCGCACGGCGCCGGCCCGCAGCACGCCGTCGTCGGTGGGCGGAACCGCGACGACCTCGACGTCCATCACGCGCGCCGCCGATGCGATCGACGAGTGCGCCTCAGCGCTGCACACGACGCGCCACCGGTCGGGGCGCTCGCGCGTCGCGATGGCCGCCTCGCGCGCGGCGACGAGGGCAGAGAGGTTGCCGAGTGTGCCGCCCTGCACGAACACGCCGCCCGCCCGCTGCGGCAGCCCGAACTCGTCGGCCAGCCAGCGCAGCACCTCGTTCTCGGCGTGCACGGCGCCGGCGCCCTCCAGCCAGGAGCCGCCGTAGAGGGCGCTCGCCGAGACGACGACGTCGAACGCGGCGGCCGCCTTCGACGGGGCCGACGGGATGAACGACAGGTACCGGGGGTCGTCGGTCGTGATGCAGGCGGGCGCCAGGACGTGCTCGAACACCGAGATCGCCTTGCGTGCGCCGATGCCGTGCTCGTCGATCGTGCGGCCTGCCAGCCGTGCCAGCTCGGCGGGCGGCAGGGGCTTGTCGAGCGGGGTGTCGCTCGAGAGGAGCCGGCGGCGGGAGTAGTCGAGCACGAGGTCGACGATCGTGCCGGTCTCTTCGCTGACATCGTGCATCCGTGCGAACGGCTCGGTCATGCGGGGTCTCCTTCGTGCGGCTTCTCTGCCGGCAGGCGCGGCGTGCGCGGCGGTGCGACGCGCCGGGTGCCCGTCGCCTCGAACGCGGTCGCGAGGCGCAGCAGGGCGCTGTCATCGTAGGCGCGGCCGGCGAAGGTGAGGCCCACCGGCATCCGGATGTCGTCGAGGAGTCCCATCGGGACGGTCACGGTGGGGATGCCGAGGTGCCGCACGGCGAGGTTGCCGTTGGCGATCCACGTCCCGTTGCGCCATCCGAGGTCGGCCGAGGCGGGGTTCACGTCCATGTCGGCGGGGCCGATGTCTGCGACGGCGGGGAAGGCGACGGCGTCGAGGCGCTGCCGGTCCATCCACACCTCGAGGTCGATGCGGCGGGTCTCTTCGAGGCCGCGCAGGCCGTCGGCGAGCTCGGGCATGTCGTCGAGCGTCGCGCCCGGATGATTCAGCACCCAGTCGGGGTATTCGGCGATGTCGTCGTCGAAGCCCGTGTAGCGGTCGGGGAGGGCGCCGGGCGGGTGCGGGAAGATCGTCGCGCCGTCGACGACGGCCAGTGTGGACAGCTGCGGGTCGCCGTTGGCGGCGAGGAAGTCGTCCCAGCTCCACGCCGAGAGGTCGACGATCTCGCGCTGGAGGAACTCGGGGCTCACGAGGCCGCGTGTGCGGATGGTGGGGGCGCCGGCGCGGTCGCCCTCGTAGTTGCTGATGACAGGGAAGTCGACCTCGACGACCTCCGCGCCCGCCGCCTCGAGGTCGGCGCGGGCGGCCTCCCACAGGGCGATGATCGAGGCGCGGGTCTCGATGCGCTGTCCGGTGGGGCCGCCGATGCCGGTGCCGGTGCCGGCATCCGGGTCGGCGTTGATGTACATGCGCGGGATCCCGATACGTGCTCCCGCGAGCGAGGCCCCCTCAGCGAGCGCGGGGTAGGAGGCGGGCCGCACCTGCGACGCTGCGGGGACCTGCACCCAGGGCTGGACGCGCCAGAAGTCGCCGCGGGTGTCGGGGTCGTCGGCGACGATGACGTCGAGCACGGCGAGCAGGTCGGCCATCGTGCGGGTGTGGGGCACGACGACGTCCATCGTGGGCACGAGCGGCCAGTTGCCGCGCACGGAGATCACGCCGCGCGAGGGGGTGTACGCGCACAGGCCGTTGTGCGACGCGGGACCGCGGCCGCTCGACCACGTCTCCTCACCCAGTCCGAACGCCGCGAAGCTCGCCGCCGTCGCCGTGCCCGAGCCGTTGGACGAGCCGGAGGCGAAGGGAGCGGTGAGCCACTCGGCGCTGTAGGGGCTCTCGGCGCGGCCGTACACGCCGCGCTGCATGCCGCCGTTGGCCATGGGCGGCATGTTCGTGAGTCCCAGGCAGATGGCGCCGCCGCTGCGCAGCCGCTCGATCGTGAACGCGTCGCGCTGTGCGACGAGGTCGGCGAACGCCGGCGATCCCGCCGCCGCGGTGAGTCCCTTCACGAGGTAGCTGTCTTTCGCCGTGTAGGGGATGCCGTCGAGGGGCCCGAGCGTCTCCCCCTGCGCGCGTCGCGCGTCGCTGGCGCGCGCTTCGTCGAGGGCGTCGGGGCTGCGCACGACGACGGCGTTGAGCGCGGTCGGGCTGCCGGGGCTGTCGTAGGCGTCGATGCGGGCGAGATAGGCCTCGACGAGCTCGACGGCGGTCGTGCGGCCCGTGCGCAGCGCCTCCTGCAGGTCGGCGATGGCGGCTTCGACGACGTCGAACGCGCTCATGCCCCTGCTCCCTCGTGCGTCGTCGCTCCCTCGAGCAGGTGCTGAGGC
>CALANM010000061.1 GCA_937926065.1 uncultured Microbacterium sp.
CGGCACCGTGGCGATCGACCTGCTCGCCGGCCCGTCCGAGGTCGCTGTCATCTCCGACGAGACCGCCGACCCGGAGCTCGTCGCGGCCGACCTGCTCGGTCAGGCCGAGCACGGCCCCAACTCCCCGGCCGCCCTCGTGACGACCTCCGAAGCCCACGGCCAGGCGGTCATCGAAGCGGTCGACCGTCAGCTCGAGACGCTCTCGACCGCCGAGATCTGCGGCGCCGCGTGGCGCGACTACGGCGTGGTGACGGTGGCCGATGACCGCGAGACGGCCGTCGCGCTCATGGACGACCTCGCCCCCGAGCACCTCGAGGTCATCACCGCCGACGACGAGTGGTACCACGACCGCCTGTCCAACTACGGCTCCCTGTTCATCGGCCCGTGGAGCACGGTGGCGTACTCTGACAAGGGAATGGCCGGCACGAACCACGTGCTGCCGACCGCCGGCGGTGCCAAGCACAGCGCCGGGCTCTCTGTCTCGCGCTTCCTCAAGCCGCTCACGTATCAGCGGATCGCCAAGGACGCGACCCCGCAGCTCGCGCACGCCGTGCAGACGATCTCCGATTCGGAAGGCATGGCGGCGCACAGCGCGACCGCCACGATGCGTCTCGACCGCCTTCAAAGCGAGTAGTCGAACCGGAGGCGGCGTCCCCCGGCGGCGCGGCCTCATTCCCAAGAGAGGACAGGAGCGCCATGAACGACGCCACGACGCCCGAGGCCGGCTCGCGAGAGCTCGTCGTCGCCGCGGTGAGCACCCCGGTCGTGCTCGGCGACGTCGAAGCGAACCTCGCGGCGATCGCTGAGGGAGTGGATGCCGCCCTCGCCGCCGGCGCACGCCTCGTGGTGCTGCCGGAGCTTGCGACGAGCGGCTACATGTTCGCGGATCGCGCCGAGGCGGAGGCCGCTGCACTCGACGCGGCCGACGAGCGTCTCGGCGCGATCGCCCGCAAGGCCGTGGACGGCGCAGTGGTCGTCATGGGCTTCTGCGAGCGCGGGGACGACGGTCTCTTCACGAGTGCGGCCGTGCTCTTCGAGGGCGCGGTGCGCGCGGTCTACCGCAAGAGCCACCTCTGGGGCCAGGAGTGCGAGATCTTCGATCGCGGAGCCGAGGCCGGCGCGATCGTCGACACACCTGTCGGGCGTGTCGGCATCGCCATCTGCTACGACAACGAGTTCCCCGAGGTCCCGCGTCGCCTGGCGCTGGGCGGCGCCGAGGTGCTCGCGCTGCCCGTCAACTGGCCGCTCGTTCCGAAGCCTGAGACCGAGCACGCGCCCGAGATCATCCAGGCGATGGCCTCTGCCCGCTCTTCTCGCCTGCCTATGGTCATCGCTGATCGGCACGGCGAAGAGCGCGGCGTGCCGTGGACGGAGGGCACGGTCGTGATCGACGGCGACGGCTGGATCGCGGCGTCCGGCACTCGGGGAGCGGTGGTCACGAAGCTCACGCTCCTGGGCGACAAGCGACTCGGCCGTTACAACGACCTCTTCGGCGACCGCCGACCAGATCTCTACTGATCCCACCACCCGAAGGACAACCACATGACATACACGACAGATGCGGGGACGGCAGCAGCCCCGGCCACCGCGATCGAGGTCAAGTCGATCGACTGGGTCCCCCTCAGTCAGCGGCACGGCAAGCCGGGGAGCCTGTTCTCCCTCTGGTTCATGTCGAACGCGAACCTCACCACTCTCGCCACCGGCATGGTCGGCATCGCGATGGGCGGCAACTTCGTCCTCTCCGTCATCGCGATCGTGACGGGCGTCATCGTCGGCACGGTGTTCACCGCGTTCCACTCGGCGCAGGGACCGCAGCTGGGCCTGCCCCAGATGATCCAGTCGCGTGCGCAGTTCGGCTACCGCGGCGTCGCGATCGTCTGCCTCGTGGTCGTGGCGAGCATCGTCGGCTTCAACATCTTCAACCAGATGCTGGGCGGTCAGGTGCTCACCCAGACGACGGGTGTCGACGCCGGCGCGTGGTGGTACGTCCTCATCACGGCGGTCGCGCTCACGATCGCGATCTTCGGCCACGACTGGATCCACCGCGTGCAGCGCTGGCTGACGTGGCTGTTCCTCGCCACCTTCGGCGTGTTCACGGTCGTGGCGTTCATCGCCCTGCCGCTGCCCGCCACCGCATTCGCGGCGGACGGCTTCACGTGGGCGGCGTTCCTGGTGCAGTTCGCTGCGGCCGCCGCATACGCCCTCGGCTGGGCGCCGTACGTGTCCGACTACTCGCGCTACCTGCCGCCGCAGACGAGCCCGGCCAAGGCGCTGTTCTACACGTCGTCCGGCATCATCGTCGGCGCCGGCTGGCTCATGCTCCTGGGCGCGTTCGTCGCGAGCCTCTTCGCAGACGCCGACCCGGTCGCCGCGATCGCGGCAGCCGCCGACCAGATCCTCCCCGGCAGTGGCATCGTGCTCCTGTGGGCGGCTCTCCCGGCCCTGATCACCGTCATCACGATCAACATCTACGCCGCGAGCATCGAGCTGATCACGACGGTGGACTCGTTCCGCAGCGTGAAGCCGACGCTTCGTGCGCGCGTCATCGCGTGCTCCGTCATCGCCGGCCTCGCCTTCATCGGCGCGGCCTTCTCGAGCGGCGCGTTCCTCGACTCGTTCAGCAGCTTCCTGACGGTCCTGCTCTACGTGCTCGTGCCGTGGACGTCGGTGAACCTCGTCGACTACTACTTCGTGCGCCGCGGCCACTACGCGGTCGGCGAGATGTTCCGACCGGACGGCGTGTACGGCGCGTGGGGCGGTCGCGGCATCGCGGCCTATGTGATCGGCATCGTGGCGATGATCCCGTTCGTCGTCACGACGTGGTTCGTCGGCCCCATCGCGACGGCCATGGGCGGCATCGACATCGCGCTCTTCGTCGGGCTCATCGTCTCGGCTGTGGCGTACCTGCTGCTCGCCCGCAGCATCGACCTGAGCGCCGAGCGCGAGCTCGCCGCACGGGAGGCCGAAGGGACGAGCGTCCGGAGCGTGAGCTTCGGGGCGTGACTCCCTGATCCACTCCGAGGGGGCGGCGCGCGGTCTGCGCGTCGCCCCCTCGTCTGTTCACGCGCGCCGTCACTCCTTGACGACGAGCGTGAGCACGTCGTACTGAGCGACGATCTCGTCGCGCTGGTTGCGGATGACGGCATCCCAGCGCACCTCGCCGTAGTCGTCGGTCTCGCGAGGGGTGATCTGCTTGGCGGTGAGACTCACCCGGATGTCGTCTCCCGGCGACACGGGCGTCAGGAAGCGCAGGTTCTCGAGTCCGTAGTTGGCGAGGACGGGGCCCGGATCGGGGTCGACGAACAGACCGGCCGCCCACGACACGAGCAGGTAGCCGTGCGCGACGCGCCCCGGGAAGAACGGGTTGGCGGCGGCGGCCTCCTCATCCATGTGCGCATAGAACGTGTCGCCCGTGAAGTGCGCGAACGTCTCGATGTCCTCCAGCGTGACGGTGCGGGACGCGGAGTCGATGCGGTCGCCGATCCGCAGTGACGCGAGCGGCTTGCGGAACGGGTGGACGCCGTCGCCGTTGGACGAGGCCCCCGGATGCCACACGCCGGTCACGGCGGTGAGCAGCTCCGGCGGGCCCTGCACGGCCGTCAGCTGCATGTGGTGCAGCACGGCGCGGATGCCGCCGAGCTCCTCGCCGCCACCGGCCCGTCCCGGTCCGCCGTGCATCAGGTGCGGCACAGGCGCCCCGTGGCCGGTGGAGGTGCGCGCATCGTCGCGGTCGAGGAACAGGACGCGGCCGTTGACGGCGGCGATGCCGGCGAGCAGCTCTGCTGCCACGGCGGGGTCGTGGGTCGCGACGGAGGTGACGAGCGATCCGCCGCCCCGTGCGACGAGCTGGCTCGCCTCCGCGAGCGTCGTGTAGGGGAGCACGCTCGCGACCGGCCCGAACGCTTCGATCTCGTGCACCGCCCGCGGGGCGTCGGCGCCGAAGCCGAGGAGGATCGGAGCGACGAACGCGCCTTCGTCGGCGAGGCCTCGCGTGCCGTCGGCGCGGAGCACCTCCGGCGGTGCGACGTCGCCCAGCAGCAGGTCGCCACCGGCGTCGCGGAGCGCCTTCACCTGCTGCAGCACGTCGTCGCGCTGCTCGAGCGACACGAGCGGACCCATCGTCACTCCCTCCGCGCGGGGGTCGCCGATGACGACCTTCTGCTCGATCGTCGCCCGCAGCGCCTCGGCGACGGCCTGCTCGGTCCCGGCGGGCACGAGGGCGCGGCGGATGGCGGTGCACTTCTGGCCCGCCTTCGTCGTGAGCTCGACGAACAGCTGGCGGATGTAGGCGTCGAACTCGGGTGTGCCGGGGACGGCATCCGGCCCGAGGATGGATGCGTTGATCGAATCGGTCTCGCTCGTGAACCGCACGCCCCCGGTCTGCACGCACTCGTGCCGCCGCAGCCGGTCGGCGGTGGAGGAGCTGCCGGTGAAGCCGACGATGTCTCCGAGACGCAGGTGATCGAACAGCGTCGGCACCGGACCGCTCACGAGCTGCAGCGTTCCCGCCGGCACGAGCCCTGACTCGATCAGAACGCGCACCCACGCCTCGGCGATGTAGGCCGTGGGCGTCGCCGGCTTGATGAGGCTCGGCACGCCGGCGAGGAAGGCGGGGGCGAACTTCTCGAGGGCCCCCCACATCGGGAAGTTGAACGCGTTGATCTGCACGGCCACGCCCGGGAGCCGCGTGTAGATGTGGCGACCGAGGAACGAGCCGTCCTTCGACAGCGGCTCGACGGGCCCGTCGAGGTGCATCTGCGCGTTCGGCAGTTCACGGCGTCCCTTCGACGAGTAGGTGAACAGCACGCCGATGCCGCCGTCGACGTCGCTCAGCGAGTCGCGACGGGTCGATCCTGCGCGCATCGACAGCTCGTACAGCTCCTCCTTGCGCTCCGACAGCGCGACGGCGAACCGCTTGAGCAGCACCGCCCGCTGGTGGAACGTGAGCTGGCCGAGGCTGCGCTGCCCGACGATGCGGGCGTGCTCGAGCGCGGCGGCCAGATCGAGCCCCTCGGTGCTGACGCGCGTCACGATCTCGCCGGTCGACGCGTCGCGGACGGGCACCGCCTCGACGTCATTCGCGGGCGTCCACCACTCGTCGCGCACGTAACTGGGAAGGATCGCGGTCATTCATCACTCCATTCGTAGAAGCCGCGGCCCGTCTTGCGGCCGAGGCGTCCTTCGTCGACGAGCCGTCGCAGCAGCGCGGGCGGCGCGAACCGGTCGCCGAGCTCCCGCTCGAGCTCCTCCGCGATGCCGAGCCGCACGTCGAGACCGACGATGTCGGTCGTGCGCAAGGGTCCCATTGCATGCCGGTAGCCGAGCTCCATGGCGGCGTCGATGTCGGCGGCGGATGCCACGCCCTCCTCGACCATGCGGATCGCCTCGAGCCCGAGGAGCACCCCGAGCCGCGACGAGGCGAAGCCCGGCGAATCGCGCACCTCGACGGGCGCCTTGCCGATCATCGCCACGGCCTCGCGGGCGAACGCGACGGTCGCGGGCGACGTGGCTGATCCGACGACGACTTCGACGATCCGTGACGCCGGCACCGGGTTGAAGAAGTGGAGCCCGGCGAACCGGTCGCGGCTCGGCAGATCGGCGGCGAGCGCGTCGATCGAGATCGACGACGTGTTGGTGGCGAGGACGGCATCGGGGGCTGCCTCGGCCATGCGGGCGAGTGCGTCGCGTTTGAGGTCGCGGTCTTCGGGAACGGCCTCGATCGCGAGCTCGCTGCCGCTGGCGGCGGCGATGTCCACGGCGACGGTCAGGCGGTCGAGGATCGTCGCTCCGTCGAGCGTCGTGTCGCCGCGGCGGATGGAGGTGGCGACGAGGCTCTCGATTCGTTCGCGCGCGGACTCCGCCGCGTTCGCGTCTCGTTCGACGACGGTGACGTGCGTCCCGGCGAGCAGGAAGGCGTGCGCGATGCCGGCCCCCATCCGGCCGCCGCCGAGGACGGCCACACGCGTGGGTGCGGTCATCGCCTCCTCCTCTCGAGGAATTCCGTCATGCGCCGCGTCTTCTCGGGGCTGTCGAACAGCTCGGCCTGCAGCTCGAGGTCGATGCCAGGGTGGCGGTCGGGCGGTGCGGCGAGCGCCGTCTTGGTGTGGCGCACGGCGAGGGGGTCGTTCTGCGCGATGCGGTCGGCGAGCTCGTGCGCCGCGTCGAGCAGGCTCTCGGAGGGGTGGATGCCGTTGAGCAGCCCCCAGGCGAGCGCTTCGTCGGCGTCGGGCACGCGGCCCGTGTAGAGCAGCTCGGCGGCGCGCGCCTCGCCGACGAGCGCGGGCAGTCGCCATGTCGCACCGGCGGCGGCCATGATCCCGAGCTTCACCTCGGGGTTTCCGATGCGCGTGGCAGGGGTGCCGAGGCGCAGGTCGGCGGCGTAGGCGAGCTCTGCTCCGGCGCCGAGCGCCCAGCCGTCGAGGGCGGCGATGACCGGCATCCTCAGCTCGCGCACGCGGCGGAACGCCATCGTGTTGATGCCGCGGCGCGCGTCTGCTCCGCGCCGCTCGCGCAGCTGGGCGATGTCGGCGCCGCTGGCGAAGACGCCTCCGGCTCCAGTCAGGATGAGGATGCGGGGCTGCACTTCGAGGCGTGCGCACAGCGCGTGGAGCTCGTCGATCATGGCCTGATCGATGGCGTTGCGCACGGCGGGGCGGTGGAGCGTCGCGACGACGCGGTCGTCACGCCAGTCGACGAGCAGGGCGGGCTCGGTCATCGTCACCTCCCCTGGAAGACCGGAGTGCGCTTCTCCTGGAACGCGGAGAATCCCTCCCGGTAGTCGTCGGTATCGCACAGGGCGGCCTGCGCCGCGTTCTCGAGGTCGATCGAGTCCCACAGGGCGAGTCGCTCGTCGCGGATGCGGTGCACGAGGCGCTTGCTCGCGACGAAGGCGGCCGTCGCGCCCGTCGCCGCCCGCTCGGCGGCCGCGGTGACGGCATCCACGAGGTCGTCAGCGGGAAGCACTTGCGAGAAGAGTCCCGACTGCACCGCTTCGGCGCCCGTCATGAGCCGTCCGGTGTAGATGAGGTCGAGGGTCTTGTGGGCGCCCAGCCGGTCGAGGAAGAGGGAATGGCCGCCCGAGTCGAGGGTCGCGCCGAGGGCGGCGAAGGGCGAGCCGATCCTCGCGTCGTCGGCGACGTAGACGACGTCGGTCGCGATAAGCAGCCCGAGACCCACCCCGAGGCACGCACCGTGGGCCGCCGCGAAGGTGGGGGCAGGAAAGGATGCCATGCGCTTCAGCAGCGGAGTGACGAGGCCGCCGAGGTAGCCGATCACGTCGTCCTGGCGGGGGTCGACTCGGGAGATGTCGCGGCCGGCGCAGAACGCGCGTCCCGCGCCCGTCACCACCACCGCCCGCACCGCATCGTCGGCGTCAGTGGCATCGAAGGCCGCGATCAGCTCCTGCATCATCTGCGCGTTGAACGTATTCATCTGTTCCGGCCGGTGCAGCGTGATGGTCGCGATGCCGTCGGCGACGGCGTAGCGCAGCGTTTCGAACTGTGAGGGGTTCATGAGGGCTCCGATATGGTCGGTCGATGCGGG
>CALANM010000062.1 GCA_937926065.1 uncultured Microbacterium sp.
ACCGCTGGTTCGCCCAGGGCACGGAGGCGCCCGAGACCGTCGAGCTGGCGGGCGCGGAGGTGCCCGTCGGCGCCGATCTGCTGTTCGAGGCGACCGACGTGCCGGGCCTCGTCGTGCACGCCGAGATCTGCGAGGACTTCTGGGTGCCGGTGCCGCCGTCGTCGGAGGCGGCGCTCGCCGGGGCCACCGTTCTCCTCAACCTCTCAGGGAGCCCCATCACGATCGCCCGCGCCGAAGACCGTCACGTCCTCGCCCGGTCGCAGTCGCTGCGGTGCCTCGCGGCATACGCCTACGCCGCGGCGGGCCAGGGCGAGTCGACCAACGACGTGTCGTGGGACGGCCAGACGATGATCTATGAGGGCGGCACGCTGCTGGCCGAGACCGAGCGGTTCCCCGACGGGCCGCGGCGGGCGGTCGCCGACGTCGACCTCGACCGCCTCCGCCAGGACCGTCTGCGCCAGGGCACATTCGACGACAACCGCGCCTCGCGCTGGGCGCAGGGCCAGCGGATCCCGTTCACGGTGGCGCCTCCGGCATCCGACATCGGCCTGCGCCGCACCCTCGACCGCTTCCCGTTCGTGCCCGACGACCCGGCGCGTCTCGACCAGGACTGCTACGAGGCGTTCAACATCCAGGTGTCCGGGCTCGAGCAGCGCATGCGCGCCATCGGCTCCCCCAAGCCGGTCATCGGCGTCTCGGGAGGACTCGACTCGACTCACGCCCTGCTGGTGGTCGCCCGGGCCATGGACCGCATGGGACGGCCGCGGAGCGACATCCTCGCCTACACGATGCCCGGGTTCGCGACGAGCGACCACACCAAGTCGAACGCGATCGCCCTCGCCGAGGCGATGGGGGCGACGATCGAGACGATCGACATCCGCCCCATGGCCACCGAGATCCTCAAGGGCATCGGACACCCGTTCGCGGGGGGCGAGCCGGTCTACGACGTCACGTTCGAGAACGTGCAGGCCGGTGCGCGCACCGACTTCCTGTTCCGCCTCGCCAACCAGAACAACGGCTTCGTCGTCGGCACGTCCGACCTGTCGGAGCTCGCGCTCGGCTGGGCGACCTACGGCGTGGGCGACCACATGAGCCACTACGCCGTCAACGCGGGCGTGCCCAAGACGCTCATCCAGCACCTCATCCGCTGGGTCATCGCGCACCGCGAGGGCGTGTCCGACGAGGCGATCTCCGTGCTGCAGTCCGTGCTCGACACCGAGATCAGCCCCGAGCTCGTGCCCGCCGGGCAGGACGGAAAGGTGCAGTCGACGCAGGACACGATCGGCCCCTACGCCCTGCACGACTTCACCCTCTTCCACGTGCTGCGCTACGGGCTGCGGCCGTCGAAGATCGCGTTCCTCGCCGAACGCGCGTGGCGGGACGCGGATGCCGGGGCATGGCCTCCCGGATTCCCGGAGGACGAGCGCTACGCCTACGACCTTCCGACCATCGCCGCCTGGCTGCAGGTGTTCCTGAAGCGCTACTTCGGGTTCGCGCAGTTCAAGCGCTCGGCGATCCCGAACGGGCCCAAGGTGTCGCCCGCCGGATCGCTGTCGCCGCGGGGAGACTGGCGCGCCCCCTCGGACGGCAACGCGACCGTGTGGCTCGCCGAGCTGAAGGCGGCGCTGCCCGACCTCGTCGACTGATCCCGCCGGCGGGCCGGGGGCGTCGCGTCAGCCGCGGGGAAGGACGCCGCTCGCGATCGTGATCACCCAGCCATCGCGCGACGCATCGACGAGCGAGTACTGCATCTTGCGATCGGGCAGCCACCCCTTGCGTCGCGTCGCGTCGAGGCGCACGTGGTCGGGGGCGACGCGCACGCCGCGCCCGTCGGCTTCGAGCACCGCCTGCACGCGGGTCCAGTGCCGGAGCAGGTCGGGCACGTCAGCCTCGTCGAACAGGTGCGAGTGCTTCCGCATCCGGTGCAGCTCGGCCGGCTCGGGCTCGTGGTCGCGGATGTCGACGCCGACGGGGAGACCGGGGTCGCAGACAGCGACGACCGTGGCGGCGCGGAAGCTCGCCGTCGCGATCGCGATCGGCAGCTCCTCGCCGTCCTTCGACGCGATGAGGCGCGTGTGGTAGCCGAACCCTCGCGGCTCTTCGCGCACGATCACGATGTCGGACGTCTCACAGCCGAGCTGCTCGGCGATGAGCTCCTTCGCGAGGATGCGGCGTCGGTCATGAACCGACGTACCCGGGTCCCAGCCGAGCTTCGCCGTGATGCCTGCGGGGGTGTCGAGCGGAACCGTGGTGAGTGACATGTCGCTCCTTCGGACGTGCGTGCCCCCATCATGCCCCGCCGTGGTCGCGGCGGCACCCCCTCCCGGCCGTATCTACGACGCGGACGCGCAGGTCGCCGTGCTGGTTGCAGGAGAGACGCTCCATTAGCCTGGAGTCCGCTTCGCCGACGCGGAGCCGAATCACAGCGAGGAGCGCTATGTCCACTCCCACCGATCCCGCCGGCTCCGGATCGTCCGAGCCGATCGAGACCCCTGACGCCAGCGGTGCCGAGACCAGCGTCCCGGAGACCGTCGCGCCTGAGGCCGCGCCGACCGAGGCATATCCCCCGGTCCCGCCGGCGCCCGAGACTCCGGCAGCGGATGCCACGGCCGCCTACGCCGCACCGGCGCCCGACGGCGCCTACGGCCAGGCCCCGTACGGACAGGCGCCCTACGGACAGGCGCCGTACGGTCAGGCGCCGTATGCGGCGGCTGCGCCCGCCGACCCCGACACACGCCCCAAGACCGTCGCCTGGGTCTCGCTCGGCCTCGCGATCGCCGGGCTGCTGCTGTCGCTCGTCGGCTTCATCCCGCTCGGCTGGGGCTCCCTCGTCTCGGTCGTCATCGGCGGTCTGCTGCTGCTCGCGGCGTTCGTCGTGTCGATCATCGCGCTCGTGAGCCGGAAGCAGGGCGGCAAGCCCCTCGGCATCACGGCCCTCGTGCTGTCGGTCATCGGCGGCATCGTGTGGTCGGTCGCTCTCGTCGTCTCGATCGCGTTCGCGTTCGTGTCGACGGCGGTCACGTCCGACGGCCAGCTGGCGCCCGAGATCACCGACATGATCGAGGAAGAGACCGGCATCGATCTCGGCGACAGCGACGGCGAGGTCTCGGCCGACTACGACGAGGCGGCGTTCGTCGCCGAGGCGCGCCCCGCGTTCATCGAGCTGTTCGCCAGCATGGACTCGGGCCTGAGCGAGGACATGATCGACGAGTTCTTCACCGACGAGGACATCGTCGCGATGGGCCAGGCGATGCTGTACGTCGGCGATGAGGGCCGTGAGGCGATGATCCAGTCGTTCATGGCCGGAGCCGACGGCGCCTTCGACGAGGCGGCGGCCACCGAGTTCGCCGACGCGATCTACGAGGCCGCTCAGAAGCACCTGCAGTAGGCGCCGCACTGCGCGAAAGAGGCCCCCGGACGAACCGGGGGCCTCTTGCCGTGAGGGCGCCG